>NZ_JBWKRS010000011.1:0-101025 GCF_059419385.1 Pseudomonas sp. GW821-FHT05H12 | reverse complement strand
CCCCCCCCCCCCCCCCCCCCCCCCCCCCCCCCCC
Organism: Pseudomonas sp. GW821-FHT05H12; assembly: GCF_059419385.1. Lineage (NCBI taxonomy): Bacteria > Pseudomonadati > Pseudomonadota > Gammaproteobacteria > Pseudomonadales > Pseudomonadaceae > Pseudomonas > Pseudomonas sp. GW821-FHT05H12. The sequence continues at coordinate 100,991 of NZ_JBWKRS010000011.1, read as the reverse complement.
CCCCCCCCCCCCCCCCCCCCCCCCGGGCTCCTACAAAGGGTGCATTCCAAATTTCAGTCATGCATTCCAAATTTCAGGCATGCCTTCCAAATGCCAGGCGTGCATTCCAGATTTTGGTCTGAGAACGACATCGGCTGTACTGAAAGCGCTACAGCGTAACGATATCGCTACAACCCTGTTTTTTGCGCGCCATGCAAGGCTTTGATCCACATAGGCTTTTTTTCTTGCGCCTGAGTGTAGCGAAATCGCTACAGCCAAACCGCATAACGCTATAACCAATTTCTCTAAGTTATTGTTTTGTAACGATTTAATAACCTTGGCCGCGATTTTGCTAAGCAACTCCCCATTATTCCAATCCCGTCCACCAGACGAATCTGGCCCCGAGGAGTTTCCATGAGCGAGTTGCGTTTCACTGAAGATCACGAATGGCTGCGCGCCGAAGCTGACGGCAGCGTCACCGTGGGTATCACCGCTTTCGCGCAGAACGCGCTGGGTGATGTGGTTTTCGTGCAACTGCCGGAGTTGCAGGCCTACGAGAAAGGCGCCGAAGCCTCCACCGTGGAATCGGTCAAGGCCGCCAGCGGCGTGTACATGCCCCTGGCCGGTGAAGTGCTGCAAGTGAACGACGCACTCAGCGACAGCCCGGAACTGGTCAACGAAGACCCGATGGGCGAAGGCTGGTTCTTCCGCTTTAAACCGGCCGATGCCGGGGCGGTAGCTAAACTGTTGGATCAGGACGCGTACGACCGCCTGATCAAAGCCAACGCTGAAGCCTAGGAGCGCGCCATGACCGCACACTCTTTTTTACAAGACGTGACCACCGCCAACGAATTCATCGCCCGCCACATCGGCCCGCGCGCGGAAGACGAGCAGCAAATGCTCGCCAGCCTGGGCTTTGACTCCCTGGAAGCCCTGAGCGCCAGCGTGATCCCGGAAAGCATCAAGGGCACCAGCGTGCTCGGCCTGGAAGACGGCCTGAGCGAAGCCGAGGCCCTGGCCAAGATCAAGGCCATCGCCGGCAAGAACCAACTGTTCAAGACCTACATCGGCCAGGGCTACTACAACTGCCACACGCCGTCGCCGATCCTGCGCAACCTGCTGGAAAACCCGGCCTGGTACACCGCCTACACCCCGTACCAGCCAGAAATCTCCCAAGGCCGCCTGGAAGCGCTGCTGAACTTCCAGACCCTAATCAGCGACCTCACCGGCCTGCCGATCGCCAACGCCTCCTTGCTCGACGAAGCCACCGCCGCCGCCGAAGCCATGACCTTCTGCAAGCGCCTGAGCAAGAACAAGGGCAGCAACGCTTTCTTCGCCTCGATCCACAGCCACCCGCAAACCCTCGACGTGCTGCGCACCCGTGCCGAGCCGCTGGGTATCGACGTGGTGGTGGGCGATGAGCGCGAACTGACTGACGTCAGCCCGTTCTTCGGCGCCCTGCTGCAATACCCGGCGAGCAACGGCGACGTATTCGACTACCGCGCACTGACCGAGCGTTTCCACGCCGCCAACGCCCTGGTGGCCGTGGCCGCCGACCTGCTGGCCCTGACCCTGCTGACCCCGCCGGGTGAGTTCGGCGCCGACGTGGCCATCGGCAGCGCACAACGCTTCGGCGTGCCGCTGGGCTTCGGAGGCCCGCACGCGGCGTACTTCTCCACCAAGGATGCGTTCAAGCGCGACATGCCGGGCCGTCTGGTCGGCGTGTCTGTCGACCGTTTCGGCAAGCCGGCCCTGCGCCTGGCCATGCAGACCCGCGAGCAACATATCCGCCGCGAGAAAGCCACGTCGAACATCTGCACCGCCCAAGTGCTGCTGGCCAACATCGCCAGCATGTACGCCGTGTACCACGGCCCCAAAGGCCTGACCCAGATCGCCCAGCGTGTACATCAGCTGACCGCGATCCTGGCCAAGGGCCTGACCGCACTGGGCCAGAAGGTCGAGCAGGAACACTTCTTCGACACCCTGACCCTCAACACCGGCGCCAACACCGCCGCCCTGCACGACAAGGCCCGCGCCCAGCGCATCAACCTGCGTGTGGTGGATGGCGAGCGTCTGGGTGTATCGGTGGACGAAACCACCACCCAGGCCGATATCGAAACCCTGTGGTCGATCTTCGCCGACGGCAAGGCCCTGCCCGCTTTCGCCCGGACTGAAAGCACGCTGCCAGCCGCCCTGCTGCGCCAGTCGCCCGTGCTCAGCCACCCGGTGTTCAACCGCTATCACTCCGAAACCGAGCTGATGCGCTACCTTCGCAAGCTGGCCGACAAGGACCTGGCGCTGGACCGCACCATGATCCCGCTGGGCTCGTGCACCATGAAGCTCAACGCTGCCAGCGAAATGATCCCGGTGACCTGGGCCGAGTTCGGCGCCCTGCACCCGTTCGCCCCGGCTGAGCAAAGCGCCGGCTACCTCGAGCTGACCTCCGACCTGGAAGCCATGCTCTGCGCGGCCACCGGTTATGACGCGATCTCCCTGCAACCGAACGCCGGTTCCCAGGGTGAGTACGCAGGCCTGTTGGCCATCCGTGCCTACCACCAGAGCCGTGGCGATGAGCGCCGCGACATCTGCCTGATCCCGTCGTCGGCCCACGGCACCAACCCGGCGACCGCCAACATGGCGGGCATGCGCGTGGTGGTGACCGCCTGCGATGCGCGTGGCAACGTCGACATCGAAGACCTGCGCGCCAAGGCCATCGAGCACCGCGATCACCTGGCGGCGCTGATGATCACCTACCCGTCCACCCACGGCGTGTTCGAGGAAGGCATCCGCGAAATCTGCGGGATCATCCATGACAACGGCGGCCAGGTGTACATCGACGGCGCCAACATGAACGCCATGGTCGGCCTGTGCGCCCCGGGCAAGTTCGGCGGCGACGTGTCCCACCTGAACCTGCACAAGACCTTCTGCATCCCTCACGGCGGTGGCGGCCCGGGCGTTGGCCCGATTGGCGTCAAGTCGCACCTCACGCCGTTCCTGCCCGGCCACGCGGCCATGGAACGCAAGGAAGGCGCGGTGTGCGCGGCACCGTTCGGCAGTGCGAGCATTTTGCCGATCACCTGGATGTACATCAGCATGATGGGCGGCGCAGGCCTCAAGCGCGCTTCGCAGCTGGCGATCCTGAATGCCAACTACATTTCCCGTCGCCTCGAAGAGCACTACCCGGTGCTCTACACCGGCAGCAACGGCCTGGTGGCGCACGAATGCATCCTCGACCTGCGCCCCTTGAAAGACAGCAGCGGCATCAGCGTGGACGACGTGGCCAAGCGCCTGATCGACTTCGGCTTCCATGCGCCGACCATGTCGTTCCCGGTGGCCGGCACCTTGATGATCGAGCCGACCGAAAGTGAATCCAAGGAAGAACTGGACCGCTTCTGCAACGCCATGATCGCCATCCGCGAAGAAATCCGCGCAGTGGAAAACGGCACCCTGGACAAGGACGACAACCCCCTGAAAAACGCGCCGCACACCGCTGCAGAACTGGTGAGCGAGTGGACCCACCCCTACACCCGCGAGCAGGCGGTGTACCCAGTACCGTCGTTGATCGAAGGCAAGTACTGGCCGCCGGTCGGGCGTGTGGACAACGTGTTTGGTGATCGCAACCTGGTGTGCGCTTGCCCGTCGATCGAGAGCTACGCGTAACCGACTGACGGAACACAGTCCAATGTGGGAGCTGGCTTTTGTGGGAGCTGGCTTGCCTGCGATGCAGGCACCTCGGTCTATCAAGTAGACAGGGGTGATGCTATCGCAGGCAAGCCAGCTCCCACATAGCCCGCCTCCACAGTTGGACCGAGCACCTTCAGAAAATAATAAGAAACCGGAGAACAACCATGTCCCTCAGCGTGTTCGACCTGTTCAAGATTGGCATCGGCCCCTCCAGCTCCCACACCGTCGGCCCGATGCGCGCCGCCGCTCGATTCGTCGAGGGCCTCAAGCGTGACAACCTGTTGAGCGCCACCGCCTGCGTCAAGGTGGAACTCTACGGCTCGCTGGGCGCCACCGGCAAAGGCCACGGCAGCGACAAGGCCGTGTTGCTGGGCCTGGAAGGCGAACACCCGGACACCGTGAATACCGAAACCGTCGCCGCCCGCCTGGCGCAGATGCGCAAGGACGGCCGCCTGAATTTACTCGGTGAACACAGCATTGCGTTCAACGAGAAAGAACACCTGGCGATGATTCGCAAACCCCTCGCCTACCATCCCAACGGCATGATTTTTCGCGCCTTCGACGCCGCCAATATCCAGATCCGCAGCCGCGAGTATTACTCGGTGGGTGGTGGTTTTGTGGTGGACGAAGACGCCGCCGGCGCCGACCGCATTGTCGAAGACGCCACGCCCCTGACCTTTCCGTTCAAACACGGCAAAGACTTGCTCAACCATTGCACCACTTACGGGCTGTCCATCAGCCAGGTCATGTTGACCAACGAAAGTGCGTGGCGCCCAGAGGCGGAAACCCGCGCCGGGTTGCTGAAGATCTGGCAGGTGATGCAGGACTGTGTGGACGCAGGTTGTCGCAATGAAGGGATCTTGCCGGGCGGCTTGAAGGTCAAGCGTCGTGCTGCCGCCCTGCACCGTCAGTTGTGCAAGAACCCGGAATCCTCACTGCGCGATCCGTTGTCGGTGCTGGACTGGGTCAACCTCTACGCCCTGGCCGTCAACGAAGAAAACGCCAACGGCGGGCGCGTGGTCACCGCGCCCACCAATGGTGCGGCCGGGATCGTGCCAGCGGTGCTGCATTACTACATGCGCTTTATCCCGGGCGCGAACGAAGACGGCGTGGTGCGCTTTCTGCTCACCGCTGCCGCCATCGGCATTTTGTACAAGGAAAACGCCTCGATCTCCGGCGCCGAAGTCGGCTGCCAGGGTGAAGTGGGCGTGGCCTGTTCCATGGCGGCCGGTGCGCTGTGTGAAGTGTTGGGCGGCACGGTTTCCCAGGTGGAAAACGCCGCCGAGATCGGCATGGAACACAACCTCGGCCTCACCTGCGACCCGATTGGCGGGCTGGTGCAGGTGCCCTGCATCGAGCGCAATGCCATGGGTTCAGTGAAAGCCATCAATGCGGTGCGCATGGCGTTGCGTGGGGACGGGCAGCATTTTGTGTCCCTCGACAAAGTCATCCGCACCATGCGCCAGACCGGCGCCGACATGAAAAGCAAATACAAGGAAACCGCCCGTGGCGGTTTGGCGGTCAACATTATCGAGTGCTGACGCCCCAAGGCGCGCCAGCACGTTTTTCAGGAGCTGAATATGTCCACCGAAACCCTGTTGAAAACCCCGTTGCACGCACTCCACATCGAGCTGGGCGCACGTATGGTGCCCTTCGCCGGCTACGACATGCCGGTGCAATACCCGTTGGGCGTGATGAAAGAACACCTGCACACCCGTGATCAGGCCGGGCTGTTCGACGTGTCCCACATGGGCCAGATCCGCCTCACCGGCGCGAACGCCGCCAAGGCCCTGGAAACCCTGGTGCCGGTCGACATCATCGACCTGCCGGTGGGCATGCAGCGCTACGCCATGTTCACCAACGAACAGGGCGGCATCCTCGACGACCTGATGGTGGCCAACCTGGGTAACGACGAGTTGTTCCTGGTGGTCAACGCTGCCTGCAAAGACCAGGACCTGGCCCACCTGCGCAAGCACATCGGCGACCAGTGCAGCATCGAGCCGCTGTTTGAAGAGCGTGCACTGCTGGCCCTGCAAGGCCCGGCAGCGGTGAAGGTGCTGGCGCGCCTGGCACCGGAAGTCACCAAGATGACCTTCATGCAGTTCGCCACCCTGCGCCTGCTGGGCGTGGACTGCTACGTCAGCCGTTCGGGCTACACCGGTGAAGACGGTTTCGAAATCTCGGTGCCCGCCGCCAACGCCGAGAGCCTGGCCCGCAGCCTGCTGGCCGAGACCGAAGTACAGGCCATCGGCCTGGGCGCCCGCGACTCCCTGCGCCTGGAAGCCGGCCTGTGCCTCTACGGCCACGACATGAACACCGACACCACGCCAATCGAAGCCAGCCTGTTGTGGGCGATCTCCAAGGCCCGCCGTGCCGATGGCGCGCGCGCCGGTGGGTTCCCGGGCGCCGACCGGATCTTCACCCAGCAACAAGCCGGTGTGAGCCGCAAGCGCGTCGGCCTATTGCCTCAAGAGCGCACCCCGGTGCGTGAAGGCGCAGAAATCGTCGATGAACACGGCACCGTCATCGGCAGCGTGTGCAGCGGCGGTTTTGGCCCGACGCTGGGCGGCCCGCTGGCCATGGGTTACCTGGACAGCGCGTTCATCGCACTGGACACCGAAGTGTCTGCGTTGGTACGTGGGAAAAAGGTGCCACTACGTGTAAGTAAAATGCCATTTGTGCCGCAACGTTACTACCGTGGCTGAGTGACTGTTTCTATAAGTAACGCGGTTGCGTTAATGTGCACTAAACTGTAACGCAACCGCCATAAAACAGTGCATTGACGATAGTCAATGCACTAGGGAATAACCTATAACAAGTGATCAACTCTATCGAATAAGTGGGATCCACATTGTTGACCAAAGTGTCACAAAGCCGAGCAAAACCTGGGTCTTGGGCAGGGCTTGTTTTTTCTCCTTTAGTTGGCGTAGAGTTTGTTCACTGTGTTTGCATGGGTCGCTTTGAACCTGGACCTGGGCAGTAGCTGAAGTAGTTGTGCTACAACCCGTTCGACGTCTCTTACTTTCCTGCAACTCAGCCCAGTACTCTTTCATGCGAAAGGGGCTGTCATTAATTTTTAGCGTCAAAGGAAAGAAGAAAATGTCAGATCGTCAGAGCGGCACCGTCAAGTGGTTTAACGACGAGAAAGGGTTTGGTTTTATCACTCCAGAAAGCGGTCCGGATCTGTTCGTGCATTTCCGCGCTATCCAGGGCAACGGCTTCAAGAGCCTGAAAGAAGGCCAGAAGGTCACGTTCAAAGCCGTGCAAGGCCAGAAAGGCATGCAGGCTGACGAAGTACAAGCAGAAGGCTGATCCTTCCTGCGACAAAAAGCCCCTGATGGTGACATCAGGGGCTTTTTTATGCGCGTTTGTTCGTAGAATGACTTTTTTATTCTGAGAGCCCTGCCATGTCCAAACCCTTGCTGACCCCCCAGGGCGATTTCCCCGCCGTTGGCCTTGGCCGGCGTCTGGCAGCCATGTTCTATGACTTCCTGCTGTGCACCGCCCTGCTGATCGTCACCGCATTCCTCTACAAGCTGGTGTGGATGGCGTTTATCGGCGAGGCCAGGATGCGCACGCTCACCGAGTCCGGCGCACTGGACGGCGACCCGTTGCTGTCGACGATCCTGTTTTTCGTGCTGTTTGGTTTCTTCGCCAAATTCTGGACCCATTCGGGGCAGACCCTGGGCATGCAGGTGTGGGGTGTGCGTGTACAGAACGCCGATGGCTCACGCATCAGCCTGTGGCAGGCGCTGCTGCGCTTTGTGGTGTCGATTGCGTCGTGGCTATGCGTGGGGCTGGGGTTTATCTGGTCGCTGTTTGATAAGCGCAAACGCAGCTGGCATGACATCTACTCGGACACGCAGCTGGTACATATCCCCAAGCAAAAGAAGTAATTCCAGGCTAGCGAAGATGCAAATGTGGGAGCTGGCTTGCCTGCGATAACGTCAGTCCAGTCACTGCAATATTGACTGATAGACCGCTATCGCAGGCAAGCCAGCTCCCACACAACGAAGTCAGGCGTTACCGGCCAGCTTCAGTCGCGCAGCCTGGGTGAAGTCGAGCATGCGCTTGAGCGGGCGCACTGCATGCGGGATCACCGAAGGCTCCACGAAGATCTCGTTGCTGCCCTCACGCAGGCACTGCAACGTGCGCTCCAGGGTGTTCATCGCCATCCACGGGCAGTGTGCGCAACTGCGGCACGCAGCGCCGTTGCCGGCGGTAGGCGCTTCGACAAAAACCTTGTCCGGGCACAGCTGCTGCATCTTGTAGAAGATGCCGCGGTCAGTGGCCACGATGAAGGTTTTGTTCGGCAAGCGCTGCGCGGCGGCAATCAGCTGGCTGGTAGAGCCGACGGCATCTGCCAGTTCGATCACCGAGGTCGGCGACTCCGGGTGAACCAGGATCGCGGCGTCCGGGTACAGCGCCTTCATGTCCTCCAACTGCTTGGACTTGAACTCCTCGTGCACGATGCACGCACCGTCCCACAGCAGCATATCGGCACCCGTCTGGCGCTGGATATAGGTGCCCAGGTGCTTGTCCGGGCCCCAGATGATGGTTTCGCCGTTGTCCATCAGGCTTTCGACGATTTCCAGCGCGCAGCTGGAGGTCACCACCCAATCGGCGCGGGCTTTGACCGCCGCCGAGGTGTTGGCGTACACCACCACGGTGCGCTCGGGGTGCTGGTCGCAGAATGCCGAAAACTCATCCACTGGGCAGCCAAGGTCCAGGGAGCAGGTGGCTTCCAGGGTGGGCATGAGAATGCGTTTTTCGGGAGTGAGGATCTTGGCGGTCTCGCCCATGAAACGCACGCCAGCCACCAACACGGTCTTGGCCGGGTGGGCAGCGCCAAAGCGTGCCATTTCGAGGGAGTCGGAGACACAGCCGCCGGTTTCTTCGGCCAGGGCCTGAATCACCGGGTCGCAATAGAAGTGGGCGACCAGCACCGCGTCTTGAGCCTTGAGCTCGGCAGCGATGGCGGCGCGCAGGCTCGCCTCTTCTTCGATGCTCAGGGCCTTGGGCTGCTTGGCATCGAGGTGGGCTTGAACCAGAAGGCGTTCGGAAATGTGCGTCATGTTCGCAAGACCTGCAGGCGCAGTTGCGCGAAAGTCGAGTGTACCACCGGCTCTGGGCCCCTTCGGGCACCGCCGGACGAAGTGATTGTGTTCATCAAGCACGGGTGAAGCTGCGCAAGGCTACAGAATATCGAGGGGTTTCAAAAGCCTAAAAGATGCGCCCCAGACACCGCAGCCGCAAACCGCATCGCCTTTGCCCGTGGAGAGGTCGGGCGCCATAACGTTCTTTTGTAGAACTGCGCGAATCGGTGACGCAGCAGAAATCACTCAACGTTTATAAACATTTAAACCCCGCGCGCCTCAGCCTATACAAAAAACAAACTTAAGACTTGTCTCAAAAGCACTCTGAAAAATTGCCAATCTCGTAAGTAACGGTAAGAATTGCCTCAACTCAATTCATACCCGAGCCACACCGTGAACAACAGAACCGTAATCGCCGACAATCATCCGATCGTCCGCCTGAGTCTTCGTAAAATACTGAATGACCACGGGCACAAAGTTGTCGGTGAAGCCAACACTGCGAAAGACGCATTAGAGCTATGCGCCTCACTTCGCCCTGGCTTTTTACTACTGGATGTCGCACAACCCGAACTGGATGGCCTGCACTTGATCAGGCAATTAAATCTGCAAAGGATCCCCACGAAGATAGTGGTATTTACGAGTTTAGTCTCGAACACCATTACCGAACGCTGTATGTCAGAGGGTGCACACGGCCTGGTCTACAAGCATGAAGAACCGTCCAGATTAATCGATTCCATCCGAATAATCGCAACGGGGTACAACTACTTCCCGAACAGAGGGCCCGCCGCTGTTGGTGTGGAACATGACACCCGAAAGGATGAAAAACTGTTGAGTTCACTGTCCCTGAGAGAACTGTGCATTCTGCAAAGGCTGTCTTGCGGGCAAACTCAAAAGTCCATTGCCGAAAGCATGCACCTGAGCAACAAAACCGTGAGCACCTATAAAGCCAGGCTGTCATTGAAGTTGAACGCCAACACGACCATTGAGTTGTATGAAATAGCCAGGCGCAATGGGTTGTCCTTGACACATTCGGTGTAACACCCGCGCCGTGCTCACCCTAATTCACACGATTAATCAAAACACCCGCAAACTCCACCCGTAAAAGATAGGCGTGCACTTCTGCACCTTATTTATCTCAAGATCAAGGAGGTTGGATTGCACTAGAGGTCTATCAATGAACACCGCCAATACACTCTTGTGTTTAGCATTAAATATTTATCACGAGTCCCGTGGAGAGCCCGAAAACGGCCAAATCGCGGTGGCAAGCGTCACCATGAACCGCGCCGGCTGGCAGACGGAAAACATTTGCAGGGAGGTATACCGGGAACGGCAGTTTTCCTGGACGCACTCCAATGCCCAGCGCCAACCGAAGGAAGAAAAGGCGTGGCGCAAGGCCAAGACCATCGCGACGCAAGTGCTCAACGGAGAGCACAAGGATCCCACCGGCGGCGCCACGCACTTTCATGCCTCAAACATCCAACCCTACTGGAGTCGATCCTTTCAGAAAAAAATGCGCATAGGCCGGCATATTTTCTATACCGAGAACTGACCATCGGGCCAGGTGATCGCTTCAGATGTCCTTGAGGTGCAGGTGTAACTTGAACAGTTCCGTATCGGTGCGCACATTCAGTTTGCGTAATGCGGCCTGTTTCTGACCGCTGATCGTCTTGCGACTGCGCAGGAACTTGACGGCAATTTGCGAGACGGACATCCCCTCAAGGCAGCAACGCAGCACTTCACGCTCCTTGGGCGACAACGCAGGGTAGTTGACCAGTTGTTCAGAGCCCGAATCGCCTTCCTCAACCGACGCAGAAGTGGGTGTTTCGGGGGTTGAATCCAACTCTGAGGCCATGGCCGGCGAAAGGTACAAGCGGTCCAGCGCCACCGTGCGAATCGCGCGTACCAAGTGCTCAGGGTTCTGTGACTTGCCGAAGAAACCGTTGGCACCCGCGCGTATGGCCATATTGACCGTCGCGGGCCGTTCCATGGACGAAAGCACCAGGATGCGCAAGTCAGGATGATGGCCGCGCAACAGCTGAATCAGCCGCAAGCCGTCGAGTTCACCATCGCTCAATTGGTAATCGAGGAGCACCAGGTCGATTGCCTCTTCACGTAGCGCCTGCAGAAGCTGGTTACCTTGGGAATACACGCCGACGACTTTGATGTCGGACTCGGAGGACAAACGAACCGTCAGTGCGTCACGTATCAACGCGTGGTCATCCAGGAGCGCCACCTTGAGCGGTGAAACGACCGACCATCTCATCGTAAAGCCCTCCGGATACACACGAAATTGCGCGAATTACCTGACAGGTCATTCGCCATTATAAACACACACTATCCTAAGTCTGAGAGAAAAAAAACCTGGGAATAGCGATTCTGAGGATTCGACCTACAACCGCGAACCACAACATATAACATATTGATTTTATTGAAATAAAATAAATACCAGCACACTAATGCGGCATAAAACCGGTCAGTCTGGCGTGACTGCAAAGCCCATCGTTTTTTCCAGAAAAAAAGCGCTCAAACAGAGCCGCGGCACAGGCCAGAGACCGACAAAAGGATGCCAGAGGGAGATATTGCACAAGCGTGAATGCAGGCAGGGAGCTATGTTGACTGGTATTAAATCTTACAGAATAAAATGACGGAAACTACGGACGCTGATTTTTCAGGGCGCCCGTCCTACCGGGCTTGAACGTCAATGCTTCCTACTGGACCTGACACCTTGAAGACCTTTCAACGTTTGTTCGCCTGGTTAACGGGCACCTTGATCCTGTTGATTGCGACCTGCGCCCTGGCGCAACCCCGTGAGCCGGTGCAGCTGCTAGTCAACGCTCCCACCAACATTCCTCACGTCGAATTCGATACCCAGACCCGCGCCTGGCTCGCCACCGGCCCCGAAATCAATGTGGCGATCTGGAACGGCGCGCTACCGCCCTTGCACATGGGCTTCGACCAAAGTCAGTTCGAAGGCGTGGCGGCGGACTACCTGGGCGCCATACGTGCCGCCACCGGGCTGCGCTTGAAGATCTGGCGCTACCCCAGCCCCAAAGAGGCACGAGAGGCGCTGGCCCGAGGCGAAGTGGACCTGCTGGCGCTGCATGACATCACCCAAGGCCAGGAAGGTGCGCTGACACAATCGCGTCCCTACCTGCTCAATCGCAAGGTCATCGCCCGGCGTATCGGCGAAACCTTGCCGCCGACCGCCGACCTGGACGGCCAGAGCCTGGCCTACGTGGGGGACGACAGCGTCGGCGCGGCCCTGCATACGCAGTACCCCAAAGCCCGATTGATCCAGTACTCCAACCACCTGATCGGCCTCACTTCGCTGGTGTACAACCAGGCGGACGCCATGTGGATGGATGCAATTACGGCGGAGTTCATGATTCGCCTGCTCTACAACAACGACGTATATATCTCGGGCGACGCCCTCCCCCGCGCCTCGGCCGACATCAACTTCGCGGTCAGCGACCGCCAGCCGCACTTGTTGAAGGCGATCAACACCACCCTCGACGCCATCCCGCCCCTGGACATGATGCGCATCACCACACGCTGGGGCTTGAGCAACAACTTTGTCGTGGACCAACCGCCACTGGACCTGGATGCCGCCGAGACGGCCTGGCTGGCCAGCCATAAGACCGTCCGGATTCTCGTGGCCGGTGCCTATGCGCCCCTGACGTTTTTTGATGATCATGACGGGTTCCAGGGCCTCAGCGCGGACTTGCTGAAAATCGTCAGCCAACGTACCGGCCTGAAACTGGAGATCGTACGCAGCAACAGCATCCCCACCATGCTCAAACAGCTTCAGGACAATCAGGCCGACCTGATCGCCGCCCTCAGCATTGGCGAAGCGCGTCTCAAGCCCGAACAATTCACCCGGCCTACCTCATCAACCCGTTCGTGCTGGTGACCCGACGCTCGGGCACCACGCTGGACACCCTCGACGCACTCAACGGCAAACGCCTGAGCATTCCCACCGGCAACCCGCTGGCCAACTGGCTGACGCAGCACTACCCGCAGATCATCCAGGTACCGGTTCCCAATGCCGTGCGCGGTATCGAAATGCTCTCCAAGGGCGACGTCGACGCGGCGGTGCATATCCAGATCGGCGCCGATTACTTCATCAAGCAGCATTTCCAGGATGCCTTGCAGATCAGTGCCGTGATCGGTGAATACCCCGCCCGCATCGCCATGGCGGTCGGTGATGACGACCCGCAGCTCAAAAGCATCATCAACAAGGTGCTGCTGGGCATTCCCCCCGAAGAGCTCAAGACCTTGAGTGACCGCTGGCGCAACCATGCCGCGCCGGCCGTTTCCAGTTCGTGGAACGCCTACAAGGATGACCTCTACCCCATCATTGGCGCGGCCGTGGCGTTTGTCCTGGCGTTTCTGGTGTGGAACTACTACCTGCAGATCCAGATCCGCAAACGGCGCAGTGCCGAACGCGCCCTCAGCGACCAATTGGCGTTCAGCAAAACCTTGATCGACGGTTCCCCTATCGCGCTGTATGTGCGGGACAAGTCAGGGCGCCTGGCCCAGTGCAACCTGGCTTACCTGGAGTTTCTGCACACGACCCAGGATGAAGTCATCGGCAAGACCCTGAGTGAAACCGGCGTGATCTCGCCAGCGCTCAGCGTCCAGTACCAGCAGATCTATGCACAGAGCGAGAAGAGCCAGGAACCGACCTTCGCCGACCTGGACATCGAGATCGACGGCCAGCAGCGCCAGATCTACCACTGGACGCTGCCCTTCCAGAACGCTGCCGGTGAGTTCTCCGGGGTGATCGGTGGCTGGTTGGACATCAGCGAGCGCGAGCAATTGATGGAGCAATTGCTGCTGGCCAAGGAAGCGGCCGATGATGCCAACGAATCCAAGTCGACCTTTTTGGCGAGCATGAGCCATGAAATCCGCACGCCCATCAGTGCGCTGATCGGGCTGATCGAGATGCTGCGGGTGCGCGGTGGCACCCCGGAACAGCTGGACGAAAACCTGCGGGTGGCGCACCTCTCCGCGCAGTCGTTGCTGTCATTGATCGGCGATATCCTGGACCTGTCGAAAATCGAAGCCGGCGCGATGCACCCGTTGCATCGTCCCACCCACTTGATCGAACTGCTGGAGTCGGTGCACACCCTGTTCGAGGTCAATGCACAGAACAAACACCTGGGCTTCGACCTGCGGGTCGACGCCCATGACCCGCTGGTGATCATCGATTCGTTGATGCTCAACCAGATCATCGCCAACCTGATCAGCAACGCGATCAAGTTCACCGAACACGGGTCGGTGACGTTGTCGCTCAAGCAATTGCCGGATGACGCCACCACAGGGTTTTGCCGCTATTTGATCGAGGTACGCGACTCGGGCGTGGGCTTGAGCGAAGCCGCGAAAAAGGCCATTTTCGAACCGTTCGTGCAGGTGGCGTCCGGCACCCGTAGCGCGCGCGGCACCGGCTTGGGCCTGAGCATTTGCACACGCCTGGCGGCGTTGCTGGACGCCCGCCTTAGCGTCACCAGCACGCTCGGCCAAGGCTCCTGCTTCCAGCTGGAGTTCGCCGCCGAGCGCACCCAACTTGCGCCCGCCTCACAACCGGCGCAAGCGCCCGGCACACCGAACCACCGCCTGAACATCCTGGTGGTCGAGGACCACGCACCCAATCGCTTGCTGCTGTGCCAGCAACTCGAGTTCCTGGGGCACCGCGTGGTGCCTTGTGACGATGGCGAAACCGCCCTGGCCGAATGGAAGCAGGCCGACCCGCCCTTCGACCTGACCATCACCGACTGCAATATGCCGCTGATGGACGGCTATGAGCTGACCCGCCAGATGCGCAACCTGGAACAGGACCGGGCCATGAGCCCGCACCCCATCTTTGGCCTGACGGCCCATGCCCAGTCGCAAGTTATCCAGGACTGCCTGGATGCGGGCATGACCCAGTGCCTGTTCAAGCCGACCGGCATTGAGGCCCTGGCCCAACACATCGGTGCCGTCTCTGCCGAAGCGGCCCGGCGCGCCGGTGCGGCCAACGCGAGTGGCGGGGAATTGCAGAAGCTTAAATTCCTCGCGCCCGACGCGTACAAGCCCCTGGTCGAGCAATTCATCAATGCCAGCTACGAAGACCGTGCCAGCTTCAAGGCGCTGCTGAGTACCAACGACACCCGGAAAATCGGCACGCTGACCCACAAAGTCAAAGGCGGCGCCTTCATGGCCGGCGCCCAGCAACTGGTCGAGGCCTGCACGCAGTTGGAAGACCTGCTCGAACAAGATCCGCCCGGGGCGTATCACCCGCAAGTGGAACGCGTCATGGCGGTGATGCAAACCCTGGAACAACAGTTGTTGGCCGAGATTGCCTAACGCCGGGGCACTGGCGGCTAGTCCGTCAGTTCCACCCGCCACTGCCCGGCGCTGAGGGGCGCCGCGACAAAAAACGGCAGGTCCGCCGACCAGCACTGCGCGTGTACCTTCGAATGGTAGCGGCACACTTCCTGGCCCGCCTGATCGAGTACACGCCAGCCCTGGTATTCACCACAGGCCTTGGTGCTGGGGCCACGGATCGCCTTGAAACTCGCATTGCTGCCCACATGAAAGCGCTCGGTCTGCCAGCGAATCGGGGCATGCGCCGGAAACGGCTGGGCGTCATGAAAATCGAACCACTCATCATGGTTCAACACGCTCTGGCGCAGCATCGGCCACACCTGCTCACGCAGGAACAACTGGTCGGCAAAGCGCGTCACGTCGGACTGCTGCGCCAGCCAGGCTTGCATCAGCGGTTTCAACGCAGGCAAACCGCCACGGCAACCGCCCCACAGCCCCGCCAGGATCAATTCGGTGTGGGTGAAATAATCGCGCATATGGTGAAACCAGCAGGGGCTCGCCAGCCACTGCTCGACGGCCACTTGCTCACGCTCAGACAGCAGCGAGTCCGCATCGCGGATCAGGTAGCGGTCTACCTCCGGGTCATCCACCACCAGGAAACGCCACATCAACGGGTGCACACCGTCACGCGCCGAACCGCTCATGTCGATCACCTGGGCGCCGGCCGCCAGCAGGCGTTGCCGGATCAGCGCCGGCACGCTGTCATCCAGGTAGACACGGCAACGCCACGCGGGAAACAGCTCCCGGGCCACCTGCACATTGGCGACAGCCGACTCGCAATAGCGCGGGCTGTCACCGAACAAGGTGTAGGCGATGATGTTGCGTTCAGGCGCGCCCGGCTCAAAGGCCGCCGGTGCAGCCGCTCGCGGCCCCGGCTCGACGGCATGGCCGTGGCGTGCGTCGGCACGTTCCAGTGAAAGCTTGCCATAGGTGCGTATGTCGTCGTACAAGCCCAGGCGGCCGCAGACCTCAGCCAACCCATCCAGCCACGTAGCGCTGGCCTGGGCTTGCAAGGCGGGCGGTGCGTTGAAGATCCGCAGGTACACCGCGTGCGCCTGGCTGAAATGATTGAGCCGCATCAGGCACAACGCGTAATCCGACAACACGCCCATATGCTGCGGCACAAGCTTCAATGCGCCTTCGGCCGCGCCCAGCCCCGTGGCAAAGTCATTGCGTGCCATGGCCGCCTGGAACGCCTGGGCGCAGTGCTGAAACTGCTGGGCCGGGCTGGAACGCTTGTGTTTAGCCAGGCTCATCGTGCTTCCCCACGCAACCAGGCGCCCAGCGCACCAGCGCCGGCGTACTGGCGCAAAATCGCCTGGTAACCGTCGAAGCGGTTACTGATCTCGCTGACGCGGTTGCCGTAGTGATCGGACTCGGCCGACAACACGTCGAGCAAGGTACGTTTACCCAAGTGGTACCACTGCTCGTAAAACGCCACGCGAATGCCGTCCGACTCGTTCGTCAGGCTGCGGTACAACTCGGCACGCTCCAGGAAGGTCTTGGCCTCATGGTTGGCGGTGCGAATGCCGTATTCCAGGTCCAGGCGCTGTTGCTCGGCCGTTTGGCGACCGGCTTCAGCGCGCTGCAATGCCGCGCGTTCCGAGGCGCGGGTGGAGCCGCCCCGGAAGGCGCCCCAGGACAACGACAAATGGGTTTCCCACGGCTGCTCACGGCCCAAGGCATCATCAGCCGTGGACTTGTTGATCACCCAGTTCAACTGCGGCAAGGACGATGCACGCGCCACCTTGGCCTGCAATTCGGCAGACTCGGTCTGCTCCCGCGCCTGATTGAGCGAGGGATGGTTGTCCACCTTGCCCAGCAACGCATCGAGGTTGGCCAGGCGGATGTTCCATTGCGGGGTGCGCGGGATCGGGATTGGCCGGTCACCCACCAGTTTGCGCAGGTTGATCTCGGCATCCTTGGCTTTGGTATCGGCCGCATCGCGTGCCGCCTGGGCCTGCAACTGGCGTGACTTGGCCTGGGTCAATTCACTGGCGCGGCCTTTGTCCACGGCGACGATACCGGCCAACATTTTCACCAGCTCGTTCATGCGATCAACGTACTGCTGGCTGAGGTCGACGATCAGGCGTTGCTTGCCCAGCTCGACGATACGGTGGGTCACATCGAAGGCCGATTTTTCCAACTCGGCCTCAATGGCCGAAGCGGCTGCCGCCGACAGGTGCCGACGACTCTCGATGGTGCTCTGGATACGCCCCCAGTCATACACGGGGGTGACGATGCTCAAATTGATCCCGGTACTGCCCGAGCTTTCGTTATCCGACGAGCCGCCGAACTTCTTGGAACCGGCGGTGGTGCTCAGGTCGACCTGGGGCCAACGCTGGCCCTTGGCTTCATCGATGTCGGCGTCGGCGGCATACTGCTCGGCCACAGCGGCCTGCACCTTGGGGCTGCGCTCGGCAGCGGCGCGCACGGCCCGCTGCAGGATCTCGCGCAGCTCGAATTCCGACGGACCTACGGCAGTGACCTGCCGCATCGCCACAGACTCAGAAACGCCCAAGGTGGCCAAGGCCGAAACCCCCGGCAGCTCGCCGCTGCGCGAAGGTGCCACGTTCACCGTCGAAGGCGCACGGGGGGCCGGCTTCGCCACGCTGTTGGCGTCCACCTTGGAAAACGACAGTGCTTCGCTGCGCGACGACACGGGCCGCGCCGGTGGTGTATAGGCCGTTGGCGCTGCCGGCTGGAACGTCACCACCTCGGCGCGACGCGGTTCGGCTTCGCGCACCACCGCAGGACGTGGCGGTGGCGTATAAGCCTTTGCCACTGCGGGCTGGAACGTCACCACTTCTGTGCGACGTGGTTCAGCTTCACGCACCACCGCAGGACGCGGCGCTGGCGTATAAGCCGTTGGCGCTGCCGGCTGGAATGTCACGACTTCTGCGCGACGCGGTTCGGCTTCACGTACCACCGCAGGACGCGGCGGTGGCGTATAAGCCGTTGGCGCTGCCGGCTGGAACGTCACCACTTCTGCGCGACGCGGTTCAGCTTCACGCACCACCGCAGCACGCGGCGGTGGCGTATAGGCCGTTGCCACTGCCGGCTGGAAAGCCAACACTTCTGTGCGACGCGGTTCGGCTTCGCGCACCACCGTACGCACGGCAGGACGCAGATCCCTCCCAGGTGCAGCCGCTAAAAACGCGAGGAATTCATCGGCCTGGACCGACACGCTATGCAACCCAACCGACAGGCTCCAGACCAGTGTGGCCAGCAGGCTCAGGCGAAACGCCGGCGCAGCCGTGCCCTGTGCCGACGGCATCGGCCGTCGGTCATGTGTGTAAGTCATGATCATCTCTCCCGGAAGGCTTCGCGCGCCTTGAGCACGGGCTTGAGCAGGTAATTAAGAATGGTCTTTTCACCGGTACGGATTTCCACCGATGCCACCATCCCCGGAATGATGGGCAGCGACTTGCCGCCCGCCGTCAGCTCACTGCTGTCGGTCAACACCAGGACGCGGTAGTAGGTGTCATCCGGGCGACCCGACGCCGCCTTCTGGTCGTCCTTGAGGGTGTCCGGGCTGATGTGTTCCACCCGGCCCTTGAGGCCGCCATAAATCGCGTAGTCATACGCCGTGATCTTCACGGTCGCCGCCAGGCCCGGGCGCAAGAAGGCCACATCCGAAGGGCGGATCTTGCCTTCCACCAGCAGTTGTTCTTCCAGGGGCACGATCTCAAGGATGTGCTCACCCGGCTGGATGACCCCGCCAATGGTGCTGACCCGCACGTTCTTCACGGTGCCACGCACGGGTGCGGTGATGGTGGTGCGGTCACGGATATCCGCGCGGCCAATCAGGTTTTCGCTGATCTGCGACAGCTCCAGCTCCAGCTTGGAAAGCTCGGAGTTGGCGTCTGCCTGGAACTTGTTGGTGCGCTCGACGATTTGCGACTTGATGTCGTTGGCCGAACGGCGAATACGCAACAGCTCCACTTCCGACATCAGGCCCTTGGCCGCCAACGGCTCGGCCAGGCGCACTTCACGGGTCGACAACTGGTAGCTGCGCTCCAACGCACTGATGCTGTCGTTGAGGGCACGTTTGCGCGACTCGTAGGCACGGGTTTCCTGGGCCACCACGTCCTTGTCTTGCTTGACCTGGTCGTCGAATTGCAACGGCTGGGAATACGCCTCGGAACGCAATCGCGTGATCGACGCTTTCAGGCCAATGACCTTGGACAGCACTTCGCGGTAGCTGGACTCGGCGCGGGTCGGGTCGATGCGCAACAGCACGTCGCCCTTTTCGACGATGGCGCCTTCACGCACATTCATGTCCAGCAGAATCCCGCCCTCCAGGCTCTGGATCACCTGCTCGCGGCTCATGGAAATAATCTTCGCTTCGCCCAGGGTGATTTCCTCGACCCGTGCGAAGTACGCCCACACCACACCGATCACCAGCACAGCGGCGATGAGGTACAACACCAGCTTGGAGCCGGGGGTGGTCTGGGACAGCAACGACTCTTTGACATCGTTCATGAACGCGGCATCGCCGGGTTCGAGGTTGGCCTTGGGTTGACGGCCGAAAAGTGTGCGGATCACGGGGCTACCTCGCCTGTCGCGGGGCCTGAAACAGGAGAGACCGCGGGTCGTGTTGCGTTGTTCGTTGGCACCTGAGTGCGTGGGGTGATCTGAAACGCCGGCGCTTCTGTTGCTGGCGCCCGCACCGGCGCCGGGGCTGGGCGCGCCCTCGCCGGCGCCGCCTTGGCCGTTGCCTCTGTGGGCGTTGGCGTCGGCGCAGCTTTTGCGGCGGGCTTGCCCGACAGCGCCTCAAGAATCTGTGCCTTGGGGCCATCGGCCACGATCTTGCCGTCGTCGACCACCACGATGCGGTCCACCAGCGCCAGCAATGAAGGGCGATGCGTCACCACCACCATGGCCTGGCCTTCGGTGGCACGCTTGAGGTGGTCCAGGAACGCCATCTCGGTCTGTGTATCCATGGCACTGGTCGGCTCATCGAGCAGCAGCATTTTTGGCCGCGCCAACAGGCTGCGCGCCAGGGACACCAACTGCCGTTGACCGCCCGACAAGCCCTCGCCCATTTCGCCAATCGGCAGGTTGATGCCTTTGGGGTGCTTGGCGGCAATGTGGTCCAGGCCGGTGAGGCGCAGCACTCGCAAGAACTCCTCGGCGGTGGCGTCGGGGCGGCCGAGCATCACGTTTTCACGCAGCGAGCCGTAGAACAGGCGTGCATCCTGGCCCACATAACCGACGGCTTTGCGCCAGTCGGCCGGGTCGATCTGGTTGACGTCCAGGCCATCGGTGAACATCTGCCCTTCGACCGGCGCGTACAGGCGGCCCATCACCCGCAACAGCGTGGACTTGCCACTGCCGATGCGGCCCAGGATCGCCACGCGCTCACCGGGCGCAACGGTCATATTGATGCCTTGCAGCACCGGCGGGTTGGGCTGCATCGGCGGTGCCGGGTACGAAAAGCCGACGTTCTTGAGGGTCAACTGGCCCGACAGCGGCGGCTTGGACAGGTACTGGCCTTTAGGGTCGCGGTCCACCGGCATGGCCATCAGGCCATTGAGCGAACCGAGCGCCGCCTTGGCTTGCTGGAAACGCACCGCCAAACCGATCACCTGGCCCAATGGCCCGGTGGCGCGGCCGGCGAGCATCACGGTGGCGATCAGGCCGCCCATGCTCAGGTCACCGGCATCGATCAGGTACACACCGATGATGATCAGCACCACGGTCTGGATCTGTTGCAGGAACGCCACCACGCCGGTTGCCAGGCTCGACAGCGAACGCGACTTCATGGACGTGGCCGCCGACAGCGCGCTGAAGTTTTCCCAGCGACGCTGCATGTAGGCTTCGCCGCCCACGGCCTTGAGGGTTTCCAGGCCTTCGACCGACTCCACCAGCACGCCTTGCTTGAGCGCGCCTTCGCGCATGTTCTCTTTCATGGTGCGCGCCAGTGGCCACTGGATGATGATGCTGATGATCAAGATCAGCGGGATCAGCAACAACGGCACCCAGCCGAGCGGGCCGCCCACCACAAAGATCACGCCGACGAACATCAGCACAAACGGCAGGTCGGTGAGCGCCGCCAGCGTGGCCGAGGTGGCGAAGTCGCGCACCGATTCGAACTCGCGCAACTGGTTGGCAAACGAGCCGGACGAGGCCGGTTTGTTTTCCATGCGGATCGACAGCGCCTGGCGGAACAGCATCGTGCCCAGCACCAGGTCGGCTTTTTTACCGGCCACGTCGAGCAAGTGCGCCCGCACATAACGTGCAATCGCTTCGAAGATCATGGCGATGGAGACGCCGATGCCCAGCGACCACAGCGTGACGAACGCCTGGTTCGGTACCACGCGGTCGTACACGTTCATGGTGAAGAAAATGGTGGCCAGGCCCAGCACGTTGATCAGCACCGCGCCGATGGCCGCGCTGCGGTAGTAGCTGCGATAGCGCCACAGGGTGCTGAGCAACCAGTGGCCGGCCGGGCGCGGGGTTTCATCGCCGGCGCGCAGGTCGACCTTGGCACGAGGCTTGATCAGAATCGCGTGGCCGGCGTACAGCGCGTCCATGCCGGCCTGGTCCAGTTCCACCGGCTCATCACGGCTGACTTCCGGCAGGATCACCTGGTAGAAGCAGGCGCGCTTGCCTTCGGCGTCGTTGCGCACTGTGCGGCCGAGCAAGACGCAGCCGCCCTGCTCCTTGCGCAGCAGTAAGATCGGCACCAATTGCTGGGGCAACGCCTGCGGGCGTCGCTCCACCAGGCCAGCGGTGAGGTCGGCTGCCGCCAAGGCGGCCAGCGCCAGCGACGGTGCCAGCATGCCACCCTTGGGCAGGCCGGCGGTCAGCGCTTCGGGGCTTTTGCCCACGCCGTAGTGATCACAGATCCACGACACGCTGTCGAGCAGCGTGTCCTGGACCGTCGTTTGAGTGGCGGGCAACACGGGAGGCTGCTCGCTTGGGCCAACAGGCGCGTCAGTAGTCATCACAAGAGTCCTGGGCCGCCGGTGGCGACCGCGTTGAAAATGGATGTCTCAAGGCATGCCCAGCGGAGTCGGCGGGCCTTGGAAACCGTTAGGAGAATTCTGACTAGATGGCCTGCTTCTAAGAATAAGACCTGTCCCAAAAGGGCTGCCTCCACAGCCCTCACGGGCAGGTGTACGTTGCACTCACAACGCGTCTCAGGGGCGACCCAGTTCCACTTTCACCACCACACGCCGGTTCGGCGCATAGCAGGCAATTTGCTGCGCACGGTTGCCGTAGCAGCTGTACACCACCGGTTCACGGTTGCCGGCGCTGGAAGCGCTGACGATGGATTCCGGAATGCCTTTGTTGATCAACAGCTGGCGCAGCGTGTCGGCGCGCTGCTGGCCCAACTGCTGGTTTTTGGCTTCATCACCGATGGGGTCTGTATGCCCGATCACCTGAACATTTTTGACCTGTGCATCGTCCTCATGCAGGTCGTTGATCAGGCGTGCAATGGCCTGGTGCCCGGCTTTGGAGATATCCCCCGAGCCGGCTTTGCCAAACGCAAACAGCACGTCGCTGGACAGCGCGTAATGCTTGAAGCGCGACGTGTCCACCAGGTAGTCGTAATGCCGGCACGCTTCGACGGACGCGGCGCGGGACACCGCGTGCACTTGGGTGCGCGAGGTGGTGAGTTCGGCCTCGGCCGCATCGCGAGCCACAGGCAGCGGGAAGGTGTTGCCGTCTTCGCGCACGCGCAGGTAGTAGGTCTTGCCGCCTTGCAAGGTGGCTTGGTACAGGTCGCTGTGCTTGCCTTTGTAGGTCGGCATGTCGTCCAGGTAAGCGCCCAGGGTATGGGTGCCCGGCGCCACGCAGAACGTGGTGTGGCCGCCCGGCAGCAGGCCGGTGTGGAACTCACGGTCAACGTAGATATGGGCCGCGCCCTTGCGCTGCACCCCGCCCAGCGCGCGGTAATACACCACCTGGGCCTGGTCGTCGCCGATGGCCGCGACCGGCTCGTAGGTGGCATCGAACACTTTGCCCGCCACGGGTGCCGGCACATTGGCCAAGGCCGGTAAATTGAACAAGGCTGCGCCGATCAGTACGGCGGCTCGGGTCCTGTTAAGTAAAAACATGGGCGTCACTCCGCCGTGGCCACCAGCGAACCGGTGACGGATTATTGAGTCGAGAAAAAGGCCGCAAACGCACAGCGCTTGCGGCAAAGAACGGGAACCCCGAAGGCCTCCCGGAGCGGGCTTTGCGTGAGGGCCTTACTGGCCGCTCACGTCCACGCGGACCACCACACGACGGTTTGGCGCGTTGCACGCCACTTGCTCGGCCTTGCTGCCGTAGCATTCGTCGGTGACCGGCTCGCTGCTGCCGGCGCTGCGGGCAACCACGGCGGTTGACGGAATGCCACCGTCGATCAGCAGGCGACGTACGGTTTGCGCACGCTTGAGGCCCAGGGCCTGGTTAGCCTGGTAGGCACCGATCGGGTCGGTATGGCCCACCACGACTACGCGGTCGAGCTTGGTGTGTTCGCGGTTGAGCTGGGTGACCAACTCCAGGATCGCCACACGACCACGGCTGCTGATGTCCTGGTAGCCGGACTTGCCGAAGGCAAACAGCACGTCGCCGGACAAGGCGTAGTCCTTGAAGGCCTCGGCCGGTTTGTCGACGAAGTTGCACTGCTGCACCTTGGAGGCACGGGACAGCGCCTGCACCTGGGCACGGCTGCCGGCCAGCTCGCGCTCGGCGTCGGCACGGGTCACGGCCAATGGCGCGCCGTTGCCGTTTTCACGGACCTTGAGGAAGTAGGTCTTGCCGCCTTCCAGCTTGGCCGAGTACAGGTCGGTGGTCTTGCCACGGTAGCTCGGGGCATCACCAATGTAGGCACCGAGGGTACGGCTGCCTGGCTCCACGCAGAACGCGGTGTAGCCGCCTGGCAGCAGGCTGGTGTGGAACTCGCGGTCAACGTAGACGTTGGCCGAACCGCGCTGCTGAGCATCGGTACCACGGTAGTAAACCACTTGGGCCTGGCCGTCGGAGACCGGGGCCACCGGCTGGTAACCATTGCCAAACGACTGGATGGCCGCCGACTGGTAGGTGTATTGCTGTTCTGCGTGGGCCAATGGCATCGCGCAGACGGCCGCCGCGAACAGCGCAGCGGTAAGGGTGTTGTGACGTGCAAACATGATCAAAACTCCGCGCAGGTGCCGCTGGGCACCCGGGCTAAAAAAGTAAAAGACAATTGAGAGAGGCAGTCACCTGCCTGGGTAAACCCTGGCACCCAGGCCCCGGGGGAAACCCCAGGGCCGGGTGCGGCCGGCTTACACCAGGTTGGTGGTGACGCCGTCCTGAACCAGCAGTTGTGCGTCCTGGGACGAGTGTTGGTAGACGTTGTAAACCACGCCTGCCACCGTCGCGGTGCCCGCACTGGCCCAATCACCCGGATCGGTGCCGTCTGGCAGCAGATCCGCGAGGTTGACCACATCGCCGGCATTGCCCTTGATCATCATCTGCGTGCTGTCATCCCCGGTGAACAGGCTGTTGCCACCCTGTGCCAGTACATCGCTCAGCGACAGGTTCAACACGTTGTCGCCGGTGCCGGTGATGTCGATGACCTCCATCGAAGTCACTTGGCCTTCCGCCAGGGCGGTCAGGTCGAGGACCTGGTTCGCGCCGGTGAGGGTCAGCGTGTCGATGGCGTCGGTGCCTTCGGCTTCGACGGTGAGCTCTTCGCCTTCGGCCACTTCGATGAGTTGGTCGGCGGCGGAGAGGTCGTCTTGCTGCTCTTGAAGGGCAGCGATTGCCTCAGGAACGGTGGAGTCATCGCCGAGGATGATGTTGTCAATAGAAATTAAGCTAAACCCTGTCGATGGCGGGCTATATTGGAAAACCGTAAAGCTGGAAAATGCCAGCCCGTTCGGCATGGTTATGCTCGTAAAGGAGCCCTCTTGAGTATTTTCAATTACGTGGGTATGGATAAGTACCCCATTCTCATCGTAAAACTCGATCTTTCCGACATCGGTTCCGTCTGGGACGGACGATCCCGGCCTAGCGATAACAGCAGCGTACATCTTCAAAGCAATAGACGTAGCACTCTCGCCCTTAAGATCAAACTCCATATTTTGCGCGCCGTAAGTTCCGGTAAGAGCATCGAAACCACTTTGCATACGGAGCGTGTCGCCTCCAGTAACTCCGGTGGGATTACCCTCTACGACCTCACGCTTGGCAGTAACCAAACCAAAATCTCGGACTTCATTGATCGCTAATTGGGAATTGGCACCATAATTATCGACAACTGAAAACGGGGTATTGCTTATGGAGATATCATCCAAATTGACGATTCGAGTTTCATTATACGGAGCTGGAGATATAACCACTTCGAACGACGCAAACTCTTTCCCTTCCGGCATCACATAAGTTTTATAACCCCCACTTACAAGCGACCCATTAGATACAATATTTTGCGTATCAATCAATTCCCCATTCGCATCGTAAAAATTGATCCTAGCCACGATGGTATTAGCTGGGGATGGATAACCGCCCGAGACATTACCTGATTGAACCTTCACATCAATACCAAGTAACTTAGCGGTCTCACCTTTCAAATCAACTATTGCTTTAGAATTACCATATTTGTCAGGTGTGCCCCCCCCTCCTGAGCCACTGCGCAAAGATATAATGTTTCCGATAGCTGGCGTATACGAGTCACCACTGACACGCTGACCTACAACTGTGAATAACCCAGCGTCAACTTCTTCGTTAAATCCAACTCCACCGGGCCCGAAAGTAGATGTAATCACCGGCCGATGGAAAACACTCACCAAATCAAACTCAAACAACGCACTTTCCGGCCCGGTATTCCCGGCCTTATCTGTCGCAGTGGCCGTCAAGCTATAAGCACCCAACTCCAAAGGCTCCGCAGGCTCGAAGGTCCAAACACCAGACGCGTCGGCCTGGGCCGAACCCAGCTCCACACCGTTGGCGTAGATGGTCACGATGGAACCCGCCTCGGCCGTACCGTTGATCACCGGCGAACGGTCATCGGTTTCGCCGCCATTGGCAATGGTTTCAGGCAGGGTTGGCGTACCGGTGCCGAAATCGTCAGTCAACGAAGTGATAACGGCAACGGGACCGGTGGTATCGACAATCACTGTCCAGGGTGCAGACGGCGCACTGGCGTTGCCGGCCGGGTCACGGGTGACCACGGTCAGCGAGTGGCTGCCGTCGTTGAGTGGCGTGGTGGGCGTGTAGCTCCAACGGCCATCCGTTCCCACCGTGGTAGAACCGATCAACAGGCCGTCGTCGTAGATCTCGACCGTGTCACCCGGCACCAGGCCCTCACCGTTCAGGGTCGGGGTGGTATCGTCGGTGGTCGCGCCATCGGCAATCGGGCCCTGGATGCTGCCCACGTCGTCACTGGCACCGCCAATCGCCGGAGCGGTCGGAGCGGTGGTGTCGATGATGGTTTCGAACACCGGGGTCGGGTCGCTTTCGCCGCCGGCCGGGGTGGTGGCGGTCGCGGTCAAGCTGTGCGCGCCTTCACTCAGCACGGGCGTGGTGAAACTCCACTGGCCGGTGCCGTTGGCGGTCACGGTACCCAACAAGGTGGCGCCGTCATAGATGCTGACGGTGGAACCCGGGGTGGCCTGGCCGTTCAGGGTCGGGGTGGTGTCGTCAGTGGCCTGGCCGCTGGTCAGGTTACCGGTGACGCTGCCTGCGTTGTCTTCCACGGAGGTGATGGA
Organism: Pseudomonas sp. GW821-FHT05H12; assembly: GCF_059419385.1. Lineage (NCBI taxonomy): Bacteria > Pseudomonadati > Pseudomonadota > Gammaproteobacteria > Pseudomonadales > Pseudomonadaceae > Pseudomonas > Pseudomonas sp. GW821-FHT05H12. Next base: position 74,182 of record NZ_JBWKRS010000011.1, on the reverse strand, counting down.
GATCACAACGGACGCGGTGTCCACGGTAAAGTCCATTGCCGGGCCCATCGGGCCGACGTTACCGGCTGCGTCGACAGCCTGGGCGGCCAGCGAGTGCGGGCCGTTGGCCAGCGGGGTAGCCGGGGTGAAGCTCCAGGCGCCAGTAGCGCTGGCGGTGGTGCTGCCAATGAGCACGCCGTTGTCGTAGATGTTCACGATGGAACCGGCTTCGGCCATGCCTTCGAACGTCGGGTTGGCGTCGTCGGTGGTGCTGCCAGCCGAAATCGGGCCGGTCACGGCGCCCACGTCGTCGATCAGCGCTTGGCCGGTCGGTGTGGTCGGTGCGGTGGTGTCCACGGTGATCGGGTAAGCACCGGTTGCCGGGCTCAGGTTGCCGGCGGCGTTTTGCGCCTGGGCGGTCAGGCTGTGGTTACCTTCTGCCAATGGGGTGGACGGAGTGAAGCTCCACTGGCCGCCCACCACGGTGGTGGTGCCCAGCAGGGTTTCGCCGTCGTACACGTAGATGATGTTGCCGTCTTCACCGGTACCGTTGAGGGTCGGGGTGGTGTCGTCGGTGGTCGCGCCCTGGGCCAGTGGACCCTGCACGGTGCCCGCATCGTCGATCACGCTGATGATGGCAGGTGCCGCAGGAGCGCCGCCGGCGATGACTTCCAGGTCGAAGCCCGGGGTCGGTGCGCTGACGTTGCCGGCCGCATCGGTGGTAGTCACGGTCAGGGTGTGGTTACCGTTGCTCAGTGGCAACTCAGGGGTAAAGCTCCAGCTACCGTATTCACCGGCAATAACGCTGCCGATGGCCGTGCCGTTGTCGTAGATGGTCACCAGGGAACCGGGTTCGGCGGTACCGGAGAGGTCCGGACGTGCGTCATCGGTGATGTCGCCCGAGGTCAGTTCGCCTTGCACGGCGCCCTGGTCATCGATCACCGAACCGAGGGTCGGTGCAGCCGGTGCCTGGGTATCGACGATGATGGTGATCGGGTCGGACGGCTCGCTTTCGTTGCCCGATGGGTCTTTGATCACGACCACGATTTCGTGGCTGCCTTCAGCCAGCTCATCGCCAGTACCCGGGGTGAATTCCCACTTGCCGTCTTCGCCCACGACCACGCTGCCGATTGGCGTGCCGTTGTCGATGATGGTCACGATGTCGCCAGGCACGGCGCCGCTGCCGCCAAAGGTCGGTGCGGTGTCGTCGGTGCTGTCGCCATCGGCAATGATGCCGGTGACCGGGCCGACGTCGTCGGTGATGATTTCAATGCCGCCCGCGCCAGGGGTTGGCTTGGCCGGTGGGGTGGTGTCTTCCACGATGATCACGGTGATCGGGTCGGACGGCTCGCTTTCGTTACCGGCCGGGTCTTTGATCACCACCACGATTTCGTGCGGACCTTCGTCCAGCTCGGGCTCAGGGGTGAATTCCCAGTTGCCATCGTCGCCCACGACGACGCTGCCGATGGGTTGGCCGTTGTCGATGATGACCACGGTGTCGCCCGGCGTTGCGCCGCCACCGGTGAAGGTTGGGGTTTTGTCGTCGGTGCTGTCGCCGTCGCCGATGCTGCCTTGGTCTGGGCCGACGTTGTCGAAGATGTCGTCAATGCCGCCAGTGCCCGGGCCTGGTTTTTCAGGTGCGGTGATGTCGATGACGATAGGGAATGGCAGCGAAGGGATGCTGATGTTGCCAGCGGCGTCTTCAGCGGCGATGGTGAATTCGTGGTCGCCCTCTTCCAGTTCGGTTTCCGGGGTGAATTCCCACTTGCCGTCTTTGTCGGCGATGGCGGTGCCGATTTCCACGCCGTTGTCGTAGATGTGCACGGTAGCGCCCGCTTCAGCGGTGCCTTTGAGCGTCGGGGTGGTGTCGTTGGTGCTGTCGCCGGCGGCCAGCAGGCCTTCGCTCGGCGCGGTGTCGTCGTACACGCCGTCAATCAGCGGGGCAGCCGGGGCCACGGTGTCGACGATGATGATGTGGCCAGGCGAACCTTCGCCCTTGTTGCCTTCGGCATCGACCGGAATGATCACGATGTTGTGGGAGCCGTCATCCAGGCCTGGCTCCGCAGGGGTGAATTCCCACTTGCCGTCTTCGCCCACCGGCGCGGTGCCGATGACTTTGCCGTTGTCGACGATTTCTACAGTGGTGCCGGGCTTGCCGATACCGGTGAAGGTTGGGGTTTTGTCGTCGGTGGATTCGCCTGGGCCGATCAGGCCTTGTTTGTCGCCCACGTCATCGGTGACGCCGCCCAGCGAGCCTTTGTCGCTGTTACCGCCGCCAACCGGGGTGTCTCGGTCGTTGTCGTTGTCTTTGTTGCGAACGGCGGCATACACGCCACCGAGCAGGCCCAGTGCGCCCAGGCCCAGCAATGCAGGCCAGAACCAGCCGATACCGGCGCCAGCGACCAGGCCATTGCCAAAACCGGCCAACGGTTGGGCGCCCAGCACTTGGGCAGACTCTGCGCCGTCGTACAGGAACGCGGCGGAGCCATCCTGGTCGGCGTCCGAGGAGATGAATTCGTAGTAGGAACCGTCTTCGGCGAGGCCGACCAGTTGGCCGCCGCTGCCTTCGAAGTTTTCGATGATCAGTTGAGCCTGGTCTGGGTCAGTGCCTTCCAGGGCGATGTGCAGGTTTTTGCCCACACGCTTGACGGTGAGGTTTTCGGGCGCGAAGCCTTTTTCGCCTTCGCCAATAAGGTATTGGCCACCCTGTACCGCTTTGATGCGTACAGGAAGACCGGTTTTGGCGGCACCGAGGTCCACCGTTTGGGTAATCGTCTTGCCGTCTACTACGGCGATATTCACAGAGTTAGCGTTCACGTTTTCTGCCTTTGAGTTAGTCAGGATTGCGTACACCGGTTCATCCGGCATTCCTATCAACCAAGCCACTCCGTTAAGAGGAATCCTTGGGATGTCGGAATTCTCCTCAAACGACGTAATAGGCAATATAAGAACTGTCTCAAAACCCCCAAGGCTTCATTATTTTTGTGTGCAATTGCTTGGTTAATCGCGCCTAAACAAAAACCCGCACGAGGCGGGTCTTTACGATAAAAATGACTGACTAACACCGCCCTAGGCAGGTTGTCTTTGAGACTTGTCTCAAAGCCCTTTCATGGTTTTGTATTGAGACAAACGTTTAAACAAATCCATGTCACTGGTCACGCCCAACTTGCGGTACGCCGCCAACTTTTGCGTGCTGACGGTTTTAAGGCTGCGGTTGAACATTTCGGCGATTCGCGTCACGGTCAGGCCGCTGATGCACAGCCTTAACACTTCACGCTCGCGCAACGACAGCGAAGCGTGGGACGCCAAGGCTTCTTCTGCACCGGTGGCCTCCCACCAGGTCGATACGGTGTCATTCTCCTGGGCCACGACGATGCTGGAGCAGAGGTAGCGCTGGCCGCACGCCAGCATTTCGATTGCGCGGATAAACACGCCCAGGGGCTGGCGCTTGCAGACCACGCCCTGCACACCGGCGGCCAGCAGGAGCATGGCGACCCTGGGGTCAGCCTCGGGCACCACGACCAAGACCCAAACCTGCGGGAACTGCGCCCTCAAGGCCTTGATAAAGTCCTGCGCAGCACCGTGTTCCAGTTCATTGTCCATCACCAACAGGTCCAACCGACCCTGCTCGATAGCCTGCCAGGCACTGTCTGTCGTATCGAACAGGCCCATTACTTCAATACCGGTTTGATCAGCCAGGTGGTAACGCAACCCCTGACGGACCACTTCATGTTCATCCAGCACCCCCACTCTGATTAACCCAGACATCACACACCTCGTCTTCCCAGGAATTTAACCTGCATCCTTTATCGCGCGGCCTAAACCGTTTAACGCCGAATTAAATAATGGCTTCGCTGCTATTAGCGAATACCCCGTATTAGAACTGTCGGGCACAACACCCGTTAAAAGGCCACTTCAAACCCCGGCGGCGAGCCGGAATGTTCGACCGATAGAACCACAGTAAGGGTTGAGACAAAGAAAGGCTCTAAGAACTGTCTCAATAACCGGGACGTGCACCCTCCCTGCCCAAACTCAGGTAATTGAGACATTTCTTAAATCACTGACGGGTGTGCGGCGAACACACTAAAAAAGTACTCACGCCTGCCATTCAAATGCCCACTCGGGTGATGTTGGCTTATTAATCTTATTGGGAGCCTTACCATGTTTGCCTGCACGCCTGTGCGTTTCGTTCGTCCCTTGCAGTTGTTATGTGTACTGACCCTGGGTTCTGTTTCAGTGGCCGCGCACAGCAGCTCACTCACCCGAGACAATGGCGCGGCGGTGGGCGATAACCAGAACTCGCAAACCGCCGGTCCCCACGGCCCGGTGTTACTGCAAGACGTGCACCTGATCCAGAAACTGCAGCGTTTTGATCGCGAGCGCATTCCGGAGCGTGTCGTGCATGCGCGTGGCACAGGTGCCTACGGCGTGTTTACCGCCAGCGAAAACCTGGTGGACCTCACCAAGGCCGCGCTCTTTACCTCCGGCACCGTCACACCGGTGTTCGTGCGGTTCTCCTCGGTGGTGCACGGCACCCATTCACCTGAAACCCTGCGCGACCCACGGGGTTTCGCCACCAAGTTCTACACGGCAGAAGGCAACTGGGACCTGGTCGGCAATAACTTCCCGACGTTTTTCATCCGCGATGCGATCAAGTTCCCCGACATGGTCCACGCGTTCAAGCCGGACCCCCGCACCAATTTGGGCAACGATGCACGGCGCTTCGATTTCTTCTCTCATGTACCGGAAGCCACCCGCACCCTGACCGAGCTGTACTCCAACAACGGTACGCCGGCCAGCTACCGGGAAATGGATGGCAATGGTGTGCACGCCTATAAATTCGTGAATGCCAAGGACGAGGTGAGCTACGTCAAGTTCCACTGGAAGAGCCTGCAAGGCGTGCGCAACTTCACCCCGGAAGAAGCCACCCGCGTGCAGGGCGCCGACTTCAGCCACATGACCCTCGACCTGATCAAGCACATTGAAAAGGGCGAGTTCCCGAAGTGGGACCTGTACATCCAGGTGCTCAAGCCTGAAGAACTGGCCACGTTCGATTTCGACCCGCTGGACGCCACCAAAGTCTGGCCGGAAACCCCCATGCGCAAAATCGGCCAGTTGGTGCTCAACCGCAACCCGGCCAACGTGTTCCAGGAAACCGAGCAGGTGGCCATGGCCCCTTCCAACCTGATCCCCGGCATCGAGCCTTCTGAAGACCGCTTGCTGCAAGGGCGCTTGTTTTCTTACGCCGACACGCAGATGCATCGCCTGGGCGCCAACGCCCTGCAATTGCCGATCAATGCCAGCAAGGCACCTGTGGATAACGGCAACCAGGACGGCGCGATGAACACGGCCTCGACCCTCACCGGTATCAATTACCAACCAAGCCGCTTGTTCCCACGTGAGGAATCTTCCGCTGCGCGTTACAGCATGCTCCTACTGACCGGCAGCACCCAGCAGGCCAAGATCCAGCGCGAACAGAACTTCAAGCAGGCCGGTGACTTGTACCGTTCCTTCAACAGCAAGGCGCGCAAGGACCTGATCCACAGCTTTGGCACCTCCCTGGCGCAGGCCGACACCGTGAGCAAACACCACATCCTGTCGTTCCTCTACAAGGCCGACCCGGAATACGGCACCGGCGTGACGGATGTGGCCAAAGGCGACCTGGATCAGGTGAAAAAAATGGCGGCGCTGTTAAGCGACTGAGCCTTCCCTCGACGGCCGCTTTGGCCATAACCCCACAAGGCCTGCGCTCACTGCGCGGGCCGTTTTTTTAGCAACAAGGTGCAACATGGATTTCAAATTCGATCAACTGATTCAACACAGCGAGGCCTGGTTACCCGTCATTCTGGAACACAGCCTGAACATTGCCTTGGCCGGCCTCACCCTGGTGCTGGGCTGGTGGTTCATCAGCACGGTGACGCGGCGTATTGGTGAAGTGCTGGGCAAGCGCAGCGTGGACAAAACCTTGCAAGGTTTCGTCGGCAGCCTGGTCAAGATTGCCCTGAAGATCATGCTGGTGATCAGCGTGGCCTCGATGGTCGGCGTGCAGACCACCAGTTTTGTCGCCGCCCTCGGCGCCGCGGGCCTGGCGATTGGCCTGGCGTTGCAGGGCAGCCTGGCCAACTTCGCCGGTGGCGTGCTGATCCTGCTGTTTCGCCCGTTCAAGGTGGGCGACAAAATCGAAGTCCAGGGCGTGTACGGCACCGTCGATGCGATCCTGATTTTCCACACGGTGATTCTCAGCACCGACAACAAACGGATCGTCGTGCCCAATGGCGGCTTGTCCAATGGGGTGGTGGTGAACTTCTCCAGCGAGGCCACGCGCAAAGTGGTGTTCGACGTAGGCGTGGACTACACCGCCAACCTCGACACCGTGCGGCACGTGCTGTTGAGCCTGTGCGACGACCCGCGCATTCATCGCGACCCCGAGCCGGTGGTGGTGGTGACTACGTTGGGCGACAGCGCGATCACCGTATCGCTGCGCGTATGGACCGACAATGACGACTATTGGGACGTGCTGTACCGGCTCAACGAGAAAACTCGCTGTGCCTTGGCCAAACAGGGTATCGGCATTCCCTTCCCGCAACGGGTGGTGACCCTGGTCCAGGGTTGATCCAGCCGGCACAAAAAAGCCCCGCGCTCTGTACAGAGGCGGGGCTTTTGGTTTGGCGCGCGTTCGTCAATGAAAGCGCTTGGCGGTGAGGTAACTCTTGTTCCAATAGGTGTTGCTCAACGAGTCGATGCGGATGGTCTTGCCCGTCCTGGGCGAGTGAATAAAGCGATCGTTGCCGATGTAGATCCCCACATGTTTAAGTTGCGCGGCACCGTTATGTTTAAAGAACACGGCGTCGCCGACTTTCAATTGGTTGCGCGCCACGGTCTTGGCGTTCGACGCCAGCATCGTGGTGGTGGTACGCGGCAGCTTGATACCGGCCTCGGTGCGGAACAGGTACACCAGCAGCCCGCTGCAATCGAAGCCGTCCTTGACCGTTTGGCCGCCCCAGCGATAGGGCGTGCCGATCAGCTCGTGGGCCCGCTCCACCACGCCGTTGATCCTGGGGTTCGCCTGGGCGGCGAGGCTTGAGTCGTGGCGCATAAAGCTCACGTTCATCGCGTCGGCGCGGGAAATAGGTGCGAATAAATACTCGAACAAACAAAAAACAGAACCTGCCACTAACGATAACTTGAACACGATAAACACCCTTGAATGTTTCTAAACCAGAAGAAACACAAGGGTATTTATCGGAACCCTCCCAAAATATGAGACTTGTCTCAGTAATCTTGGGAGCGCTCTTAGGCCGACAAACGGAAATTCCTACGCTTATCGGTAAGACAACGTCAGTGCATCAGCACAGCCGGATAGTCATGCAGCAACACCGAACCCTGCATGGCCACCAGGGCGTCCTTCAAGGTGGATTGCTCCAGCGCCTCTTTGGACTTTTTAACTTCCTTGGCCGCGTGCTCCAGCAACGCCAGGTAGTCGCGTTTGGACGAGCCATCTTTGGGCTCCACCGTGTCTGACACCAACTGGGCCATCTCGTACTTCTGGGTCCGGGTGTTCTGCACCGCCGACTGCGACACAGAAGCACTCGCCAGTTGGCCATCCTTATAGGAGAAGCTCGCGGTGCTGCTGGCCTTGTCCTGCACGTGCACATACAGGTAGTTCTGCGATTTGCGGGTATCATCCAACACCGGTGGCTCGCCACCGCCGAGGCTTCTGTGGAAGTTTGCCGACAGCACCGACTGCTGGTTCTGGGTCACGCTGCGGTCCGCGCTGCTGCGGCCATTGACCTCGGTCTTCTGCGACACGGTGTAGGAGAAGCTGTCGACTTCCTTAGGACGCATCGGGTTGGACGCACCGACGGCCTGCTTGATCGAGGCCTTGAAGTCCGCCAGCCCCGTCAGCAAACCTTTGTCGGTCGGGTTGTTGCTCAAGGCATTCGGTGCGCGAACCGTTTGGGGATGGTTGCTGTTCATGGCACTGAACGCGTCCTTGAACATCGCCATCAAGTCAGCGTTGGCGCTACCGCGCTCCTGCACCCGGTCGAACTGGGCGAGGTAGGTTTTCAGCGCGTTGGCTTGCTGTTTGGCGTCCCCCTGTATTGCGCTGTTTTTCAGGTCGACGGCCAGGTCGATGTCACCGGCCGGGCCACTCATGCGTGTGGTGCGGGTTTGGCTGTCGGCGTGGAACGCCAGGCTCAGGTCCTCGTCCGCCTGGTTTTTGAGCTTGGCGATGAGGTCCACCGACTTCAGCACGTGGGTGTCGAACTGGGTCAGCTTGCTCAGGTCGAGTTTCGGCGGTACAGCGGTCAACCCGTCGACCGACGCCTGGAACGCCGCCCCCAATTGGCCGACGGCCTTGAGCTCATCCGCGCTCAAATCGCCGCCCTCGACCGTGGCCTGCACGCCCAAGCCGTGTTTCTGACTGAACAGGCTGAACGTCACCGTCTTGCCGCTGGCGGTCTTGATGCTGAGGCTGACCTGGTTGTCGGCCTTGCTGTGCAGCACCGCCTGGTCGGCCTTGATCCCGCCCGCATCACCGGCACGCTCTGCCGTGGTGTTGAGCACCGATTGTGAAATCCCCGCCCCACCGCCCCCGGTGAACTGATCCATCAACGCAGCACCGAGGCCGCTGTAACGGCTGGCCGTGGAGATTGAACCGAAGCGTTGGCTGATCAACTGGGTGACGGCGTCCTGATTATCGTTTTCCCAGGCCCAGACGGTTTCGCGGCCGGGGAGCTGCCCGTTTTTGGAATAGAGATCGATAACGTCGGCCACGGGATTTCCGAGGCTGACCACGGAGGACGGCCTGACGGGCGAGACGTCGAGAGTGTTGGCCAGTGCTGCCGGCGGTGAGGTCGTGGCGGCGCGAAGAATGAGGGGATTGGTCGCGATGATCGGCGTTAGCGTAGTCATGACAGTCCGTGTCTTAAAAGCTGATTAGCCTTCAATCTAACCAAGACACGCCGCGATTGACAGCATTTAGGTCAAAATTTATGGCAAAGGGCCACGTCAAAAAACCGGCCCTTTGCCTTTATCTTCAGGTCAGAAGCGGTAAGTCACCGAACCACCAAACCCATTGGCGCTGTTTTCGTACTTGGCGTCGTAGGTCAGGGCCAACTGAGGGTTGTTGTCGCGCACTTTGATCGGCTCTTCCTTCAGGTAGGAATAGGCCACGTCGAAGGTCAGGTTATCCACAGGCGTCCAGCCGGCACCGAGGCTGAACACGGTGCGGTCACCCGTCGGAATCCGCACGGAACGGTCGGTGTTGTTGGTTGGGGTCTGGTCCACCGAGAAGCCGGTCCGCAGCACCAGTTGCTTGTTGAGCTGATACGCCAAGCCGATCGCGTGGGACCAGGTGTCGTGCCAGTGCTGTTCTTCGGTGATGGAGTTCAGGCCGGCCAACGCCGTGGTGATGTCGGACACGCCGGTGTTGTTGACGGTGATTTTCTTCAACTGGCTCCAGCGGGTGTAGGTGCTGCCCACGTAGAGGGTCAGGTCATCGGTCAATTGGTGGGTGACCGAGAAGTCCACGGAGGATGGCGTGGTGACGTCCAGCTTGGCGTCATACTTCTGCGGCCCGCCGTCCAGCAGGTCGGACAGTACACCGGAAGCGTTGGTATGGCCGCTCAGGTGATAGACCACTTGCGAATGGTAGGTGACGCCGATGCGGGTGCTGTCCAGGGCCTGCACCAGGATACCGGCGTTGAAGCCCGTGGCGGTGTCATCCCCTTTGATCTTGGCGGTTTCGGTGCCCAGGCCAAAGGCCGGGACCTTGGAATCCAACTCGCCGCTGATTTTGTTGAAGGTGGGGCCGAAACCCACCGAGACCTTGTCGTTGAACGCGTAGCTGACGGTCGGCTGCACGGTGATGACCTGAACCTTGCTCTTGTTGCCAAAGCCATTGCCCTGGAAGCTGTGTTCATAGTCGGTCACCAGGCCAAACGGTGCGTAGATCCCCAGGCCAAAGGCCCAGTGCTCGTCGATCGGCGTGACCAGGTAGCCCATCGGCACGGCAATGCCGGGGACCATGTCGCCTTTGTTGGTGCCGGGGTTGTCGGCGCCGCCCTGGGAAGAGCTGGCGTCCTTGATGTTGGATTTGGCATCGAGGTAGGTCGCGCCGATGCTCACTTCATTCTGTTTGATGCGGGACATGCCGGCCGGGTTGCCGAACACCGTGCTGGCGTCGTCGGCCGAGGAGGAGCGACCGGCGTAGCCCGTACCCATTGAACTGATGCTTTGTTCATTGAGCGCGAAACCACCGGCGAGCAGGTGTGTGGAGGCAAGCGAAACGGCGAGCGCCAAAGCGCTTCTCAGAGTTTTTTTATTCATTATTAGGACTCGAATTATTGGGCAGCGATGGGGAAACTACCAACGATCGAGGGGGGCGATTATGAAGAGTTTTTCATGCTCAGGATTGTCGGACAATCCTATTGGTTTCAAAGACTTTGAGCGATTTACGCTGTCTTTTTATGACTTTTTAACCCGATCGTGACTGACCGGTTTCGAGCCCTTTACCCTGTCGATTCCGACATTTTTCAGGGGCAGCCAATGGCTGGCATTGGCTGCCCTCTTCGCCCTACGGGTTCCAGTATTTATTGGCCGCCGCGATGGTTGCGAATTCAGTCGCCACCACCTGGCCGATGCTGATCAGCATCGCCGCGTCATTGGCGTACACATCGCGCAAGCGGCCGCGCACCGCCTCGTCGGGTTGGGTGGCCTTGATCACCAGCCGCGCCATCTTGATCGCCAGCTCGCGCCCCTCTTCCGGGGTGGCGGTGATCAGTGAATTGTTCGGTATCAGACTCATCAGGGCGTTCCTCTTATTATCGGTAGGGCGACGACTTACTGCCGACGGCCGAATGAAACAGGATAGGCGGCGGAACGCGCATTGATCATCGGATCCTGCGGTTCAATGCCGGCCGGCACGTTGTTGGGCAGGAACATCAGGCTTTTCTGCGCGGCGACGTTGTCGGCCACGGCCTGGGTGATTTCAAGCGTGCCCAGCTCCACCAACGGGCGGCTGGCGGGCCAGGCGATGGACGGATCGTCCAGCTTGTCGCCCTCGGCAGCTTCCTGCACCACCAGCTTGAAACGCACGGCGCCCTTGGCGATGCGCTGCTGGATCTCGTCGCTCAAATAATCCGGTGTGGCCTTGGCGGTTTGCGCCTCGCTAAGGAAGTGACTGCCGCTGACCGGCAGGAACTGGTAGCGACCGAAGGTGACCTTGCCCGCCGCGTTGATGAAGCGGAACGTGTTCACGCCGTAGTACGGCAGCGTGGCGAAGCTTTGCGGCGCCGGCTTGGGGGCGGTGAGGAAGGCCTTGGCCACCGGGTGCGTGCCGAGGTAGCCGTCCAGCGGTGTGGGCTTGGCGACATCCGGGCCGCTGGTGCCGAGGGCAATCAGCAGGTCGCGGAAATCATCGGCGGTGGGCGACGGAAAGCCGTTGAACGAGTGCGCGACGATATCGGTGCTGCCACCGCCCGGCAGGCTGAAACGCACCGCCAAGCCGCGTGGGCTGGCCAGGGCGTGGTTATCCGGAATGTCCGGGATACCGGCGAAGTTGGAGAACCGCACGGTCACCGGCACTGCGGTGGCCTGGAGGTGCGGCGCCTTGCTGATGGCCGCGGCGGAAGGGCTTGGGGTGAAACGGCCTTCCAACACGATCCCTTTGGCATGCACCGCGCGGGCACCCGCGTGTTTACCGAAGACGCCGTTCAGGGCGTCCACCAGTTGGGTGGGCGTGGACGGTGGCGGTGGGTCTTGCGCCAGGGCGCTGCCTATCAAGGTGAAGGCGAACGGGAGCGCGATCAACAAGCGTTGGGCGTTTTTCATGGGACGGACCTGCGGGTGGGTGGGTGATTTCGGCGAATTCTAAACACCTAACGACAATAATGACAATATGTTTTGTCATTATTGTTTTTCCTCTTCGATCCACCCCTTAAGGCGTTATACTCGGCCTCCCTCAAACCCCAGCGAACCGAGCCACTCGTGAGTACCAAAAGTGACATCCTGCACCTCCTTCAGCGCGAACCACTTACGGTGGTGCAACTGTGCGAATCCCTGGCGGTCACGCGCAATGCGGTGATCGTGCAGCTCAAGCAACTGGAGGCCGAAGGGCTGGTGCGGCGCAGCAAGGTTCGTCCGCGCAACACGGTGGGCAAGCCACCGGTGGTGTTTGAAGCGGCGCCGGGCAGTGAGGACGTGACGTCCACGGCCTACCAAGTGTTGCTGACCCAATTGCTCGCCACGCTCAAGGATCGTTACGACGTCGACGAACTCGGCGATGTGTTGGAACAGACCGGTCGACAGCTGGCGCAACGTGCTGGCCTGGCCAACCCCGTCACATTCGACAGTGGCCTGCGCGCCGCCATGGCCGCCGCCGATGCGTTGGGCGCCAGCACCGAGGCCGTGCCGCAGGAAGGCGGCGTGATGGTGCGCAACTTCACCTGCCCGGTGGGCAGCGTGGTGCGCGAAGAACAGTGCGTGTGCCGGGCGATGGCGGCGTTTTTCTCCGAAGCCACGGGGATGCCGGCAAGCGAGCAGTGCCTGCGTGAAGATCGGCTGATTTGCCAGTATTTCATCGAACAGCAGCAGGCAACGGCTGAATAAGGCGCTCGGCACCGTCAATCGCAAACATTTCTAAATGTTTCTTCATAAAGCCAAACCGTCATCAAAAAGACACATATCGGGAATTAAATCGTCACGTCTTAGACAGGTGGACCCTTCCACTTACCCCTTCCCTTGAGGTGTTGTCGTGATGTTGCCGACTAAAAAAAGTCTGTCTGTTTTGTTGACCGCTCTGTGCCTGAGCGGCGTCGCCCACGCCACCGACGTGACCGGTGCCGGCTCCAGCTTCGTGTACCCGGTGCTGTCCAAGTGGTCCCAGGACTACAGCAAGAATTCCAGCAACCGCATCAACTACCAGTCGATCGGTTCGGGCGGCGGCATCGCCCAGATCAAGGCGGCCACCGTCGACTTCGGCGCCTCCGACGCCCCGCTGTCGGCCGATGACCTGAAAGCTGGCGGCCTGGGCCAATTCCCCAGCGTGATCGGCGGCATCGTGCCGGTGATGAACATCGAGGGCGTGGCCGCTGGCCAGCTGAAACTCGACGGCGACACCCTGGCGAAAATCTTCCTCGGTGACATCAAGGCCTGGAACGATCCGGCCATCGCCGCCCTCAACCCCGGCGTGAAACTGCCCAGCGCAAACATCACCGTGGTGCATCGCTCTGACGGTTCGGGCACCTCGTACAACTTCACCAACTACCTGTCCAAGGTCAGTGACAGCTGGAAAACCAAGATCGGTTTCGGCACCACCGTACCCTGGCCAGTGGGTGTGGGCGGCAAAGGCAACGAAGGTGTTTCGGCCTACGTGAAGCAGATCAAGAACTCCATCGGCTTCGTGGAATACGCCTACGCGCTGCAGAACAAAATGACCTTCGCCCAGCTGAAGAACGCTTCGGGCAAATTCGTCGAGCCTAACGCCAAGGCCTTCCAGGCGGCTGCGGACACCGCCGACTGGGCCAGCGCCAAGGACTTCAACCTGATCATGACCAACGCCCCGGGCGAAGGTGCATGGCCGATCACCGCCACCACCTGGATCATCATGTACAAGCAGCCCAAGAATGCTGAGCAAAGCCAGGCGGCGTTCAGCTTCTTCAAGTGGTCGCTGGAAAAGGGCCAACAGCAGGCGGCAGCGTTGGACTACGTAGCACTGCCGGACTCCCTGGTGTCGCGAATCGAAGGTTACTGGAAGTCTGACTTCACCCACTGATTCGCCCTACGACCACCGCCCTCAGTCACCTGGGTGATTGAGGGCGACGGTGAGCACATCTGATATGAACGACACCGTCCAACCTCTGGTTATGACCACTCACGCCAGCGACACACACGGCGACCGCCGCGCCGCTCGCGATCAACGCCACGATCTGTGGTTCAAGCGCTCGATGTTCGGGGCCGCCATGCTGGTGCTGCTATTGCTGGCCAGTATCGCGGCCTCGACGCTTTGGGGCGGAGGCCTGGCCTTCCGCACCTTCGGTTTCGACTTCATCACCAGCACCGAGTGGGATGCGGTCAATAACCACTTTGGCGCCGTGGTGCCCATCTACGGCACCTTGGTGACGTCTTTCCTGGCTTTGCTGATTGCGGTGCCGGTGAGTTTTGGCATCGCGATCTTCCTGACAGAAGTGGCACCGCCCTGGCTGAAAATGCCGGTGGCGTCGGCCATCGAGTTGCTGGCTGGCATTCCATCGATCATCTACGGCATGTGGGGGCTGTTCGTGTTCGGGCCGTTCATGGCCGAGCACTTGTCCCCGCTGATCAACGATTACCTGGGCGCCCTGCCCTTTGTGGGCTCGCTGTTCCAGGGCCCACCGCTGGGGATTGGCATGCTGACCGCAGGCATTGTGCTGGCGGTGATGATCATGCCGTTCATCACGTCGGTGATGCATGAAGTGTTTCGCAGCGTGCCGACTCAGTTGAAGGAATCAGCCTACGCCCTGGGCAGCACCACGTGGGAAGTGGTGTGGGACATCGTCCTGCCCTACACACGCTCGGCGGTGGTCGGCGGCATCTTCCTCGGCCTGGGCCGGGCCCTCGGGGAGACCATGGCGGTCACCTTCGTGCTGGGCAACGCGCAACAGTTTTCTGCGTCGTTGCTGATGCCGAGCAGTTCCATCGCGTCGGTCATCGCCAACGAGTTCAGCGAGGCCTACACCGACCTGCACCGCTCCGCGCTGATCGCCCTGGGCTTCCTGCTGTTTATCGTGACCTTTGTCGTGCTGGCACTGGCCCGGCTGCTGCTCATGCGTCTGTCCCGCAAGGAGGGGTTATGAGTCCCAACGAACGCCTCTACCGCAAACGTGCACTCAAAAATGGCGTGGCGATGTTCCTCAGTTGTGCCGCCACCGCCTTTGGCCTGTTGTGGCTGGCGTGGATCCTGCTGACAACCATCATCAACGGCTTCCAGGCGCTGAACCTGCGCCTGTTCAGCCAGATGACCCCACCACCCGGCACCGAAGGCGGCCTGGCCAACGCGTTTTATGGCAGTGCGCTGATGTCGGCGATTGCCTTGCTGATCGGCACGCCCATCGGTTTGATGGCCGGTATCTGGCTGGCCGAGTTCGCGCGCCACTCACGCTTGGGCACCACGGTGCGGTTCATCAACGACATCCTGCTGTCCGCGCCATCGATTGTGCTGGGGCTGTTTGTCTACACCGCCGTCATCCTGCCGCTGAACCTGCTCACCAACCACCAGGTGGGGTTTTCCGCCATCGCCGGCGCATTGGCCTTGGCCCTGCTGGTGATTCCGGTGGTGGTGCGCACCACCGATGAAATGCTCCAACTGCAACCCTCGACCATGCGTGAAGCGGCGCTGGCCCTGGGTGTGCCGCAATGGAAGTTGACGCTGCAGATCGTGCTGAGGGCGGCCAAGGCCGGTGTGGTGACGGGCATCCTGCTCGCCTTGGCCCGGATCACCGGGGAAACCGCGCCCCTGCTGTTTACCGCTTTCGGCAACCAGTTCTGGAGCAGCAACCTGCTCAAGCCGATTGCCAGTGTCCCCGTGGTTATTTTCCAGTACGCCATGAGCCCGTTCGAAGACTGGCACGCCCTCGCCTGGGCCGGTGCATTGGTCCTGACGTTGTTCGTGCTGCTGCTCAGCCTGGCATCTCGCCTGATCCTTTTACGCAATAGGTCTCACTGATGGACGCCACCGGCATAGATCACGAAAAAACCAAAATCCGTGTGCGTGGGTTGGAGTTTTTCTACAACAACCAACGCTCCCTGAAATCCATCGACATTGATATCCCGGAAAAACGCATCACCGCCATCATCGGCCCGTCGGGCTGCGGTAAGTCCACGCTGCTGCGCGTGTTCAACCGCATCTACTCGATGTACCCGAAGCAGGAAGCGCGCGGCGAAGTGCTGCTCAATGGCGAGAACATCCTGGCCCCCGGCTATTCGATGAACCGCCTGCGCAGCCACGTCGGCATGGTGTTCCAGAAGCCTGTGCCGTTCCCGATGTCGATCTACGACAACATCGCCTACGCGGTGCGCCATCACGAGAAACTGTCGCGGCGCGAGATGAATGACCGTGTCGAACAGGCCTTGCGCGGTGGTGCCCTGTGGGATGAGGTGAAGGACAAGCTCAACCAGAGCGCCCAGAGCCTCTCAGGCGGTCAGCAGCAGCGCCTGTGCATCGCCCGCACCATCGCGTTGCGCCCGCAGGTATTGCTGCTGGACGAGCCTACGTCGGCACTCGACCCGATCTCGACCGGGCGTATCGAACAATTGATCACCGAGCTGAAGACCCAATACACGGTGATCATCGTGACCCACAACATGCAGCAGGCGGCGCGGGTGTCAGACAACACCGCGTTTATGTTCATGGGGGAGCTGATCGAGTATGGCAATACCGATGAGATCTTCACCAAGCCGAAGATGAAGCAGACCGAGGACTACATCACCGGGCGCTTTGGCTGATAGCCGCAAGGCCAAAAAAAACGGGGGAGCCCTTAAGGGGGCTCCCCCGTTGTGTTTTCGCAAGGCAAAAAAAAACCCGGAAATCCTCACTTTCGTGGGCCTTCCGGATTTTCTAAACCGCCAAATATGGTGGGTCGTGTGGGATTCGAACCTACGACCAATTGGTTAAAAGCCAACTGCTCTACCAACTGAGCTAACGACCCGCTGTGTGGTGGCGCGTATAATACTGATTTCTAAGGATTATTCAACACCTTATTTTAAATAAATCAGAAATAACGCGTGGGGTCCGCAATTCCGGCCGCTTGGAAGCCTTCTGCACGCAGTCGGCAGCTATCACATTTCCCACAAGCACGGCCGTCATCGTCTGCCTGATAGCAGGAAACTGTCAGCGAGTAATCGACGCCAAGTCCTACACCAGCCTTCACGATATCGGCCTTGCTCAGGTTCTGCAGCGGCGCGAGGATACGGAAGCCCTGCCCCTCGACACCGGCCTTTGTCGCCAGGTTGGCCATGCGCTCGAACGACTCGACGAACTCCGGACGGCAGTCCGGGTAACCGGAATAATCCACCGCATTCACGCCGATAAAGATGTCATGGGCATTGAGCACTTCAGCCCAGCCGAGGGCCAGGGACAGGAACACGGTGTTGCGAGCCGGCACGTAGGTGATCGGGATGCCTTCACTCGGCGCTTCGGGCACGTCGATGCTGCTGTCGGTCAATGCGGAGCCGCCAATGCCGTTGAGGTTGAGGCCGATCACCTTGTGCTCGACCACCCCCCTCTCACGGGCCACGCGCGCGGCGGCATTCAGCTCGGCGCGATGGCGCTGCCCGTAATCGAAGCTCATGGTGTAGCAGCTGTAGCCTTCTGCCTGGGCCATCGCGACCACGGTGGCGGAGTCGAGGCCACCGGACAACAGGATTACAGCGCGTTTTTGATCAATCGTGGGTTCAGTCATATCAGCGTCCCGGCTCGTCATTCCAAAGGTATTTGTGTAACTGCAACTGCAGGCGTACGGGCAGGTTATCGGCAACCACCCAGTCGGCCAGGTCCCGTGCGTTCAGGTCGTGATGGCTGGGAGAGAACAGCACCTCGCCCGCACGACGATCCAGGCCGTATTGGATCAGCTTGGAGTTCGCCCAGTCGTAGTCTTCACGGGAACAGATGACGAACTTGACCTGGTCGTTGGCCGTCAGCAGCTCGATGTTCTCGTAGCGGTTGCGATGCGCCTCCTTGGAGCCCGGGGTCTTGAGGTCGACCACGCGGCTCACACGCGGGTCGACCGCAGAGATATCCAGGGCGCCGCTGGTTTCCAGGGACACCTCGTAACCGGCGTCACACAGCTGCTGGAGCAAAGGGATGGCATTGGGCTGGGCCAGGGGCTCGCCGCCCGTCACACAGACGTAGCGCGGCCGGTAACTGGCAACCTGCTCCAGGATGTCTTCGAGGGTGCGCACAGTGCCGCCACTGAAGGCGTAGGCGCTGTCACAGTATTGGCAACGCAAAGGGCAACCGGTCAGCCGCACAAATACAGTGGGCAGGCCAGCCGTTCGCGTTTCACCCTGTAACGAGTAAAAAACTTCGGTGATGCGTAATGTGTCTTGCATAGTCGCCACGGGCGTAACAGCTAAACAGGCTGTCCGCCTCCGTCAGGCACTTCAAGGGATCCCGCCAACGCGTAGACCCCAAGGAGCGTGTTTCATAAAAGGGCGTGGATTCTAACGAAAAAACCCGCGCCAGGCGCGGGTTTCTTCTAAACGGGCAAACATCGCTTACAAGCGTTGCAAATCCCGTTGAGCCAACTGCGCAGCGGATGTCCCCGGATACTGGGCCACCACCTGCTGCAGAATGCCTTTGACCTTGTCGGTATGACCCAGGCGGCGCTCTACGTCAGCGAGTTTGTACAGCGAATCCGGCACCTTGGCGTGCTTGGGGTACAGCTGGCTGACCTTGGCAAAGGCCTGGCCTGCGGCTTGCAGATCACCCTTGGCCAGGTTCACCTCACCCAACCAGTACTGGGCGTTGCCCGCGTACTGGCTGTTTGGGTATTTGCGCAGGAATGCGGTAAAAGCCTGGCTGGCCTTATCGAAATCCTTGGCTTTGATCAGGTCGAAGGCTGCGTCGTAATACAGCTTTTCCTTCGCCGGATCACCCGGTTCGCTGCTGGCGGCAGGGGCTTGGCTGGCAGCCGCGGCCCCTGCTGCGGCACCACCGGCAGCGGCGCTTGGCGCGCCACCGGCAGAAGAATTATCAGGAGTTGCGGCAGGTTGAACGCCGGCTCCAATGCGTCGGTCAAGATCCTGGTATCGCTCCAGGCCTTCTTGCTTCAGCTGGTTCACTTGATTCTGCAGAACTTCAATGGTGCCTTGTTGCTGCGCCAATTGATCCTGCATACGTTGCAGCTGGTTGAACAGTTCGCCCTGTGCCGAGGGAGCGGACGTAGCCGCTCCCCCCGCATAGGCGCCGTTCGTGCCATAACCCGCTGGCGGATAACTGCTCCCGCTATTGTTATAGCCAGAGTTGCTATCTTCCACAGGAACCGCAGCCCACACCGCAAGCGGTGCGAGGCTGAGAGCCAATACAGTTAGAGCACGACGGCACGTTCGCATGACGAATTACTTACGCAGTTCGACGCGACGGTTTTGAGCCCAGGACTGCTCGTCGTGGCCAGTAGCAACTGGACGCTCTTTACCGTAGGAAACCAGTTCCAGTTGGCCTGGAGCAACACCTTGCAGTACCAGGTAGCGCTGAACGGCTTTCGCACGACGCTCGCCCAGTGCCATGTTGTACTCACGAGTACCACGTTCGTCAGTGTTACCTTCCAGAACAACGCGAGCGCCGTTAGCTTTCAGGTCCTTCGCGTGAACGTCCAGAGCGCGCATGGCTTCTGGCTTCAGGTCCGAACTGTCGTATTCGAAGTAGAAAGTGGTGATAGCGCGCAGAGCAGCTTCTTCGCTCAGGGAGCCGTCAACTGCACCAGTGTTAGCGCCGTAACCAGCGTTTGGATCAACAGCTGCGCCTTCACCGGCATTGTCGCCGCCTTTAGACGAGCAACCAACGGCTACGGACAGAGCCAGAGCCAGAGCAGCAAACTTACCAAACTTCAGCATTTCCATCGTGAAACTCCTAATGAACCCCAGTGTGTTAAGCAAATCTTTTTGTAGCGCCGCGTCAGTTCAGGTAAGGGGACCAGGATGGTTCTCTGACTTCGCCTTGAGCGGTAGGAAGTGGGAGCCTTACACGTCCATTAATGGACACGAGCATCAAGACTCCCCGGCCCTGCTGGCGGGTGGCGTAGATTACCATGGTGCCGTTGGGCGCAACAGTGGCTGACTCATCAAGGTTGGTATCTGTAAGGATTTTTACCGTTCCACGCTGCAAATCCTGGGCCGCAACCCGGAAATTAGTGAAACCATCCTGACGGTGAATCATTACCAACGTCTTTTCATCGGCCGAAAGTTTAGGGTTGGCGTTGTAGTTACCAATAAAAGTAACGCGCTCTGCACCACCACCATTCACGTTCGCCTTATAGACTTGTGGCTTGCCGCCACGGTCGGAGGTGAAGTAGATGGTCGAACCATCCTTGCCCCAGAACGGTTCAGTGTTGATACCCGGGCCGCTGGTTGCACGCGTGATCTGGCGCGAAGCCATGTTCATCACGTAGATATCCGGGTTGCCGTCCTTGGAGAGCACGAACGCCAGGCGCGAACCATCCGGCGACCAGGCAGGCGCACCGTTGAGGCCTTCGAAGTTGGTGATCTGCTCACGACGGCCAGTATCGATGTGCTGGACGAAGATACGCGGACGCTTCTGTTCGAAAGACACGTAGGCAATACGCTTGCCGTCCGGCGCAAAGCGCGGCGACAGGATTGGCTCACGGGATTGCAGCAAGGTCACGGCACGGGCGCCGTCATAGTCCGAACGCTGCAAAGTGTAACGAGTGTTGTCTACAGAGAAACGTTCAGCCGTGACGTACAGCAGGCGTGTCGAGAACGCACCCTTGATACCGGTGAGCTTTTCAAACGACTGGTCCGAAATGTAGTGGGCCATGTCGCGAATCTGTTCGGCAGTACCCGAGACGCTGCCGGTCAGGACCTGCTGCTCAGTCGCCACGTTGAACAAGGTGTAGGTGATTTGCAGACGACCACCGGCCGGCGTGATATTGCCCACCATCAGGTACTGCGCGCCCACGGCTTTCCAGTCGCGGAAGATGACTTCGCTGGCCTGGGTCGGCTGGCTGATCATGTTGCCTTTGTCGATGGGCGCGTAGTAACCGGAGTTGCGCAGGTCGTCGCTGACGATCTGGGCCATGTCGTCCGGCAGCACGCTGCCGCCCTGCCAGCCAAACGGTACGACGGCAATCGGGGTGGCCCGATCGCTACCGCTGGTGACCAGGATGTTCTTTTCATCCGCCGCCGCTATCCCTGCCATACAGCAAATAACGACAAGCATTCCTCGAAGAATGTTTCTCACGGGGCTAGATCCTCAGGTGTGAATGTCATCTTGAATGAACGATAGGGAGCGAAGTCACTTGGTTTCATTCCCTGCATCTCGGTCAACCGGCCAATGTTCTTGACCGCTGCAACCGCCGAACTGTCGAACGATCCATCGCCACTGGAACTGGCCACGCCGACCGAAGCCACCGTACCGTCCGGCAACATACCGATCTGCAGTACCACTTTCATGCCTTTGCGTGCCGAAGGAGGACGTGTCCAGCCTTCTGCTGCGCGCGCTCGAATCAGGTCGTCGAAACTGCCCGCAACTTGATCACCCTGCTCATCGGCCAAGGCTTGCTGACGCTGCGGCGTGTCGGAGAGCAAGTCTGCCAAGGCCTGGGCCTTTTTCTCTTCGGCGGATTTGCGCGCTGCTTCCTGGGCCTTTTTCTTGGTGGCGTCGGCGGCAGCTTTCTTCTTCGCGTCGTCGGCGATTTTCTTCTTCGCCTCGTCTGCTTCAGCTTTTTTCTTGGCGTCTTCGGCGGCTTTCTTCTTCGCGTCTTCGACTATTTTCTTCTTGGCGTCTTCAGCGGCCTTTTTCTTGGCCTCTTCTTCAGCAGCTTTCTTCGCTTCGTCTTCGGCTTTCTTCTTGGCTATATCAGCCAATTGTTTCTCTTCGGCCTTTTTCGCTTCGGCAGCTTTCTCGGCTTTCTTGGCTTCATCAGCCTTTTTCGCCTCGTCGGCCTTCTTCGCTTCGTCAGCCTTTTTCGATTCCTCGGCCTTTTGAGCCGCCTCTTCTTTCTTTTGTTCCGCAGCAGCCTTCACCGCTTCCTGCTCGACCTTCTTCTGTTCCATCTGCTCGACTTCAGTCTGGCGCGCAGCCGACTTCTGGGCCTCACCCGCAATCTTCTGATTGGTCTGGGTAGTGGCCTGACTTTTCGATTTCAGCTGATACAGGGTCGCCTGCACGATCGGCTTGGCTGGCGGCAGGTCCGGGGTCATGGCAAAGCTGACGAACAGCATGCCAAACACCAGGACGTGCAGGGCAATTGCCCAGACGCTAGGCCAGAAGTAGCTTTCCGAGGCGGACGGCTCTCGCTGTTGCTGCATCAGGGCGCCTCGGTAATCAAGCCAACGTTACCCACGCCGGCCTTCTGCAGCCCGCCCATGGCGCCCATGACGGAGCCGTAGTCGACCGCCTTGTCACCGCGGATGAAGACCTGGGTGTGCTTGCCGCCTTCGTTGCCGGAGCGAATGATCTTGGTCACCGCATCGGTCATTGCCGGCAAGGTCAGCGCCTTGTCCTGCTGCTTCTGAGTGTCGACTTCGCTGCCAAGGTTCCAGTAATAGGTCTTGTCGGACTTGATCGAAATGGTCAGCACCTGGGTGTTGTTGTCCTGGGGCAAGGCTTCGCTGGAAACCTTGGGCAGGTCAACCTTCACACCCTGGTTGAGCATCGGCGCGGTCACCATGAAGATCACCAGCAGCACCAGCATCACGTCGATGTAAGGCACTACGTTCATCTCGGCGACCGGCTTGCGCTTGGTGCGTGCTCGAGTGATTAAAGCCATCGGGAAATACCTGCTTATTCTTCGCTGGTGTGCACTTTACGGTGCAGGATCGCCTGGAATTCATCGGCGAAGGTGTAGTAACGGCCAATCAGGATTTCGCCACGGGCGGCAAAACGGTTGTAGGCAATTACTGCGGGGATGGCAGCGAACAGGCCGATCGCGGTGGCGATCAGGGCTTCGGCGATACCCGGGGCCACGGTGGCCAGGGTCGCTTGCTGCGCCTGGGCCAGGCCACGGAAGGAGTTCATGATGCCCCACACGGTACCGAACAGGCCGATGTACGGGCTTACGGAACCGACGGTGGCGAGGAACGGCAGGCTCTGTTCCAGTTTCTCTTCTTCGCGGGAGATGGCAACGCGCATGGCACGGGCCACGCCTTCCATCACCGCTTCCGGGTCAACACCGGGCTGCTGGCGCAGACGGGAGAACTCCTTGAAGCCGGCGCGGAAGATCTGCTCGACGCCCGAATCCGGGTCCGGGTTGCTGCCGGCCTGGCGATACAGCTTGGACAGGTCGATCCCCGACCAGAAGCGCTCCTCGAAGCTCTCCAGGGCACGTCGACCGGCACGCAGCAGGTTGCTGCGCTGAAAAATCATGACCCAAGAGGTAACCGATGCGGCTACCAGGGTCAGCATGACCAGTTGAACCACAACACTGGCATTGCTGACCAGGCTCCACATGGAGGAATGGTCGACGACGGTAGGTTCCACGCTAAATCTCCTGCTTTGATTGTTTACCCGCGCCGCTTACGTCGGCAAAGGCCGCACGTAGAGCTTCGGGAATGGCCCGGGGTTTCAAACTATTGGTGCGCACACAGGCCACCAGGAACTGCCCCTCACAGAGCAGCGTTGCATCCGATGCCCGCCTGACCTGCTGTTTAAAGCGCAGGCTGACACGGTTCAATTCGATTACTTCAGCGCTGACCAACAATTCATCGTCCAGCCGCGCCGGCGCGTGGTACCGCGCCTCGCTGGAATGCACGACGAATAACAGGTCCTCCCCTGCCAGCTGGGATTGGGCAAAGCCCAGCTCCCGTAGCCGCTCGGTTCGAGCCCGCTCCATGAACTTGAGGTAGTTGACGTAATACACGATGCCGCCCGCATCGGTGTCCTCGTAATAAACGCGACAGCGATGTGCGAACGACTGATCCCCGTTTTGCGCGCGCATACTCTAGTGCTTACTCCTCAGGTTGCCAATCCGGCTGGGCAACTGTTTTTTCATCCGTCGAAACATTTTCGGTGACTGAATGACGCCACCAGCCACTAGGACAGCACAAACTTCAGATAAATCGACTGTCGCGACCTTTTTAATCGTCCACTGCATCGAGGAATTCGTCTACCACGGGCATCTCGCCCAATCGTGACGGAATGTTTAACCCAAAGTGCAAATAGGCATGGCGCGTCACTACCCGCCCCCTTGGCGTGCGCATGATGTAGCCCTGCTGGATCAGGTACGGCTCCAGCACGTCCTCGATGGTATGACGCTCCTCGCTGATGGCCGCCGCCAGGCTGTCCACACCCACCGGACCACCGTCGAACTTCTCGATCATGGTCAGTAGCAGGCGCCGATCCTGGTGATCAAAGCCATGCTCGTCCACGTCCAACAGGTTCAAGGCCAGGTCGGCCACGGCCTTGGTGATGTGCCCCTTGGCCCGCACTTCGGCAAAGTCGCGCACACGGCGCAGCAAACGGTTGGCAATGCGCGGCGTGCCACGGGCGCGACGGGCGATTTCAAAGGCGCCTTCCGGGTCCAGCGGCAAACCGAGAATGCCCGCCGAGCGGCTGACAATGGTCGCCAGGTCGCCGGTGCTATAGAACTCTAGACGTTGAACAATGCCGAAACGGTCTCGCAGCGGGTTGGTCAACATGCCCGCACGGGTCGTCGCCCCCACCAGGGTGAACGGCGGCAGGTCGAGCTTGATCGAACGGGCCGCAGGCCCCTCGCCGATCATGATGTCGAGCTGGAAGTCTTCCATGGCCGGGTACAGCACTTCTTCGACGATGGGCGAGAGCCGGTGGATTTCGTCGATAAACAGCACGTCGTGGGGTTCAAGGTTGGTCAGCAGCGCTGCCAGGTCGCCTGGACGTTCCAGTACCGGGCCCGAGGTGGACTTGATCGACACGCCCATTTCCTGGGCGATGATATTGGCCAGGGTGGTCTTGCCCAGGCCTGGCGGGCCGAAGATCAGCGTGTGGTCCAGGGACTCGCTGCGCCCGCGCGCGGCCTGGATGAACAACTCCATCTGCTCGCGCACGGTGGGCTGGCCGATGTAGTCGGCCAGGCTCAGGGGGCGGATGGCCCGGTCCTGGATTTCTTCACGGTCGCGTGGGCCGGTGGCCGCGATCAGACGATCAGCTTCAATCACTTAAATCATTCCCTTCAGGGCTCGGCGGATCATGTCTTCGCTGCTCAGGTTCTTGTCCTTGATGGCCGATACGGCCTTGCTGGCCTCCTGGGGTTTGTAGCCCAGGGAGATCAACGCGCTGACCGCATCGCTTTCGGCACTGGCCACCTGGCTCGCCGGCATGTCCGGCTGGTTCGGCACCAGGGCAAACATGCTTGGCACGACTTCCCAGGCCTTGAAGCGGTCCTTGAGCTCTACCAGCAGGCGTTCTGCGGTTTTCTTGCCCACGCCCGGCACCTTGGTCAGGGCCGAGGTGTCCTGGGCGGAAACGGCACGCACCAGTTCATCCACTTCCAGACTCGACATCAGCGCCAGGGCCAGCTTGGGTCCCACGCCGTTGAGGCGGATCAGCTCACGGAAGAAGTCACGGTCGCGCTTGCCAATGAAACCATAGAGCAATTGCGCATCTTCGCGCACAACGAGGTGGGTATGCAGGGTCAGCGGCTCGCCGACTGACGGAAGGCGATACAGGGTGGTCATGGGCACTTCCAGCTCATAGCCCAGCCCGTTCACATCCAGAATCAGGTGCGGCGGCTGTTTCTCAGCCAGGGTGCCGCGCAAGCGTCCAATCACGGTTCGAATCCTTAAAGCGTAGGGTCAGATCAAGGCCTGACCGGAAAAAACGATTGCGCTGATGCTATCAGAGACGCAGCCGCCCGCCACGACTGCGTGCAGTGCCCAGGCCGTGAGGCAGCAGGCTGGAGCGGGTATGGGCGTGGCAAATGGCGATGGCCAGGGCGTCGGAGGCGTCGATTTGCGGTTTGGCGGTGAGCTTGAGCATGTGCATGACCATCATCTGCACCTGCTCCTTGTTGGCCGCACCGGTGCCGACCACGGCCTGCTTGACCTGGGTCGCGGTGTATTCGGCAATTTCCAGGCCCTCCTCCGCCCCGGCAACGATGGCCGCGCCACGGGCCTGGCCAAGTTTCAGCGCGGAGTCGGCATTCTTTGCCATGAACACCTTTTCGATGCCCATGGTGACCGGCCCGTAGGTCTGGATCACTTCCCGTACACCGCGATAGACGATCTGCAGGCGCTCGGCCAGCTCGCCTGCGCCGGTGCGGATGCAACCCGAGGCGACATAGATGCAGCCGCGAGGGGTTTGTTGCACCACGCCAAAACCGGTGATGCGCGAACCGGGGTCGATACCTAGGATTAAAGTCATAACGCCTGCGGGTTGGGTAAACACAATTTCTGCTACAAAGAAGATCCAATGTGGGAGCGGGCTTGCCCGCGAAGACGGTGGATCAGCCAACATTTTCAGCGACTGGTACACCGCATTCGCGGGCAAGCCCGCTCCCACATTTTGATCTACGTCATACCTCAGACTAGCTGCGCAGCCACATCCTCCGGGATGTCGGCATTGGAATACACGTTCTGCACATCATCCAGGTCTTCGAGCATATCCAGCATCTTCAGCACTTTCTGCGCGCCTTCCAGGTCCAGCTCGGCGCTGGTGGTCGGCAGCATCACGATTTCTGCGTCAGTGCCTTTGAAGCCAGCGGCCTCAAGAGCATTACGCACGGCGTAGAAACTGGCAAACGAAGTGAACACGTCGATGGAGCCGTCTTCGTTGGTCACCACGTCGTCAGCATCGGCTTCCATGGCCGCTTCCATCAACGCGTCTTCATCCGTGCCCGGTGCGAAGGAGATCTGCCCCTTGCGCTCGAACAGGTAGGCCACCGAGCCGTCGGTGCCGAGGTTGCCGCCGCACTTGCTGAACGCATGGCGCACGGCCGCTGCGGTGCGGTTGCGGTTGTCGGTCATGCACTCGACCATCACCGCCACGCCACCCGGGCCGTAGCCTTCGTAGCTCAGCTCGACCATGTCGTCCGTGTCGGCAGCACCGGCACCACGGGCCACGGCGCGGTCGATGATGTCGCGGCTCATGTTCGCGCCAAGGGCCTTGTCCAGCGCCAGGCGCAGACGCGGGTTGGAACCCGGGTCACCACCGCCCTGGCGGGCAGCGACGGTCAGCTCGCGGATCCACTTGGTGAAGATCTTGCCTTTCTTGGCATCCTGACGCTCTTTGCGGTGCTTGATGTTCGCCCACTTGGAATGGCCAGCCATAACACAACTCCGAAATTCTGTAGAAACCTTGATCAACCCCGCCCCAGGCGGGAGGTAGTCCTTTAACGCAAAGGCGCATCCGAAGATGCGCCTTTTTAGACTGCGTAAACCTCAGTGCGCTTTCACGCAGCAGCCTTACTCAGCCTTTGGCGTCTCGCGCAGACGGATGTGCAGTTCGCGCAGAGCCTTGGCATCCACCACGCCCGGAGCCTGGGTCATGACGTCCGCAGCACTCTGGGTTTTCGGGAAGGCGATCACTTCACGGATCGACTGGGCGCCGGTCATCAGCATCACCAGGCGGTCCAGGCCGAAGGCCAGGCCACCGTGCGGCGGTGCGCCGTATTTCAGGGCGTCGAGCAGGAAGCCGAACTTCTCTTCCTGTTCCGCTTCGTTGATGCCCAACAGGCGGAATACCGCTTGCTGCATCTCTTTGCGGTGAATACGGATCGAACCGCCACCCAACTCAGTGCCGTTGAGCACCATGTCATAGGCGCGGGACAACGCGCCAGCCGGGTTGGCTTCCAGCTCGGCCGGGGAGCACTTCGGCGCGGTGAACGGGTGGTGCAAGGCGCTGAAGCTGCCGTCGTCGTTCTCTTCGAACATCGGGAAGTCAACGACCCACATCGGGGCCCACTCGCAGGTCAGCAGGTTCAGGTCGTGACCCAGCTTGATCCGCAGCGCGCCCAGGGCTTCGCTGACGATCTTGGCCTTGTCGGCGCCGAAGAACACGATGTCGCCGTCGACGGCACCCACGCGGTCGAGGATCGCGTTCAGGTTGTCCAGCGGGATGTTTTTCACGATCGGCGATTGCAGGCCGTCAATGCCGTTGGCGCGCTCGTTGACCTTGATGTACGCCAGGCCCTTGGCACCGTAGATGCCGACGAACTTGGTGTAGTCGTCGATCTGCTTGCGTGGCATGCTCGCGCCGCCTGGTACACGCAGGGCGGCGATGCGGCATTTAGGGTCGTTGGCCGGGCCGCTGAACACCTTGAACTCGACTTCTTTCAGTTGATCAGCCACGTCCACCAGTTCCAGCGGGTTACGCAGGTCTGGCTTGTCGGAACCGTAGCGGCGCATGGCTTCTTCGAAGGTCATGTGCGGGAAATCACCGAACTCCAGGTTCAGCACTTCCTTGAACAGGTTGCGGATCATCTGCTCGGTCAGGCCCATGATCTCTTTTTCATCGAGGAAGCTGGTCTCGATGTCGATCTGGGTGAATTCCGGCTGGCGGTCGGCGCGCAGGTCTTCGTCGCGGAAGCACTTGGCGATCTGGTAGTAACGGTCGAAGCCGGCCACCATCAGCAGTTGCTTGAACAGCTGCGGCGATTGCGGCAGGGCGAAGAACGAACCGGCGTGAGTACGGCTCGGCACCAGGTAGTCACGCGCACCTTCCGGGGTGGCCCGGGTCAGGATCGGCGTTTCCACGTCCAGGAAGCCGTTTTCGTCGAGGAAGCGGCGGATGCTGGTGGTCATGCGCGAACGCAGGCGCAGCTTCTCGGCCATTTCCGGACGACGCAGGTCCAGGAAGCGGTAGCGCAGGCGGGTTTCTTCGCCCACGTCGGAGTATTCGTTGAGTGGGAACGGCGGGGTTTCCGATTCGTTCAGCACTTCCAGTTCGTAGCCCAGTACTTCGATGCCACCGGAGGCCATGTTCTTGTTCACGGCACCGGCCGGACGCAGGCGAACCTTGCCGGTGATCTTCACGACGTATTCGCTGCGCACGCGGTCGGCAGCGGCGAAGCTTTCGGCGCGGTCCGGGTCGAACACCACCTGGGCCAGACCATCACGATCACGGATATCGAGGAAGATCACCCCGCCGTGGTCGCGGCGACGGTGAACCCATCCGCAAAGGGTGATTTCCTGACCTTCCAGGGTCTCGTTCAGTTGGCCGCAATAGTGGCTGCGCATCATGGTAGTGGTTTCACTTCTCGTAATTCGAAATTCGGTGGAGGCCTGCCTCGTCACCGTACATTAAAGCAGGGGACGGATAATGCAGGAGCCTGCGCGTTGAGTTCAACTCAGTCTGCTTTGTCGCCGCCCGCCAGATTCTTCTTCGAGCCGGTCTTGAAGTCGGTCTCGTACCAGCCGCCGCCACTCAGGCGGAAGCCTGGCATGGACAACATCTTCTTGAGTTCCGGCGCCTGGCAGGCCGGGCAATCGACCAGCGGCGCTGCGCTGATCTTCTGAATGGCTTCCAGCTGATGACCACAGGAAGCACATTGATAGTCGTACATGGGCATGGCGATGTCTCGGCGATCGAACGTTACTGCGCCACGCCTGTTCCGGGGCAGGCCCGGCATGCGCAGCAAAGCGCGGGATTATATCTGTTAAATCGAGGCAGCGCAGCCGGCTTTCTGCCCGGGGCCTGCCCACCAGTGAAGCGGGCCGACCCCGGGCAGTCGGATTACTCCGGGTTGTGCGAACAGGCCCGGCCCGTCAGCACATGAACCACGCACACCACCCTGACCAGACCGCTGAAGTTCTTCACCCCGCCATGGCGCAAATGCACTTCCCGGTCGACGTAGGACAACAACGCACTGACCGAACAGGTGTTGATCCTGGCGATCTCCGTGAGGATGTTCCAATAGATCTGCTCAAGGCGCAGGCAGGTGGAAAACCCATTGAGCCTCACCGAACGGGACAGCGGCTTGGCCAGCCCCATGTCGAACCCCTTGGCAAAGGGATCGATTTTTATCTTATGGAAACCACCGGTTTCCATCACTCCATTACCCACTCCGCGTGACATACACCTGACACTCCATTGCCAAACAGCCGCCCATGGGTTTCTCCCATTGGGCAATGGGCCTTATCAAACAGCAGGCAACAAAAGGCAGCCAGAAGACGGGGAGTTGAAAGGTGTAGGACAACGCCAGGAAGCACGGAGAAACAAGCGAGCGGCGCCCGGACGGCGCCACCCGGAAGGTAGGGTTACTGATTCTCGAGCAGGGAACGCAGCATCCACGCGGTTTTCTCGTGAACCTGCATGCGCTGGGTCAACAGGTCGGCCGTCGGCTCATCGCTGACCTTGTCGAGCAGCGGGAAGATGCCCCGTGCGGTGCGCGTGACCGCCTCCTGGCCCGCAACCAACTGCTTGATCATCTCCTCGGCACTGGGCACGCCCTCTTCTTCCTTGATCGAAGACAGACGGGCATAGATCGAATAAGCGCCCGGCGCCGGGAAACCCAGGGCGCGGATACGCTCGGCAATGGAGTCCACGGCCAGCGCCAGTTCGTTGTACTGCTCTTCAAACATCAAGTGCAGCGTGCGAAACATGGGGCCCGTGACGTTCCAGTGAAAGTTGTGGGTCTTCAAATACAGTACATAGGTATCGGACAGCAGCCGTGAGAGCCCATCGACGATGGATTTACGGTCTTGTTCACTGATACCAATATCGATTGCCATGTTTTTCCCCTTCAATTGACGAGCATTCATTGATCAGGTGCAGGACCACTCTAGCAAGAGTGCAGGCGGCATGCAGCCCAAGGCCCTGGTCCAAGGTGCGACAAATCGCCCACGCTTAGGAATGACGGTGCTCCTCACCATGTAGGAAACATCGCCAAAAGCGCGTCGAAAAGCACGCACCTGTCTAGGACAAGTGTTTGACGCAGAAATGCCCCACCCGCCGTAACACCCCGAAATGCTTGATTTGAGTAGGCACAGCCTTTGCTGTTAAATAGGCGGCGTGTGGCTGCCGTTATCGTTCTGCGGCACGTCACATAGGCTGATACCCGCGCACGTGCTCAACGCCTCCCATTGTTCAGAAGCGAACCGTGCCAGTCAGCTCTTCCTTGTGATCCGTCTTAACGTGAGTTAATCAAAATGTTGAAAATCGTCCACCTGCTAACGGGCGTTGCAGCTTTGCTGCTGTCCTTTATCCCGAGCCTGCAGCCTGAAAGCCTGCCGTATCTGGAACAACACGACGCCCTGTACCTGGCCTTGTTCGGCCTTCTTAACCTGACGCTGGCACCGGTAATTCCTTACTGGAACAAAGGCACGCGTCATCAACTGCAAAACCTGGTCAGCGCGCTGCTGGTGCTCACCGTTGTCGTACAAACCCTCACCCTTCTGGCACCGATGCCTGAAGTAGGCGGCCATCCGGCTATCCTGCTCAGCCTGGTGATTGCTGTGGTCGCCATCGTTCTTCACCTGGCCATCAGCTTCTATCGTTCGTCCCCTGCCGCTGCGTCGCAAAACTACGACATGACCAACCGGGATACCGGGACCGTCAAGTGGTTCAACACCTCCAAAGGCTTCGGCTTTATTTCCCGCGATTCGGGCGACGACATCTTCGTCCACTTCCGGGCCATCCGTGGCGAAGGCCATCGCGTCCTGGTCGAAGGCCAGCGCGTGGAGTTCTCCGTCATGAACCGTGACAAGGGTCTGCAAGCCGAAGACGTGATCGCGGCACTGCCGCGTCGCTGATTGCTTCCCGTCACAAAAAAACCGCGACCCAGCCCAGCTGGATCGCGGTTTTTTAATGCCTGCTATTAATGTCGACTTCATTAATAGTGAGGCGGCGGTGCCTCTTCTTCGGAGGTTTCGAACTGGCCACCCATTTCTTCCTGGCGTTTCAACAGCGCGGTCATCTGCAGTTGCAGGCGTTCGACCGCCCGCTGCTGGGTGACGAGGATGTCATTGAGGGTCTCGATGGTGTCGTCCTGAAAGGCCAGGCGGCTTTCCAGATCCGTCACACGGTCTTGCAAATCCATAAGTCAGTCCTGCAGTTCAAGCTTGGGAAAAGATGAAGTCGGCCGGTAACAACTCACGCAAGCGCGCGCGAATCGCCGCCACTTGGTCCTCTGTGTACGGCTGAGCCGGATGCTTGCCCCACACCGGCGCAGGCCAGGCGGCGTCATCGCGTTTGCGCACGATCACGTGCACGTGCAACTGGCTCACGACGTTACCCAGCGCGCCAATGTTCATCTTGTCGGCCACCCAGCCTTCGTTGAGCCGTTGCGCCAAGGCGGTCGTCTCCTGCCACAACGTTTGTTGATCGGCGACATCCAGTTGAAACACTTCGCTGATACCGTTGATGCGCGGCACCAGGATGAACCATGGGTAGTTCGAATCATTGGACAGCAGCAGGCGGCACAGCGGGAAGTCCCCGATGACCAGTGTGTCTTGTTGCAGGCGTTGATCTAGGGCGAACACCACGGGCACTCCGTTCGGCAGGTCAGTTTCAGGGGCCCAGCATACCCGCGAATGCCCAGCGCTTCACGACGAATGCACGCTACGCAGGCAGCGTTTGGCCCTGGCACGACAAAAAAACTGCACCCTTTCGAGGCAGTCCGATAATTGAGCTACGCTAAACCGGGCCTCAACGGGACGCACCAAAATGACCCACCTGTGCCTCAAAGGGATCCGCCAAGTACCCACTCATGAGGGTGAACCGGTAACATTTTTGTCTCAGGCAGGTTTTGTGCGTTCCCAAACAGGTGAAGCACCTGGGCGTCAAGCCCAAACCAAACGGCGTAAAAAGCCCGTGCTTATGCGGTTTTTACACTGTCGTAACGTTTTTCACGAAAAAATGACATTCAGTTACCGGTTTGTGCACGCTTGTTGCATTCACCCCCATATCGTCGGCAACGACACCCGCCAGGAAGCAGGTGTTTCGCGATAAAAACAGTGGCGTTTCAATGTGTATCAAGGATGGATTCAAACTTTAAAACAGGTTTGGAAACAGTATTGAAGTTGTCAGTCCGGTGACACTCGGACTGTGAATTTGCGACATGGAGCTAGCAATTTACGACAGCCTCGTAAAGAAGCTGAAAGGATAGATGGGTAAGTATCGTCAATAGAGTCTGCGTGATATAACTTTGCGCCGACACAAAAAAGAAAGAGCCGCCCAGATAAAAATACAGGTGGGACGGCAGTACTCTTCCTAAAACCAAAGGAGCAAATCACGATGCGCGTGATGAAGTGGAGCATGATCGCCCTGGCTGTTTCAGCAGGCACCTCGCAGTTCGCAATGGCGTCCGCCCAGGACGATTCCAAGGGCTTTGTTGAAGACAGCACGTTCAGCATCAACACTCGCCTCCTGAACTTTGGTCGCGACTTCCGTAACAACGACACCGGCAAAAGCCGCGTCAACGAAACCGGCCTGGGCTTCAACGGCCTGTTCCAGTCGGGCTACACCCAAGGCACCATCGGTGTCGGTGTTGACGTCATCGGCCTGCTGGGCGTGAAACTGGACAGCGGCAAGGGTCGCTCGGGCACTGGCCTGTTCCCTACCGGTTCGGACGGTCGCGCACAAGACGATTACTCCAAAGGCGGCGGCGCTGTTAAGTTCCGCATCTCCGATACCGTGCTGAAAGTGGGCGACCAATACACCACCGCTCCTGTCTTCGCTTCCGATGACAGCCGTTTGCTGCCAGAGCTGCCACAAGGTATCTCGATCACCAGCAACGAAATCAAAGGCCTGAAACTGGAAGGCGGTCACTTCACTTCCAGCGTGGCACAAGCACAGACTTACCGTGACAGCCTGGGCCTGACCAAAACCGACTTCATCGGTGGTGTCTATGCCCTGACGCCGGAAGTCAGCGCCAGCCTGTACTACGCGAAGACCGAAGACTACTGGAAGAAAACCTACGCCAACCTGAACTGGACTCACGCGCTGAGCAACGACCAGTCCCTGGCCGTTGACTTCAACATCTACAGCACCAAGAGCGATGGCGCCGGCCTGCAACGCGCAGAAAAAGACGGCACCACCAAACTGGATAACCGTGCATACAGCCTGCAAGGCGCGTACACCATCCAGGCTCACACCTTCACCCTGGCCTACCAGAAAGTCAGCGGCGACGGTGACTACGGCTACGGCGTAGACGGCGGCGGCACTATTTTCCTGGCCAACTCCATCGCCCGTTCCGACTTCAACGCTGAAGACGAGAAATCGTTCCAGGCTCGCTACGACCTGAACATGGCCACCTTCGGCGTGCCAGGCCTGAGCTTCATGACTCGTTACGTGAAAGGTACCGGCGCCAACACCGCCGACACCTCGAATGGCAAAGAGTGGGAACGCGACATCGAAGCCAAATACGTGATCCAGAGCGGCCCAGCCAAAGACCTGAGCCTGCGCGTACGTCAAGCGACCTATCGTTCGTCTGACGGCGTTTACTACGGTTCGGCGTCTATCGACGAACTGCGTCTGATCGCGCAATACCCGCTGAACATCTTGTAATTGGCAGTTTGATTACAACGATGGCTTAAGGCTTCGGCCTTAAATAAAAAGCCGCCCCCTTGCAAACAAGGGGGCGGCTTTTTTATTGCCGTTTTATTTCAATCGAAAAATAACTAGCAAGCTAACTAACGAGATTAACCCGTCGACCTCGAACCTGACCTTTTGGCCAAGTTCGAGGCCCTTGCACTTAGTTACTTCGTAACACTTTCCTGCATCACTCGAATAACCCGCTGTGGAAATGGAATATCAATCCCGGCGGCCTTCAAGCGGTCACGTGCAAGTTCATTCAGCATGAACACTACATCCCAGTAATCTGGAGTTTTGGTCCAGCAGCGCAGGGAGACCGTGATCGAGCTGTCACCCAGTGTCGAAACCACCGCCACCGCAGCCGGGTCGGCCAGTACGCGTGGGTCTTTGGCCAGTTCCAGCAGCACTTCACGGGCTTTCTGAAGGTCGGCGTCATAGTCCACGCCCACGTCGAACACCACTTTACGAGTCGGCTGACGGTTGGTGTTGGTGATCAAGCCGTTGGACAAGCTGCCGTTGGGGATGATCACCGTCTTGTTGTCACCGGTGCGCAACACGGTGTGGAAGATCTGGATGCTGTCGACGGTACCCGACGTGCCCTGGGCTTCGATCCAGTCACCAATGCGGAATGGGCGGAACAACAGAATCAGCACGCCACCGGCGAAGTTCGCCAGGCTGCCTTGCAAGGCCAAGCCAATGGCCAAGGTGGCGGCACCGATCGCGGCAACGAACGAGGTGGTCGCCACGCCGATCATCGACGCCACGTTGACCACCAGCATGACCTTCAGCGCAATGTTCGCCAGGCTGGTGATGAAGTGTTGCAGCGCCAGGTCTGCATTGCGCAGGGCGAGCAAACGCCCCACGCGGTGAGTCAATACGTTGATCAGCCACCAGCCGATGGCCAGGGTGATCACCGCCAGCAAAAACCGGCTGCCGTATTCCATGATCATCGGGATCCACGACTCGGAGGTCTTGATCAAGTGATCCACTTCAGCGTTCAAATCCATCTACATTCTCCTGTCTAGCGGACGTTCGGTATTTTCAGGCGCCCAAAAATGCAATTGAGCCCCGTAGGGCTCAAGAGTAGGCAATGGCTCTGGGGCGTGGGACGCCAAAAACGTCCTCAGGTTCCCCAAATGGCCATCAGTCGCGGAAGTTATTGAACTGCAGCGGCATGTCGAAGGTCTTGGCACGCAAGGCAGCGATTGCTTCTTGCAGGTCGTCACGCTTCTTGCCGGTGACACGTACTTGCTCACCCTGGATAGCGGCCTGAACCTTCAGCTTGGCATCCTTGATGTGGGCCACGATCTTTTTCGCCAGCTCTTTATCAATGCCTTCCTTGAGGATGGCTTCCTGCTTCATCAGCTTGCCGGAGGCGTAGGCGTCCTTGATTTCAAGGCATTGCGCATCGATCTTGCGCTTGACCAGGGACAGCTTGAGGATTTCGATCATCGCTTCCAGCTGGAAATCGGCTTCAGCGGTCAGGTTGACAGTCAGTTCCTTTTCCTTGAACTCGAAGCTGCCCTTGCCTTTCAAGTCATAGCGACGGTCCAGTTCCTTGACGGCGTTCTCGACGGCGTTGGTGACTTCGTGTTTGTCCAGTTCGGATACCACGTCGAACGAAGGCATGTCATTTCTCCAATATAAGGGGCGGGCTCAGTAGAGATGGAGCGCGCCCGAGCTAAAATGCCGGGGCATTATAGCGGTTCTTTCGCCCCGTTCATCGTGGGCGACCCAACGGAGCACAAACAGATGTCGACCACCTGGCACATTCTCGGCGCGGGCAGCCTGGGCACACTCTGGGCCACACGCCTGGCCCGTGCGGGCGTGCCCGTCCGGTTGATCCTGCGTGATGAAGCGCGCCTGGCCAGCTACCAGGCGGGAGAAGGCCTGACCCTGGTGGAACAAGGCGTCTCGCACACCTACCCGGTAATCGGCGAAACACCTGACAGCCCTGGGCCGATTCATCGCCTGCTGGTGGCGTGCAAAGCCTACGACGCCCAAAGCGCCGTCGCACAACTGCAGCACCGGCTTGTACCGGACGCCGAACTGATCCTGCTGCAAAACGGCCTCGGCAGCCAGGACGCGGTGGCCGCCCAGTTGCCCCAGGCCCGCTGCATTTTCGCCTCCAGCACCGAAGGCGCATTTCGCGACGGCGACTGGCGCGTGGTGTTCGCCGGTCACGGTTATACGTGGCTGGGCGATGTTGCCCACCCGACACCGCCTCTATTGTTGGAAGACCTGCAAGCAGCTGGCATACCCCACGAATGGAGCACCGACATCCTCACCCGCCTGTGGCGCAAACTGGCCCTCAATTGCGCCATCAACCCGCTGACTGTGCTGTACCAATGCCGCAACGGCGGCTTGCAAGCCCACCAGTGCGAGGTGGCCACCCTGTGTGCGGAGCTGGCCGAGCTGCTGGAATGCTGCGGCCAACCCGAAGCCGCCCGGGATCTGCACAGCGAAGTGGAACGGGTAATCCAGGCCACCGCCGCCAACTACTCCTCGATGTATCAGGACGTGGCCAACGCCCGGCGCACCGAAATCAGCTACCTTCTGGGGTACGCCTGCCTCGCGGCGGCTCGCCATCAATTGGTCCTGCCGCATCTGCAACAGGTGCAAGCCCGCCTGGTCGAGCAGTTGCTCGCACGCGGATTGCCCAGCGACTGAACCACGCGCTACCCTGCCCACTTGTCTATTGCCTGCGAAAAACCTGATGCCACTGCGCCAGCGTCTAGAAAACCTACCGGTCGGGCAGAAACTGCTGGCCGCCTTACTGGTGCTGCTCACCACCGTGTTGCTGGTGGCCAACCTGACGTTCATCAGTGCGGCCTACTGGATCTCCCAGGAAAGCATGGCCCCCCAGGCCCTCCAGGCCATTGGTCGGCTGGTGTCCAACCCGGCCCTCGCCGCCGAAGCCCTCGAATCCCCCGCCAAGGCCGACGCGCTCCTTAACGAACTGACCAGCTATTCACCGCTGCGCGCGGCCGCACTGTACGACGGCGAAGGCAACCGCCTGGCGCAGATGCAACACGGCGATCGCCTGCACCTGCCGGACAACTACCGGCATATCGAAGCCTGGCGCGTCACCGAATTTCGCAGCAACCAAGTCATTACCCTACCCCGCGCCGGCCAGCCTTCCGGACACTTGCTGCTGGTGGCCAGCAGTGAGCTGCCGGTGGCCTTCTATACCGGCACCTTGACCGCCAGCCTGGGCATCCTGATTTTCAGCGTGCTGCTGTGGCTGATCATCGCCCGGCAAATCAAGCGCCTGATCACCCGGCCGATCCATGAACTGGAGGAACTGTCGCGCCAGGTCACCCGCGAAGAGAACTACGCCCTGCGCGCCGGCCGCGGCAACCACGACGAAATCGGCAGCCTGGCCGAAGCCTTCAATACCATGCTCTCGCGCATCGAAGCCCGCGAGCAGCAACTCAAGCGTGCCAGGGACGATTCCCAGGCCGCCTACGACCAGGCTCAGGGCCTGGCCGAAGAAACCCGCCACACCAACCGCAAGCTGGAACTAGAAGTCCAGGTGCGCAGCAAGATCGAGAAAAAACTCACCGGCTTCCAGAACTACCTCAACAGCATCATCGATTCGATGCCCTCGGCGTTGATCGCCCTGGACGAACAGCTCTACGTGACCCAATGGAACCAGGAAGCCAGCGCGCTTTCCGGTACGCGCCTGGATGAAGCCCTGAACCAGCCGATTTTCCTGGCCTTCCAGCCGCTCAAGCCCTATTTGCCGCAAATCAAGGCCACCGTCGAGCAACACACGGTGGAGCGAATCGAGCGGGTCACCTGGGTCAAGGATGATGAGCCCAAGCATTACGCCCTGACCTTCTACCCGCTGATGGGCGGAGCCGGGCGCGGCGTGGTGATCCGTATCGACGACATTACCCAGCGCCTGTCCCTGGAAGAGATGATGGTGCAGTCGGAAAAAATGCTCTCGGTCGGTGGCCTCGCCGCCGGTATGGCTCATGAGATCAACAACCCCCTGGGCGCAATCCTGCACAACGTACAGAACATCCGCCGCCGTCTGTCCCCCGATTTGCCCAAGAACCTGGAGCACGCCGAACAAGCCGGCATCGAGCTGGACACCGTCAACCGCTACCTGCAAAGCCGTGAGGTGCCGCAGTTGCTCGATGGCATCCAGCAAGCCGGTGCACGGGCAGCGAAGATCGTTACCCACATGCTCAGTTTCAGCCGGCGCAGCAACCGGCAGATGGCGCCGTGCGACCTGCCCGCGCTGATTGACCAAGCGGTAGAGATCGCCGGTAACGACTTCGACCTGACCATCGGTTTCGACTTCAAGGGCCAGGCGATCATTCGCCAGTTCGACCCGCAACTGGGCCCGGTGCCCGGCACCGCCAACGAATTGGAACAGGTGCTGCTCAACCTGCTGAAAAACGCCGCCCAGGCGATCCACCTGCGCGAAGACGACAGCGAGCCGGGGCGCATCATCCTGCGCACCCGCCTCAACCCGCCGTGGGCGGAGATCCAGGTGGAAGACAACGGCATCGGTATGAGCGAAAACGTGCGCAAGCGCACCTTCGAGCCGTTCTTCACCACCAAGGAGATCGGCCAGGGCACCGGGCTTGGGCTGTCGGTGTCGTACTTCATCATCACCAACAACCACAAGGGCCAGATGGAAGTGCACTCCACACCGGGCCAGGGCACGTGCTTTACCCTGCGTCTGCCCCTGGCCGGCAGCCAACTGCCCCCCTACGAACTTACCCAACTGGAGCACTGACCATGGGCTTTCGCCTGTCGAAGATCTACACCCGTACCGGCGACAAGGGCGAAACCGGCCTCGGCGATGGCCGTCGCGTACCCAAGGACCACCCACGGGTGGAGGCCATTGGCGAGGTCGATACGCTGAACAGTCAGTTGGGGTTGCTGCTGGCCAACCTGGAAGAACAGAGCGGCAAGCACCCGGAACTGAAGGATGTGATCGAAGTGCTTACGCCTTGCCAGCATCGCTTGTTCGATCTGGGCGGTGAGCTGGCGATGCCGGTGTACAAGGCGTTGAACGCGGCGGAAGTGGATCGGCTGGAAGCAGCGATTGACCGCTGGAATGAGGAAGTGGGGCCGCTGGAGAACTTCATCCTGCCCGGTGGTTCGGCGCTGATCGCCCAAGCCCATGTATGCCGCAGCCTGGCGCGCAGTGCAGAGCGACGGTGTCAGCAGTTGAATGCGGTGGAACCGTTGGAAGGCGTGGGTTTGGCGTATATCAATCGGCTGTCGGATTTGCTGTTTGTCGCAGCGCGGGTGATTGCCCGGCGCCAGGGTGTGGCGGAGGTGTTGTGGCAGGCGGCGGCCAAGCCCCACTGAGGATTGTGTGTTGACTGGTCTGGCGCCATCGCCGGCAAGCCGGCTCCTACAGGGGAATGCATTTCAACTGTAGGAGCCGGCTTGCCGGCGATGGCGTCGTTAAGGCCGCATCAAACCTCAGGCCAAAACGCCCGAATGCCAGCCACACCCTGAGCCCCAGCGTCCCAAGCCTGCTCCCGCTCAGCCGGCCCCACCCCACCCAGCAGAAACACCGGCTTGCTGAACCCACTGATCAACTGCGCCGCCTGCTCCCAACCCAACGGCTGCGCGTCAGGATGAGTCTGGGTCGGTTGCACCGGTGACAGGGTGACAAAATCCACGTCCATCAACTCGGCCAGCGCCAGTTCTTCAGCGTTGTGGCAAGAAGCCGCCAACCAGCGGTCCTTGGGCAGCGGCCGGCCTTTGCTCGCGTATTTGCGCAGTTGTGCCGAGGTCATGTGCCAGCCCGCCGAGGGGAAATCCCCCAACCATTCAAATGGCCCTTTGAGCATCAATTGCGCCTTGCCTGCGCACAGCCCCACTGCATCCACCGCCAGGTCACGGTACTTGGGGTCGTAGCCATTGGGCGCTCGCAGTTGAACCAGCTTGATGCCGCCAGCAATGGCTTTCTGGATACCGCGCAACAATGCGGGGGTTTCCAGCTCGCCAGGCGTGATCAAGTACTCGGCCGGCAAACGCGCGGCTGCAACGATCGGTGCATTGGCAGCCGGGAATTCATAGTTGATCAGGTCTCGCGGCGCCACCCATTCCAACGGCTGCCCTTCGGCACCATGGGGTTCGCCGGTAAAGGCCGAGACTTCCCAGACATCCAGCAACACCTGCTTGTCCGGGTAGTCATGCTGTACTTTGATCAACGGGCGTGCCGTGGTGACCTGGATGCCCAGCTCTTCCTGCAATTCGCGGGACAGTGCGGTTTCGACCGATTCGTCGGCCTCCACCTTGCCCCCGGGAAACTCCCAGAGACCGCCCTGATGCTGGGTATCGGCGCGGCGCGCCAGCAGGATCCTGCCGTCGACACCGCGGATCACCGCTGCTGCTACATGCACTCGTTTCACCGCGCTTATCCTCTTAGGTACGGTATTCCGCGTTGATCTTCACGTACTCGTGGGACAGGTCGGTGGTCCAGATGGTTTCGCTGCACTCACCGCGGCCCAACTCGATGCGGATGGTGATTTCTTCCTGTTGCATCACCGCCGAGCCCTGGGCTTCGGTGTAGGTCTCGGCACGGGCGCCACGGCTGGCGATGCACACGCCGCTGAGGAACACGTCGATCTTGCTCACGTCCAGGTCCGGCACGCCGGCACGGCCGACGGCTGCCAGGATACGGCCCCAGTTCGGGTCAGAGGCGAACAGCGCGGTCTTGATCAGCGGCGAGTGCGCCACGGTGTAACCCACGTCCAGGCATTCCTGGTGGTTGCCGCCGCCATTGACTTCAACGGTGACGAACTTGGTGGCGCCTTCGCCGTCACGCACGATGGCCTGGGCCACGTCCATGCACACTTCAAATACCGCCTGCTTCAACGCGGCGAACAGCGGGCCGCTGGCCTCGGTGATTTCCGGCAGGTTGGCCTGGCCGGTGGCGATCAGCATGCAGCAGTCGTTGGTGGAGGTATCGCCATCGATGGTGATGCGGTTGAACGACTTGTTGGCGCCGTCCAGGATCAGGCTGTGCAGCACGTCGCGGGAGACTTTGGCGTCGGTGGCGATGTAGCCGAGCATGGTGGCCATGTTCGGACGGATCATGCCCGCGCCCTTGCTGATGCCGGTCACGGTGACGGTCACGCCGTCGTGCACGAACTGGCGGCTCGCGCCTTTTGGCAGGGTGTCGGTGGTCATGATGCCGGTGGCAGCGGCAGCCCAGTTATCCACAGACAGGTCGTCCAGTGCGGCTTGCAGGGCACCTTCGATTTTTTCGACAGGCAACGGCTCGCCGATCACCCCGGTGGAGTACGGCAGCACTTGGCTGGCATCCACGCCCGTCAGTTGGGCCAGCTTGGCGCAGGTGCGCGCAGCGGCCACCAGGCCTGGCTCGCCGGTACCGGCGTTGGCATTACCAGTGTTGGTCAGCAGGTAACGAATGTTGCCGGCTACACGCTGCTTGGCCAGGATCACCGGCGCTGCGCAGAACGCATTGAGGGTGAACACGCCAGCGACGGTTGAACCTTCGGCACAGCGCATCACCACCACATCCTTGCGCCCCGGGCGCTTGATGCCGGCCGAAGCGATACCGAGTTCAAAACCGGCAACCGGGTGCAATGTGGGCAAAGGACCAAGACCAACAGCCATGAATGCGCTCCTTAAAAATGAGGTGATATCTGTGCCGTCGTGAGCGACGGTGAAATTAATGGCAAAACGCCGCGACGGCAAAGGCCGGTCGCGGCGCGGGGTGTTGCAGCGTCAGGCAAAAATCTTAGTTGATTTCGCCGTGGCAGTGTTTGAACTTCTTGCCCGAACCGCACCAGCACAGTTCGTTGCGGCCCAGCTTCTGGTCGTTGCGAACCGGCGTCTGAGCCAGGGCCACATCGACCTCTTCGCCCAGCACTTCAGGTTGCTCAAGACCCGGGGCTTCGTCGTGCTGGAACTGCATGCGCGCAGCCAGAGCCTCGGCTTCCTGACGCAGGCGTGCCTCTTCCTCGATCGGGTCTTCGCGACGCACCTGAACGTGGGACAGCACGCGAATCGAATCGCGCT
Organism: Pseudomonas sp. GW821-FHT05H12; assembly: GCF_059419385.1. NCBI lineage: Bacteria > Pseudomonadati > Pseudomonadota > Gammaproteobacteria > Pseudomonadales > Pseudomonadaceae > Pseudomonas > Pseudomonas sp. GW821-FHT05H12. The sequence goes on along the minus strand of NZ_JBWKRS010000011.1, from coordinate 32,013 downwards.
TGATCGAATCCAGCAACTCGGAGAACAGCGTGAACGACTCGCGCTTGTACTCTTGCTTCGGGTTCTTCTGGGCGTAGCCACGCAGGTGGATACCGTGACGCAGGTGATCCATGGTCGACAGGTGGTCTTTCCACAGGTCGTCCAGCACACGCAGCACGATTTGTTTCTCGAAGGTGCGCAGTGCTTCGGCACTCGCCTGCTCTTCTTTTTCGTTGTACGCGGCCAGCAGCTCGGTCATCAGCTTCTCGCGCAGCGTCTCTTCGTACAGGTGGTCGTCTTCGTCCAGCCATTGCTGAACCGGCAAGTCCACACCGAAGTCGCTCTTGAGTGCCGCTTCCAGACCGGCAACATCCCACTGCTCTGGCAGGGACTGTGGCGGAATGTGTGCACTGACGGTGGCGTTGAGCACGTCCTGACGGAAGTCAGCGATGGTCTCGCCAATGTTGTCGGCGGCCAGCAACGTATTACGCATGTGATAGATCACTTTACGCTGTTCGTTGTTGACGTCATCGAACTCGAGCAGTTGCTTACGAATGTCGAAGTTGCGGCCTTCAACCTTGCGCTGCGCTTTCTCGATGGCGTTGGTCACCATGCGGTGCTCGATCGCTTCACCGGACTGCATGCCCAGGGCCTTCATGAAGTTCTTCACGCGGTCCGAGGCGAAGATACGCATCAGGCTGTCTTCCAGCGACAGGTAGAAGCGGCTGGAACCGGCGTCACCCTGACGACCGGCACGACCACGCAGCTGGTTGTCGATACGGCGCGATTCGTGACGCTCGGAAGCGATCACCTGCAGGCCGCCGGATTCCAGCACGGCCTGGTGGCGTTTCTGCCAGTCAGCCTTGATCTGGGCGATCTGCTCGGGGCTTGGGTTTTCCAGGGCCGCGACTTCCACTTCCCAGTTGCCGCCCAACAGAATGTCGGTACCACGACCGGCCATGTTGGTGGCGATGGTCAGTGCGCCTGGGCGACCGGCCTGGGCGATGATCTCGGCTTCTTTTTCGTGGAACTTGGCGTTGAGGACCTTGTGCTCGATGCCTTCCTTGTTGAGCAGGTTGGACACGTGCTCGGAAGTCTCGATGGTGGCAGTACCGACCAGGATCGGGCGACCCTGGGCCATGCCGTCCTTGATGTCATTGATGATTGCCGCGTATTTCTCTTCGGCCGTCAGGAACACCAGGTCGTTGAAGTCTTTACGCGCCAACGGCTTGTTCGGCGGGATGACCATCACGGCCAGGTTGTAGATCTGGTGGAATTCGAACGCTTCCGTGTCGGCCGTACCGGTCATGCCGGACAGTTTGTTGTACAGACGGAAGTAGTTCTGGAAGGTGGTGGACGCCAACGTCTGGCTTTCGGCCTGGATGTTGAGCACTTCCTTGGCTTCGATGGCCTGGTGCAGGCCTTCGGACAAACGACGACCCGGCATGGTACGGCCGGTGTGTTCGTCGACCAGGACCACCTGGCCGTCCTGCACGATGTATTCGACGTTGCGGTGGAACAGCTTGTGGGCGCGCAGGCCGGCGTAAACATGGGTCAACAGGCCCAGGTTATGCGCCGAGTACAGGCTCTCGCCTTCAGCCAACAGGCCGATCTGGGTCAGCATGTCTTCGACGAACTGGTGACCGGCTTCGTTGAGTTCGACCTGGCGGGTCTTCTCGTCGATGGTGAAGTGACCTTCTTTGGTCACCACGCCTTCGACTTCTTCAACGTGCTGGGTCAGGCGCGGAATCAACTTGTTGATTTCGGTGTACAGGCGCGAGCTGTCTTCGGCCTGGCCGGAGATAATCAGGGGGGTACGGGCTTCGTCGATGAGGATGGAGTCGACTTCGTCGATCACGGCAAAGTTGAGTTCGCGCTGGAATTTTTCTTCCATGCTGAACGCCATGTTGTCGCGCAGGTAGTCGAAACCGAATTCGTTGTTGGTGCCGTAGGTGATGTCGGCAGCGTAGGCCGCGCGTTTTTCTTCCGGCGGCTGGAACGGCGTTACCACGCCGACGGTCAGGCCGAGGAATTCATACAGCGGGCGCATCCAGTTGGCATCCCGGCGAGCCAGGTAGTCGTTCACCGTCACAACATGCACGCCCTTGCCGGACAATGCGTTGAGGTAAACGCCCAGGGTTGCCACCAGGGTCTTGCCTTCACCGGTACGCATTTCGGCAATCATGCCTTCATGCAAGGTCATGCCGCCGATCAACTGAACGTCGAAGTGGCGCATGCCCATGACACGCTTACCGGCTTCACGGGCGACCGCAAAGGCTTCGGGAAGCAGCTTGTCGAGGGTTTCACCTTTGGCTATGCGGGCCTTGAACTCTTGGGTCTTGGCGCGCAATTGGTCGTCCGAAAGGGCAACCATCTGCTCTTCGAAGCCATTGACCAGCTGCACCGTCTTGAGCATGCGTTTAACTTCGCGCTCATTCTTGCTTCCAAAAAGTTTCTTTAACAAAGGCGCAAACATATCGGCAGGTTCTTCCACACATAGGGATGGAGGGCGCACCGTGAGTGGCCCGAGCAGCCCTCACGGCCGCATGCGAACGCGCATTCTACCCGGATTCGTGGGTGAGGAAAGTGGCGTTGTTCCCCGATGCTGGCATGGTGCTGTGAGAGGGCTTGTTTAAAATAAGGGCTTTTGCTGGAACTTCAACCCATGGCGTGCAGAAGTTACCTATTGATTTTGCGGTCTTTGGCCTGTCATTGCATTGCCAGGGGGCCTGCGGGCGCTTTCTGTTAAGATGGCAGCTCTGTTACTTAAGGTGTCTAAACATGGCATTTCGCCCTCATACAGCTCGCATTCCCAGCGTGTTGCTCCGCGAAGCCAAGCCGTTGAAAGCCATCTTTGGCCACGCGCAACGCTTGGGCCATTTGCAACGCCTGCTCGAAAGCCAATTGCAACCGGCCGCACGTGAACATTGTCACGTGGCGTCCTGGCGCGAAGGCAATTTGCTGTTAATTGTCACCGACGGTCATTGGGCCACGCGTTTGCGTTACCAGCAAAAGCGCCTGCAGCGTCAATTGATGGCGTTCGATGAATTCGCCAACCTGATGCGCATCCAGTTCAAAGTGCAGCCGCCCACCGTGCAACAGGGCGCAGTGGGGCACACAATGGACTTGTCGGTGAATGCCGCCGAAACCATCCAAGCGACGGCCGACGGCATTAGTGATCCCGGCCTGCGCGCCGCCCTGGAACGGCTCGCCGCCCACGCCAAGCCCAAGGCTTGAACCGTTACTTGCGCTTGCTGCCGCCAAGCAACGATCCCAGCAAACCGCGCACCAACTGACGCCCCATCTGATTGGCCGCCTGCTGCATCGCGGATTTCAGCGCCTTGCCTGCCGTGGTGCCCAGAAAGGCACCCGCCTTGTCCGTAAAGCTCGGCTCTTCGGCAGCCGGCTTGGCCTCTTCGGTCGGCCCAAGCTCCTTGCGCGCCATCAGCACTTCATAGGCCGATTCCCGGTCAATCGGCTTGTCGTAGCGCCCCAGCAACGGCGAACTGGCGATCAGCGCGGCGCGTTCGGCCTCGCTGAGCGGCCCGATACGCGACTGCGGCGGCGCCACCAGTACGCGCTGGACGACTTCCGGCGTGCCTTTTTCCTGCAGCGCGCCCACCAAGGCCTCACCCGTGCCCAGCTCGGTCAGCACCGCCAGGGTATCGAAGGTCGGGTTGGGCCGAAAACCGTCTGCCACTGCCCGCAGGGACTTCTGTTCCTTGGTGGTGAACGCCCGCAGGCCGTGCTGGATGCGCAGGCCCAATTGCGCCAGGACCGTGTCAGGCAAATCCCCCGGAGACTGTGTGACAAAGTAAACGCCAACGCCTTTGGAGCGAATCAACCGCACCACTTGCTCCAACCGCTCCTGCAACGCCTTGGGCGTATCGGCAAACAGCAAGTGGGCCTCATCGAAGAACAGCGCCAACAACGGTTTATCGGCATCGCCGCGTTCAGGCAACTGCTCGAACAGCTCCGCCAACAGCCACAGCAGGAAGGTCGCGTACACCTTGGGCGCCTCATGCACCAGACGGCTGGCGTCGAGCAGGTGGATACGCCCTCGCCCATCACTGGCGGGTTGCAGAATGTCTTCCAGCTGCAAGGCTGGCTCGCCAAACAAGGCTTCCGCGCCCTGTTGCTCCAACACGGCAAGACGCCGTAACAGGGCCTGGCTGGAGCCGGTGGTCATCAGCGCCGCGTCGTCGCCCAGCAGTTCCGGGTGGTAACGCAGGTGGTTGAGCAGTGCTTTCAGGTCTTTGAGGTCCAACAGCAGCAAGCCTTCGCGATCGGCCACTTTAAAGGTCGCATAGAGCGCTGACTGTTGGCTGTCGGTAAGTTCCAGCAGCGCGCCGAGCAGCAATGGGCCCATTTCACTGATGGTGGTGCGCAATGGATGACCGGATTGCCCGTGGATATCCCACAACGTCACGGGGTAGGCCTTGGCCGTGTACCCCAGGAAAGGCATGCCGGCGATGCGCTCGGCCACCTTGCCCTGCGGATTGGCTGCGGCCCCGAGGCCACACAGGTCGCCCTTGATGTCCGCCGCAAATACCGCCACGCCCGCGTCACTGAAGGCTTCCGCGAGGCGCTGCAAGGTGACGGTCTTGCCCGTGCCGGTCGCACCGGCAATCAGCCCATGACGGTTGGCCAGGCGCATGGCCTGGGCGACGGGGTGGCCGTCCAGGCCCGCGCCGATAAGGAGTTGCGTGGTATCAGGCATTTCGTCACCTCTGGTTAATCTTTAGTGCCGCCAGGTCGATATAGAGAGGTGTGAGACCCACAAAGTCTAAAAATAGGTCGGATAGTTCCTACAGGGACCAACGGAGCTATCGCAAGAAATATCACACCTTTTTTGACGCTGCCATTTTGCGCATCCCATAAGGACGCGCTTCGGATAATAAGACCTTAGCGGACCCTACAAGCCATGAATAAAAATCTGCGCTTCAGCCACAAAATCCTGCTTGCAGCCTCCCTTATCGTCATCGCCGCTTTTGCGCTGTTTACCCTCTACAACGACTACCTGCAACGCAACGCCATTCGCGACGACCTCAACAATTACTTGCATGAAATGGGTGATGTCACCGCCAGCAACATCCAAACCTGGCTTACCGGGCGCATTGCCCTGGTTGAAAACGCCGCACAAAACATCGCCATCAACCCCGAGCCCTCCGCCGTTGCCAGGCTGCTGGAGCAGAAAGTCCTGACCTCCTCGTTCATGGCGACCTACGTGGGTGACAGCAAGGGCGCGTTCACCATCCGCCCCGACACCAAGATGCCGGACGGCTTCGACCCGCGTGTTCGCCCCTGGTACAAAGGCGCCCAGGCCAGCAACGGCTCGACGCTCACCGAGCCCTACATCGATGCCGCGACCGGCAAACTGATTATTTCCATCGCTACCCCCAGCACCCAGGGCGCCCAGAGCATTGGTGTCGTGGGTGGCGACCTGAGCCTGCAAACCCTGGTGGATAACATTGGCGCGCTGAACTTCGGCGGCATGGGTTATGCGTTCCTGGTCAGCGCCGATGGCAAGGTGCTGGTGCACCCGGACAAGAACCTGGTGATGAAGACGCTGGCCGATGTGTACCCAAAAAACACGCCAACGATCAGCACCGGCTTCAGCGAGGTCGAGGCCAACGGCAAGGACAACATCGTGACCTTTACACCGATCAAGGGTCTACCCTCGGTGAACTGGTATCTCGGCATTTCGGTGGATAAAGACAAATCCTTCGCCATGCTCAGCGAATTCCGCACCTCAGCGGTGATTGCCACGGCCATTGCCGTGGTGATCATCATCGCCCTGCTCGGCATGCTGATCCGCATCCTGCTGCAACCACTGCACGTGATGACCCGCGCCATGCAAGACATCGCCGACGGTGAAGGCGACCTGACACGCCGCCTGACCATCCAGAACCACGACGAATTCGGCACCTTGGGTAACGCCTTCAACCGCTTCGTAGAACGTATTCATACGTCGATCCGCGAAGTGTCCTCGGCCACCGAGCAGGTCAATGAAGTGGCGTTGCGCGTGGTGAGCGCCTCCAACTCGTCGATGGTCAATTCCGATGAACAGGCCAACCGCACCAACAGCGTGGCGGCCGCCATCAACCAACTGGGTGCCGCCGCCCAGGAAATCGCGCGCAATGCGGCGCAAGCCTCGCACCAGGCCAGCGATGCACGGCACCTGGCCGAAGATGGCCAACAGGTGGTGGAGCGCAACATCAAGGCGATGAATCAGCTGTCCGAGATGATCAGTGCCTCCAGCAGCAATATCGAGGCGCTCAACAGCAAGACGGTGAATATCGGGCAGATTCTCGAGGTGATCACCAGCATTTCCCAGCAAACCAACTTGCTGGCGCTCAACGCCGCGATCGAAGCGGCCCGTGCCGGGGAAGCGGGTCGCGGGTTCGCCGTGGTGGCCGACGAGGTGCGCAACCTGGCCCATCGCACCCAGGAATCGGCGCAACAGGTGCAAAAGATGATCGAGGAGTTGCAGGTCGGTGCCCGTGATTCGGTCAGCACCATGGGTGAAAGCCAGCGTCACAGCCATGACAGCGTGGAGATCGCCAACCTGGCCGGTGAACGCCTGAACAGCGTGACCCAACGCATTGGCGAGATCGATGGCATGAACCAATCGGTGGCCACCGCCACCGAGGAGCAGACCTCGGTGGTCGAGTCGATCAACATGGACATTACCGAGATCAACACCCTCAATCAGGAAGGCGTCGAAAACCTGCAATCCACCCTGCGCGCCTGCGCAGACCTGGAGCAACAGGCGGCGCGCTTGAAACAGTTGGTGGGTAGCTTCCGGATCTAACCCCGTGGGGGTTAGTTAACCTCCGGTTCGGTCTTGCCCTTCTCTTGCTCCCACAGCTCGGCGGCCCCCGGAAACTCGGTGCCGTCGTCGCTGCTCAGTTCTTCCGGGTCAAACCGGCTCAAACAGCCCTCTCCCAGGGTGGCGGGTGCCTTGGAAGTGGCTTTGTCCAGGGGATCGCTCATGGTCCAAACCTCTACGCCCAACAAAGAAAAAGGGCCTGGGACGATTTAACGCCCAGGCCCTTCATTCTTCAATCAAAACCCTTGGATCAGAACACGACGGTCTTGTTGCCATGTACCAACACGCGATCTTCCAAGTGGTAACGCAGGCCACGGGCCAAGACCATCTTCTCGACGTCACGGCCGAAACGCACCATGTCTTCGATGCTGTCACTGTGGCTGACACGCACCACGTCCTGCTCGATGATCGGGCCGGCGTCCAGCTCTTCGGTGACGTAATGGCACGTCGCGCCAATCAGCTTCACGCCACGCAGGGAGGCCTGGTGATAAGGCTTGGCACCAATGAACGACGGCAGGAAGCTGTGGTGAATGTTGATCACCTTGCCCGCGTACTCACGGCACAGTTCCGGTGGCAGGATCTGCATGTAGCGCGCCAGCACCACCACATCCGCTTCATGCTGCTTGACCAGGCGGGAAATCTCGGCGAACGCCGGTTCCTTGTCCTGCGGGTTGACCGGGACGTGGTAGTACGGGATGCCGTGCCATTCGACCATGCTGCGCAGGTCGTCATGGTTGGAGATCACACAGGCGATTTCACAGTCCAGCTCGTCGCTGTGCCAGCGGTGCAGCAGGTCGGCCAGGCAGTGGGACTCGCGACTGGCCATCAATACCACGCGCTTCTTCTGCTCGGTGTCGGTGATCTGCCAGGTCATCGAAAACTCTTCGGCGATCGGCGCAAACGCCTCGCGAAAAGCCTCAAGACCAAACGGCAGTGTGTCGGCACGAATCTCGTGACGCATGAAGAACCAACCGCTGAGATTGTCCGAGTGATGGCTCGCCTCGGTGATCCAACCGTTGTGGGAAGCCAGAAAGTTACTGACCTTGGCAACGATGCCAACCCGGTCCGGGCAAGCAATCACCAGCCGAAAAGTGCGCATTAGGGGGAAACTCCAGAACTTCACAAAGGCCGCCATTCTAGCGATTGCGCAGAAAATCTGCAGTATTCCTTGTGGCTTATTCTGATCCTTCGCGCCGGCCACGCCCCTTAATAGCGTAAGGTTTACGATCACTACGTGGCCGTAAAATGGCAAGCCTTGCGAAATATCAAAAAACAACGGCGATTATCTTTAGCGCTACGACCTACTAATTAACTCGATTGCATAGCTTCACCACAAACATTCAAAGTAATTCACATAAATGACTTGTTAAATGTTTACTTGATGAAATTGCCTGACTATTATTGGCCCATTCCCCCTGTCAACCCGCGCTCTACATAAGGTAGTCCACATGTCTCTGATCAACGAATACCGTGCCACCGAAGAAGCTATCAAAGAGCTGCAAGCCCGTTTGAAGAACCTGTCCCAAGACGACAAGCTGCAAACCGAGCTGGAATTCGAAGGCAAACTGCGCGCCCTGATGGGTGAATACTCCAAATCCCTGCGTGACATCATCGCGCTGCTGGATCCAGAGTCGAAAGTTAAAGCACCACGTGGCGCTGTAAAAACTACCGGCACCAAGCGCGCTCGCAAGGTCAAGCAATACAAGAACCCGCACAACGGCGAAGTGATTGAAACCAAAGGTGGCAATCACAAGACCCTGAAAGAGTGGAAAGCCAAGTGGGGCGGTGATGTGGTTGAAGGCTGGGCAACCCTGCTGGGCTAAGCCTCATCGGGCTTGCGCCTGATACGCCACACATTAAAAACGCCAGCCTGCTGGCGTTTTTTATTGCCTGGGGTATTTGTTATTACCCGATTACAAATTCAGGCGAGCGGCTAAAGAGTCGGCATAATCCTGCCATTGGTCGAGCACCTGGCGCTGATGCGGCGTAGCACTTACAGCCAACTCCTGCGCGGCCTGTTTAAATGCCTCCAGGGTATTGGGCGCTCCCCATTCCTCGCTCGACAAACGCTGCTGACAAAATAGTTGCCAGCGTTGTTGTTCCTCGCTGTTCAAGGTTTCAGGAAAGTTACGCGCACGGTAGCGAAACAATAATTCCGGCAAGCGATGATCATCGAACGGCCACTGCTGGCGCGCCAACTCCAGCGGCTCGGCAGCCCGTACTTGTTCACATAAACGACGATCGCGATCACCGATAAAACCATCGTAGAGCTGCTGCTCCGGGTCCGAACTCGGTTCGAAATCTTCCTCGGCATAAATGGTCGCCAACTTGTCCCGCCACACTTCCTGTGCGTCAGTAAGTCGCAGTGCCCTCGCCAGACAAGCTTCCTTATCCAACTGAAGTCGCTGGAGGTCTGGCCCACGCAGCACATTCAACGGGGCGACGACCGGACAACGGTTGATATGCAACAACTTGAGCGGCACCGGTAACTCACCGTCGGCCAATTCATCACGACGAGTGTAAAGACGCCGGCGCAACGTATCCGCATCGAGGTCCAGCAAACCTTGCGGGTCCAGGCCCAGGTCACACACGATCAGCGCATTGCGATTGCGCGGGTGCCAGGCCAGCGGCAGCACGACCCCCAGGTAATGGCGCTCGGCAGAAAAGCGCCCCGATATGTGCACCATCGGTTGCAGCAGGCGTACCTGGTCCATCACCCGTTGCTTGCTGCGCAACTGAAACAGCCATTCATACAGCTTGGGCTGTTTCTCACGCACCAGACGCGCCAAAGCGATGGTGGCACGCACATCGGACAACGCATCGTGGGCCTGACCATGGTCGATGCCGTTGGCTTCGGTCAGCCGCTCCAGCTTGAGGGTGACGCGCCCATCTTGCTCGGGCCAGACAATCCCTTCAGGCCGCAACGCGTAGGCGGTACGAACCACGTCGATCAGATCCCAGCGGCTGTTGCCCCCCTGCCACTCGCGGGCGTAGGGGTCGAAAAAGTTGCGATACAGGCTGTACCGCGTCATTTCATCGTCGAACCGCAGGGTGTTATAGCCAGCACCACAGGTTCCCGGGGCGGCCAGCTCTGCATGTACGCGAGTCATGAAGTCGGCTTCAGCCAGCCCCTTCTCAGCCAGGATGCCGGGCGTGATACCGGTAATCGCGCACGCTGCCGGGTGAGGCAGGATGTCGTCGCTGGGCTGGCAGTAAAGATTGACCGGCGGACCGACCTCGTTGAGTTCGAGGTCGGTACGAATCCCGGCCACCTGCAGCGGGCGATCGCTGCGCGGGTTGATGCCGGTGGTTTCGTAGTCGTACCAGAAAATGGTGGTCACGGGCTGTTCCTGTACTAAAGATCGACAGAGTCTAGGCGCAGCAAGGCGTCAGAGGCCAGCGATAGATGGCTGTACAAATACCCAGTAAAAACTTGAATGGTTGCTTCCATCGTCGACACTGCTAGCATCCGTGTCTCTCAGCCGCTTCGCACTGCCAAGGATCGCAATGCCATCAGCCCCGTTGGATACCCGCTACCAGATCGAGACCCCGGAGGGTATCGATCTGCCTTTGCGCCCGGCAGGCTTGCTGCCCCGCGCACTAGCCTTTGCCTTTGACCTGGGTGTACGCGGGCTGATCATGGGTATCCTGCTCGTGCCTTTGGCCTTGTTGGGCAATATTGGTATCGGCCTGGGCTCATTGCTGCTGTTTCTGGTCAGCTGGTGGTACATGGTGCTGTTCGAAGTACTGAACCAGGGCAGTTCTCCCGGCAAGCAAGTCATGGGCTTGAGGGTCGTGCAGGATGACGGCACGCCCGTCGGCTGGTCCGCGTCACTGATCCGCAACCTGCTGCGTTTTGTCGACATGCTGCCCTTCGGCTACTTCCTCGGTGCCATCAGTTGCCTGCAACACCCTCATTTCAAGCGCCTTGGCGACCTGGCCGCAGGCACGCTGGTGATCTACCGCGAACAGCCACTGGCTCGCCCACAGGTGCCTCAAGCCCAGCCGTTGCGCCTGCCATTCCCACTGGAGTTGAGTGAACAGCGAGCGATCCTTGGTTTTGCCGAACGCCAGGGTGAACTGTCTGCCGAACGGGTGCATGAACTGGCCTCCATCCTCGCCACCCCCCTGCAGGTGTCTCCGGCCCGCGCCGTCGAACAACTCAATGGCGTGGCCCGCGGACTGTTGGGGCCAGCATGAAGCAGAGCCTCTTCGAAAGCCGTCACCAACGCCAATGGCAGGCCTTTGCCGAGCAGTTGAAACAGTTGGAGCAAGGCAAAGCCAAGGCGAGTGACATGGCGGACTTCCCCCACCACTATCGAAGGTTGTGCCAGCACCTCGCCCTGGCCCAGGAACGCGGCTATAGCAGCTACCTGGTCGATCCCCTTCAGCAACTCGCCCTGCGTGGCCATCAGCAGTTGTATCGTCATCGCAGCCAACTGACGGCGAATGTCCTCGGCTTCATCCTGGCGGGCTTTCCACGCCTGGTACGTGAGCAATGGCGCTTCGTGCTGATCGCAAGCCTGCTGTTCTTTACCAGCCTGGTGGGGATCGCCTTGCTGGTCTATCTGTTCCCCGACCTGATCTACAGCATCGTCAGCCCCCAGCAGGTCGCCGAGATGCAAGCCATGTACAACCCCGATGCCAGCCGTCTCGGCCGCGCCGCCGACCGTGCATCCAGCGAAGACTGGATGATGTTCGGCTACTACGTGATGCACAACATCGGCATCGCTTTCCAGACCTTCGCCGCCGGCCTGCTGTTTGGCCTGGGCAGCGTGTTCTTCCTGATATTCAACGGTTTGATCATCGGAGCAATCTCCGGGCACCTGACCGAAATCGGTTACGGCCAGACGTTCTGGTCGTTCGTCATTGGCCACGGTGCCTTCGAATTGACGGCCATCGCCCTGGCTGGTGCGGCAGGCTTGCAACTGGGCTGGGCGTTGATTTCGCCAGGGCCACTCACCCGGGGCGAATCCCTGCGCCTGGCCGCACGCAAAAGCGTGCAGATGCTCTGCGGCGTCATGATCTTCCTGTTGATCGCAGCGTTTATCGAAGCGTACTGGTCTTCCACGACGACGATCGCGCCCTGGGTCAAATACCTCGTGGGCGCCACACTCTGGTTGCTGGTAGCCGCTTATTTGACCTTTGCCGGGCGGACCTCTCATGCGCCTGAGTGATGCCAGCGTCGTGATCCGCCCACGTACTACCTGGGAAGCCATGGACCTCGGCGTACTCATGGCTCGCCAGCATCGTGGGCTGTTGATGAGTAGTTGGGCGCTGGTGACCTTGCCAGTCTTTGCGCTACTCACGGTTTTGCTCTGGGACTTCCCCACGCTCGCCATGATCCTGTTCTGGTGGCTCAAGCCCGCCTTCGACCGGCTTCCCCTGTACATCTTGTCCACCGCACTGTTTGGTGACACCCCAAGCCTCAAACACGCGGTGCGCCACTGGCCAAGGCTGCTCAAAGGCCAGTTGCTGGTCAGCCTGACCTGGCGCCGGTTCAGCCTCAGTCGCAGCTTCCTGCTGCCGGTCAGCCAACTCGAAGGGTTGGACGGCCAGGCACGCCAGCGACGCCTGGGCGTGTTGCTACAGCACAACGCCGGGGCTGCACGATGGCTTACCCTCCTCGGAATGCATCTGGAAATCGGCCTGTGGTTCGGCTGCATGGCCCTGTTCTACTTCTTCATTCCCCAACAGGTCGAAATGGACTGGGACTGGCAACGGCTGGCACTGGCGACCGCCTCCGAAGGCTTATGGCTGGAACACCTGGGCAACGCGTTCTACGCCCTGGTGCTGGTGTTCTGGGAGCCCATCTACGTTGCCTGCGGCTTCAGCCTTTATCTCAACCGCCGTACCCTGTTGGAAGCCTGGGACCTGGAACTGGTGTTTCGCCGCCTGCGCCAGCGCCTGGCCAACGTTGCGACGTTGATGTTGCTGGTGGTCGGGTTGATTCTCATCCAAACCAGCTCTCCGGCCTTGGCTGGGGAGTCCAATAGCAGCAAGCCGCTAAGCACCCAAGCCGCTAGCCAGTCGATCAAGGCACAGTTGGAAAAGCCTCCTTTCAAAAACCCGGAAACCGTCACCCGGTACCGCTTCGGCGAGGAAAAAACCGCCGTCAAAAACCGCACGCACAGCGAAGGCAAGTTACCCGCCTGGCTGCAGGCACTGCTGGACAGCTTCAACAGCACTAACTTCAAGCACGCGGCCCAAGGCCTGGAAGTCATCCTGTGGAGCGTGCTGATCGGTGGCCTGGCGCTGTTGGTCTGGCGCTATCGGGACTGGCTTCGCGCCTTCGTCAGCCGACGCCCCACTCTCCCGCACAAAACGCCCAAGCCGGCTCCTGCTCAATTGTTTGGCCTTGATCTGGGCATCGAAACGTTGCCCGAGGACATCGCCAGCACCGCCGAAGCACTCTGGGCGACGCGTCCCAGGGAGGCCCTTGGGCTGCTGTATCGCGGATTGCTCAGTCGACTGCTGCACGACTTCCACCTGCCGCTTAAAAAAGCCGACACCGAAGGCCAGGTCCTGGAGCACGTTCACCACCTGCAACAACCGCAGTTGCTGGCCTTCAGTGATGAACTGACTCGCCACTGGCAGAACCTCGCCTATGGCCACCGCCTGCCACCCGCCGCAGCCCAGCAAAAGCTGTGCAGTGATTGGCGTATGCTGTTCAGCTCGGGGGCCGCACGATGAATCGGCTACTGCTGTGGACGGGACTGTTGCTGGCATGCCTGCTGGGGGCCGGTGCGTTTTATGCCTGGCACAAGGCAATCCCCTATGAAGAAGTCGTCGACCGGGGGCCATCGCCGGAAGCCCAGGCGAACCCTTACCTGGCGGCCGAACACTTTCTGCGCCAGCAGGGCCTGGCCGTGGCACATGCCAATAGCCTTGAAGGGCTCGCCGACCTGCCGCCCAAAGGTAATAGCCTGCTGTTACTGGGTGAACGCAGCACGATGACGCCAGGCCAGGTGAACCAACTGCTCGACTGGGCAAAGTCCGGCGGCCATCTGTTGGTGGTTGCCGAAGCCTTGTGGGATGAAGAGACCGGCACCAGCGGCGACCTGCTGCTCGATCGCTTGAATATCCATCAGGCATTGAGCGAGGCATTCGACGAACCGGCTTCACCGCGCAACAAAAAGAAAGCGCCAGACCTGACCAAGCTGTATGTCGACAATGAAACCGCTCCGGCCTATTTCAACTTCGACACCGACTTCAACCTCACCGACCCCAAGCACCTGGCGCAATTTTCTGCCAACAGCGCCAAGTCCAGCCACCTGATGCAACTGGACTTTGGGCAAGGCAGCGTGACCGTGGTGACCGACAGCGATGTATGGAAGAACGCTGCTATCGGCCAATATGACAATGCCTGGCTGCTCTGGTACTTGAACCAGGGCACGGATGTGACCTTGCTGTTCCGTACCGATGTGGACAGCCTGCTCACCCTGCTGATGCGTTACTTTCCCCAGGCGGTGGTGGCACTTGTCGCGCTGATAGCCCTGGCACTCTGGCATGCCGGCATGCGCCAGGGTCCTATCCAGGCACCGGCGCCCAAGGCTCGCCGCCAATTGCAGGAACACCTTCAGGCCAGTGCCGATTTTCTGCTCCGGCGCGGCGGCCAAGGTGCCTTGCTACGTGCATTGCAACAAGACATTCAACGCGCCGCCCGCCGTCGTCACCCAGGCTTTGAACATCTCGAAACAGCAGAACAGTGGCAGGTGCTCGAACGCCTGACGCACCAACCCTTGCACGTCATCAGCCAGGCCCTCGGACCACTTGCGGCAAAACGGCTTAACAGCGCCGATTTCAGTCGTCAGGTGGCATGCCTGCAAACCCTCAGGAATGCCCTATGAGTGATTTTCCAACGGCGAGTGCCCTGACCACCGAAAGCCTTCAACACGCCAGCAGACAGGCACAGGATCTGCGCGTTGAACTGCGCAAGGCGGTGATCGGCCAAGACCAGGTGATTGACGATGTGCTGACGGCATTGATTGCCGGTGGCCACGTGCTGCTCGAAGGCGTACCTGGCCTCGGCAAGACGTTGCTGGTGCGGGCGCTGGCGCGGTGTTTTGGCGGTGATTTCGCGCGCATCCAGTTCACGCCCGACCTGATGCCCAGCGATGTGACCGGCCATGCCGTGTACGACCTGCACAGCGAACAGTTCAAGTTGCGCAAAGGCCCGCTGTTCACCCATCTGTTGTTGGCCGACGAAATCAATCGCGCGCCCGCCAAGACCCAGGCCGCACTGCTCGAAGCGATGCAGGAGCGCCAGGTCACTCTTGAGGGTGAAGCACTGCCTCTCGGCCAGCCGTTCATGGTACTGGCAACCCAGAACCCTATCGAACAGGAAGGCACCTACCCCTTGCCCGAAGCCGAGCTGGACCGGTTCATGCTCAAGGTGCGCATGGATTACCCGGATGCCCAGCAAGAGCTGGATATGGTGCGCGAAGTCACCCGCTCGTCCCGAGCCGACATGCTCGACGTGCAGCCATTACGCACCGTGCTTCAGGCCCAGGACGTCGTGCAATTGCAGCAAATCGCCAGTGAATTGGCCTTGGATGAGCAGGTGCTCGACTATGCCGTACGACTGGCCCGCGCCACCCGCAGCTGGCCGGGCTTGACTATCGGTGCAGGCCCACGAGCCTCCATTGCACTGGTGCGCGGTGCCCGGGCCCGGGCCTTGTTGCGCGGCGGCGAATTCGTCACCCCGGACGACATCAAGGGTTGTGCATTGGCAGTATTGCGCCATCGGGTACGCATTGCGCCAGAGCTGGACATCGACGGGTTGGAGGTCGACCAAGTGCTCCAGCAGTTGCTGGATCAGATCCCGGCGCCACGGCAGTGATCCTTCCATGAAACCGACGCGACTGTTGTTGAGCTGGTTGGGGGTGCTGCTAGGCCTGAGCATCCTGATCGGCACAGCTGAGGCATTGCAGCTCAAGGTGCCCGGCACTCTGCACTCCATAGCCTGGGGTCTATTGCTCGCACTCTTGTTGATGGCCGTACTGGATGCCGTACGGTTGTGTCGTCGGCCGTCCGTACAGGTAGAACGCCTGATGCCCGGCAGCCTGGCACTCGGGCGATGGAGTGAGGTGCGCCTGAGCTTGACACACCACTACTCACAGCCCCTGACAGTCACCGTATTCGACCACGCCCCCGATGGCCTGAGCGTAGAAAACCTGCCCCAATCCATCGCGCTGAACCCAGGTGAGCGCAGCGAACTTGGCTATCGCCTGCGCCCCATGCGCCGTGGCCACTTCAGTTTCAGCCGTTGTGAGGTTCATCTGCCCAGCCCTTTTGGGTTGTGGTCGGCGCGGCGGTTTGTTGAAGTAAGCGACGCAACCCGCGTGTACCCGGACTTCGCTCGTTTATATGGCGCGCAGCTGTTGGGTGTGGATAACTGGCTAAGCCAGCTGGGCGTGCGACAACATCAGCGCAGGGGGTTGGGGTTGGAATTCCATCAACTGCGTGAGTTTCGTGAAGGCGACAGCCTGCGCCAGATCGATTGGAAAGCCACTGCCCGGCAACGCACCCCCATCGCCCGCGAATACCAGGATGAACGCGACCAACAAATTGTATTCATGCTCGATTGCGGTCGGCGTATGCGCAGCCAGGACGATGAACTCTCCCACTTCGACCATGCGCTCAACGCCTGCCTGCTGCTCAGCTATGTGGCGTTACGCCAGGGTGATGCGGTGGGGTTGTGCACCTTTGCCAGTGAACAGCCGCGATACCTGGCACCGGTCAAGGGCAGCAGTCAGCTGAACCTGTTGCTCAACGCGGTATACGACCTGGACACCACCCGACACACGGCCGACTACGAGGCTGCCGCCAGCCAACTGCTGGCTCGGCAAAAGCGCCGGGCATTGGTGATCATGGTGACCAACCTGCGGGACGAGGACGATGAGGCACTGATGACCGCGGCCAAGCGTATTGGTCGACAGCACCGGGTGCTGGTGGCCAGCCTGCGAGAAGAAGTCCTCGACCACCTGCGCCAGGTGCCCGTGCAAACCTTGCCTGAAGCACTGGCTTACAGCGGCACGGTCGACTACCTCAATACCCGAGATGAATTGCACGACAGGCTGAGCGCACAGGGTTTATCGCTGCTGGACGCCTTGCCTTCAGCATTGGGGCCCGCCCTGGTGACACGTTATCTGGGCTGGAAAAAAGCCGGGGTGTTCTAAAGCACGCGTCGACCCCGGCCAGGGCTCCCCCAGAACCGAGTCGACCGTGCGCAGTGGCTAGGCGGATGCCTGCAAAGGATCGAAACTGAAATAATTCAACAGGGCATTGATCAGTTGCACGTACTCCTCGGACGCCTGAGTCACACTGAATCCCGAGTCGTAGTGCTGAGGGTTTACATCTTCATGGCTCCACAGGCATGTCGCCGTGATGTCAATCGCATGAAAATCGCCCTCAGGCCCCGGGATCTTAAAGCGCAGCTCGAAGTCCACGTCGACCATCATGGGCAATTGGCTGATCAACATCAGGCCATCTTCAGAAACATTGCCCAAATAACCGATAGGCTTATCCGTGCGGCGATTAAACACCTGCAGGAAATAAGGGAGTTGGTGTCGCTCAATCCGTCGTTCGGTAAACATGGTCGTCATCCAGTGGCCATGAGTCAGGCCGTGCCAGTGATTCGGAACGGGCCAATGGCCCACTCTCCCCGGGTCTCGGTGTGACACCACGCTTCCTGCGTGTCACTAGACTGCTGCCGAATCCAGGCCCTGCATGCGTTCGAACAAAAACTTGTACAAACGAACAATCGAAGGATAGACCAAGACTGGCGACGGGCCAGCTCTTAAATGACGAATGTAATTACAATGATGCCGGACGCGGCTGCGCAACACTGGCACCGGGGTAGTGCCCCAACTGTTGCAAAGTGTCGAGCCGGGCGCGAGCACGGTACGCATATTCACTCGACGGGTACTGGGTGATGATGAACTGATAGGTCTGAACCGCGTCGACAAACAACTTTTGCCGCTCCAGGCATTGCCCGCGCAACATCGACACTTCCGGCTGCACATAACGACGGGTGCGGCTCTCACGGTCGACCTGCGACAACTCCAGGGTGACGCGCTCGCAATCACCCACCCCATAGGCACGGTAAGCATTGTTCAAATGGTGGTCCATCGACCAGCGGGTACAGCCGACAACACTGACGGCCAGGGCAGCAACGAGCAAAATTCGCATGGGGGTTCTCCTGTCTTGTGCAGTGTATCGACCCCTCGTCGAAAATCTTCAAGGGTGTTCGTATTCACTCGCAGCAAAAACAAGTCAATCGTCGATAAGTAGTGCAAACGAACAATGACTACAACGAAAGAGCATAGTAGCCTTCCTCAGCGCTTGAACTCAGGAGTCTGTGCATGTCCGTCCGTCGTACCAAAATCGTCGCCACCCTTGGCCCGGCCAGCAACTCGCCGGAAGTCCTCGAACAGCTGATTCTGGCTGGTTTGGACGTTGCCCGTCTGAACTTCTCCCACGGCACCCCGGACGAGCACAAGGCTCGCGCCAAGCTGGTGCGTGACCTGGCTGCCAAGCACGGCCGCTTCGTGGCGCTGCTGGGTGACCTGCAAGGCCCGAAAATCCGTATCGCCAAATTCGCCAACAAGCGGATCGAGCTGAAGATCGGTGACACGTTCACCTTCTCCACCAGCCACCCGCTGACCGAAGGCAACCAGCAAGTCGTGGGTATCGACTACCCGGACCTGGTCAAGGACTGCGGCGTCGGCGACGAATTGCTGCTGGACGACGGCCGTGTAGTCATGCGCGTCGACACCGCCACACCGACCGAACTGCATTGCACCGTGATCATCGGCGGCCCGCTGTCCGACCACAAAGGCATCAACCGTCGTGGTGGCGGCCTGACCGCACCGGCCCTGACTGAAAAAGACAAGGCTGACATCATTCTCGCCGCCGAAATGGAAGTGGACTACCTCGCCGTGTCCTTCCCGCGCGACGCTGCCGACATGGAATACGCCCGTAAACTGCGCGACGAAGCCGGCGGCACCGCCTGGCTGGTGGCGAAGATCGAACGCGCCGAAGCCGTGGCCGATGACGAAACCCTCGACGGCCTGATCAAGGCGTCCGACGCCGTAATGGTTGCCCGTGGTGACCTGGGCGTGGAAATCGGCGATGCCGAGCTGATCGGTATCCAGAAGAAAATCATCCTGCACGCACGCCGCCACAACAAGGCGGTGATCGTGGCGACCCAGATGATGGAGTCGATGATCCAGAACCCGATGCCGACCCGTGCCGAAGTGTCCGACGTGGCTAACGCCGTGCTCGACTACACCGACGCCGTGATGCTCTCGGCTGAAAGTGCTGCCGGCCCGTACCCACTGGAAGCGGTGCAAGCCATGGCGCGTATCTGCCTTGGCGCTGAAAAGCACCCGACCAGCAAGACGTCCAGCCACCGCATTGGCAAAGAGTTCGAAAGCTGCGACCAGAGCATCGCCCTGGCGGCCATGTACACCGCCAACCACTTCCCGGGCGTGAAGGCGATCATCGCCCTGACCGAAAGTGGCTACACGCCGCTGATCATGTCGCGTATCCGTTCTTCGGTACCGATCTACGCGTTCACCCCACACCGCGAAGCCCAGGCCCGCACGGCGATGTTCCGTGGCGTGTACACCGTTCCGTTCGATCCGGCCTCACTGGCACCGAACGAAGTCAGCCAGAAGGCAATCGACGAGCTGGTCAAGCGCGGCGTGGTGGAGAAAGGCGACTGGGTCATCCTGACCAAGGGCGACAGCTACCACACCACCGGTGGCACCAACGGCATGAAGATCCTGCACGTGGGCGACCCGCAGGTTTGAGTGAGCGTTGAATGAGAAAGCCCCGACTGGTTCGGGGCTTTTTTATGCCTGGTTTTTTGTGTGGCTGCAGAGTGCCTCATCGCGGGCAAGCCCGCTCCCACAGTTTGACCGCGATCCCCTGTGGGAGCGGGCTTGCCCGCGATGAGGCCGATCAACCAACACACCTCTACCGCCGAGTGATAAAGGCCGACAACGCCGCCACCGCCTCCGGCGACCGCAACCGCTGGGTAAACAACGCCCCCTCGTCCTCAATCACCTGCCGTAACTGCTCGCGATCAACGCTCTTCATCAACTGCTTGGTCACCTGCACCGCCCCCGGCGCCAGGTCTTCAAAACGTGCGGCCATTGCCCGCGCCTTGGCCAACGCCGCTTCACCACTGGCCAACGCCTCGGTGGCAATCCCCCACGCGGCCGCCTGCTCGCCGCTGAAACCTTCGCCCAATAGCAATAATTCAGCTGCTTTCGCATGCCCCAACAAGCGCGGCAGGATCAGGCTCGAACCAAACTCCGGGCACAGGCCGAGGTTGACGAACGGCATGCGCAAGCGCGCATCACGACTGATATAGACCAGGTCACAATGCAGCAACAGCGTCGTGCCGATCCCCACCGCAGCGCCTGCCACGGCCGCGATCACCGGCTTGCGGCAGTTGATCAGGCTTTTCATGAAGTGAAACGGTGGGCTGTCGAGATCGCTGGGGGGCTGTTCGAGGAAATCGCCGATGTCATTGCCGGCGGTAAAGCACTCACTGCTGCCCTGGATCAGCACGCAGCGGATGTCGGCATCCGCGTCAGCGCCTTCCAGCGCCTCGGCCAGTTGGGTGTACATGGCGCGGGTCAGGGCGTTTTTCTTGTCCGGTCGATTGAGCTGCAAGGTCAGCAGCCCGCGCTCGCGTTGTTGCAGGATGGCGTCGGTCATGGTGAGTCTCGCGACGGTGGAATTCAGCGCTCAACCACGGGGCAGGAACACGTCGGCCAGCAGTTGATTGCGCGGCAGCCCCGCCAGGAACAGGCGCTTGGAGAACGCCTCGACATTGCCAGGGTGCCCGCAGAGTAAAGCCAGAGTTTGCCGCGAAACAAGCCGCAGTTGCGCCAATGCCTGGGTCGCCTCGGCCGTGGTCCACAGCTCCACTGTCAGGTTCGGGTACTGCGCGGCCAGCTGCGTCAGGGCTTCGGCCAGGTAATGTCCGTTGGCATCATGGGCCAGGTGAATCACGCGGATCGCGCCCTGGTGATCCTGACGCAACGCCTCACGCAACACGCCCCACAAAGGTCCCAGGCCTGTACCGGAAGCCAGCAGCCACAGCGGCCGGGCGTGCCAGTCCGGGTCGTAGTGCAACGCGCCGCCGCGCAGTTCGCCCAAGCGCAGAGGGTCTCCCACTTGCAGTTGACGGGCCAGGTCGCTGAATTCGCCGGGTTGGCGGCAATCAAGGTGAAACTCCAGGAACGGGTCCTCCTGGGGCAGGCTCGCCAGGGAATACGGCCGGGCCACCTGCCCGGCCCACAACACCAGGTGCTGGCCGGCGCGATAACGCAGGCCGCGCTCCGGTTGCAGGCGCAGGCGCAGCACCGTCGGGCTCAACCAGTCGGCACCCACCACGCGAGCAGGCAGGCCATCGCGCTGGGGGTCGAAGGTTTCGACCTGCAAATCCCCCAGGACCTGGCACTGGCACGCCAAACGCCAACCGTCCTGGCGTTGCGCCGGGCTCAAGGCCTCGGGTTGCTTGTCCTCGACCTCGCCCCGGCAACGGACCAGGCAGGCGTGGCAACTGCCGGCGCGGCAACTGTAGGGCACGGCCACACCCGCCTGGTTCAGCGCATCCAGCAGGTTGCTGCCGGGGGCGACCGACCAGTGGCGTTCGCCGACGTGCAGTTCAGGCATATAAAGGTCTCAGACACAGGGGACGCGCACAGGGAATCATGCCTGCGACAGTTTGACCATAGTCGGGTGTATCGGCCACCGAGCCGGGTTATACTGCCGCGCCTTTTAGCGTCGCGCCTGCACCATTTTGGCGTGCCTTGGAAAGGTGGCTTCAGCCGACCGATGCAACACTGAAACCACCTTTATTGAATGTTCCCTTATAGAGGAGCGCGACTCATGACCGTGATCAAGCAAGACGACCTGATTCAGAGCGTTGCCGACGCCCTGCAATTCATTTCCTACTACCACCCCGTTGATTTCATCCAGGCCATGCACGAAGCCTACCTGCGCGAAGAATCGCCAGCGGCCCGTGACTCCATCGCCCAGATCCTGATCAACTCGCGCATGTGCGCCACCGGCCATCGCCCGATCTGCCAGGACACCGGTATCGTCACCGTGTTCGTGCGCGTGGGCATGGACGTGCGTTGGGACGGCGCCACCATGGGCCTGGACGACATGATCAACGAAGGCGTGCGTCGCGCCTACAACCTGCCGGAAAACGTCCTGCGTGCATCCATCCTCGCCGACCCGGCAGGCGCGCGTAAAAACACCAAGGACAACACCCCCGCGGTCATCCACTACTCCATCGTCCCGGGTAACACCGTGGAAGTGGACGTGGCGGCCAAGGGCGGCGGCTCCGAGAACAAGTCGAAAATGGCCATGCTCAACCCGTCCGACTCGATCGTTGACTGGGTCTTGAAGACCGTTCCGACCATGGGCGCCGGCTGGTGCCCACCGGGCATGCTGGGCATCGGCATCGGCGGCACCGCCGAGAAAGCTGCGGTGATGGCCAAGGAAGTGTTGATGGAGTCCATCGACATCCACGAGCTGAAAGCCCGTGGCCCGCAGAACCGTATTGAAGAGATGCGCCTGGAGTTGTTCGAGAAGGTCAACCAACTGGGCATCGGCGCCCAGGGCCTGGGTGGCCTGACCACCGTGCTCGACGTGAAGATCATGGACTACCCGACCCACGCCGCCTCCCTGCCGGTGTGCATGATCCCCAACTGCGCCGCCACCCGTCACGCACACTTCGTGCTCGACGGTTCGGGCCCTGCGTCGCTGGAAGCGCCACCGCTGGACGCCTACCCGGAAATCGTCTGGGAAGCCGGCCCATCGGCCCGCCGCGTCAACCTCGACACCCTGACCCCGGAAGAAGTGCAGAGCTGGCAGCCAGGCGAAACCGTGTTGCTCAACGGCAAGATGCTCACCGGTCGCGACGCGGCGCACAAGCGCATGGTCGAGATGCTGAACAAGGGCGAAACCCTGCCGGTGGACCTCAAGGGTCGTTTCATCTACTACGTCGGCCCGGTTGATCCGGTGCGCGAAGAAGTGGTTGGCCCGGCTGGCCCGACTACCGCGACGCGGATGGACAAGTTCACCCGTCAGATCCTCGAGCAAACCGGCCTGCTGGGCATGATCGGCAAGTCCGAGCGCGGCCCGACTGCGATCGAAGCGATCAAGGACCACAAAGCCGTGTACCTGATGGCTGTGGGCGGCGCTGCTTACCTGGTGGCGCAAGCCATCAAGAAGTCACGCGTTGTTGCCTTCGCCGAACTGGGCATGGAAGCGATCTACGAGTTCGACGTGAAAGACATGCCGGTGACCGTTGCAGTTGATAGCAAAGGTGAGTCGGTGCACATCACCGGTCCTGCGATCTGGCAGAAAAAGATCAGTGAAAGCCTGGCGGTAGAAGTGCAGTAAGCACCTGACCGTTTGAATGAAGGCGACTGCGGCCCTAGGCCCCAGTCGCCTTTTTTATGCCTGACACTTTTTAGGTGGGAGCTGGCTTGCCTGCGATGCAGGCACCTCGGTTTTTCAGTGACGCCGAGGGGATGCCATCGCAGGCAAGCCAGCTCCCACAAAAGCGGGCCCGCCACAAGATCCTGGCCGCGCATGGTATGGTGCTCACCCCTTACTGTGCCTGCCCCTCACCGTATGATCGTGATCCCTCGCCCGCTGCGCCTGACCTTCTATTCGCTGCTGATCATCGCCGGCGCAGTGCTCGCAGCCGCCCTGGCTACACGCCACGCCGAGCGCCAGGCCCTGGTGGACGATGCCGCTCGTGCCAATCAGCAACTCACGCTGTATGGCAACTCGTTGCATACCCTGATCGAACGCTACCGCGCCCTGCCCGCCGTGCTGGCGCTGGACTCGGAAATGATCCGCGCCTTGAAAGGCCCGCTGGATCCCGGCACCCAGGACCTGCTCAACCGCAAACTGGAACGCATCAACGGCGCCGCCCAATCCTCCACCCTGGAGTTGATGGACCGCACCGGCCTGGCCGTGGCCGCCAGTAACTGGAACCTGCCGAGCAGTTACGTCGGGCATAACTATGCGTTTCGGCCTTACTTCAGCCAGACCCTGAGCCAGGGCACCGGGCGTTTTTATGCCGTGGGCGTGACCACGGGCATCCCCGGTTATTTCCTCTCCAGTGCGGTGGTGGATGAGCACGAGCAATTCCTCGGCGCTATGGTGGTGAAACTGGAGTTTCCCGAGCTGGAACGCGAATGGGCCCAGGGCAATGACCTGCTGCTGGTCAGCGACGCGCGGGGCATCGTGTTAATCGCCAACCAGCCGGGTTGGCGCTACCGTAACCTGCGGCCGCTGTCGGTGCAGGACCTGGCGGAGCTCAAGGCCACCCGTCAATACGACAAAAAACAGCTGCAAGCGCTGGAAAGCCAGCCCCTGCAACGCTTCGACGACAACAGCCACCTGATGCGCGTCAACGGCCCCGACGGCAGCGCCAATTACATCTGGGAATCCCTGCCGCTGAAGGCCGAGGGCTGGACGTTGCACCTGCTGCGTAAACCGCAGTTTGCCTTTGAAGACCAGCGCAACGCCGGCCTCGCCGCCGCCGGTTCCTGGCTGGCCCTGGTGTTCCTCGTGCTGTTCCTTACCCAGCGCTGGCGCCTGGCCCGTTTGCGCCAACGCAGCCGTGAAGAGCTTGAGCAATTGGTAGAGGAGCGCACCCAGGCCCTGCGCACCGCACAGGACGGCCTGGTGCAATCAGCCAAGTTGGCGGCACTGGGGCAGATGTCTGCCGCCCTCGCCCATGAAATCAACCAGCCACTGACGGCCCAGCGCATGCAACTGGCCACCTTGCGCCTGCTGCTGGACCATGGCCGCGTGGACGACGCCTACACGGCGCTGACCCCGCTGGATGAAATGCTTACCCGCATGGCCGCCCTCACCGGCCACCTCAAGACATTTGCCCGTAAAAGCCCGAGCGGCCTGCGCGAACGACTGGATTTGGCGTTAGTGGTGGACCAGTCCCTGCATCTGCTCGATGCACGCCTGCGTGATGAAGGCATCGGCGTGGTACTCGACCTGACCCGCCCGGCCTGGGTCCGTGGTGATGCAATCCGCCTGGAACAAGTGCTGATCAACCTGCTGCGCAACGCCCTTGATGCGATGGCCGACAAACCGCGCAAGCGCCTGGAAATCCGCCTGCATGCCGACCAGCAGTTGTGGCAACTGACCGTCAGCGACAGCGGCGGCGGGATAGCCGAGGAACACCTCAACAGCGTGTTCGACCCCTTCTTCACCACCAAGCCGGTGGGCGACGGGCTGGGCCTCGGGTTGGCTGTGTCGTACGCTATCGTGCATGAACTGGGTGGACGCCTGATCGCCGGCAACCGAGGCGATGGCGCCGTGTTTACCCTGACCTTGCCCATCGCGCTGGAGACGCCAGACCTATGTTGAATGCGGTGATCGTAGTCGATGACGAAGCCAGCATTCGCACGGCCGTCGAGCAATGGTTGAGCCTGTCCGGCTTTGAAGTGCAGTTGTTCAGCCGCGCCGAGGAATGCCTGGCGCAACTGCCCAAGGATTTTGCCGGCGTGATCCTGAGCGACGTGCGCATGCCGGGGCTGAGCGGCCTGGAACTGCTGGCCGAAGTACAGCGCCGCGACACCGACCTGCCGGTAATCCTGCTCACCGGCCATGGCGACGTGCCGATGGCCGTCGAAGCCATGCGCGAGGGTGCCTACGATTTCCTGGAAAAACCCTTCAGCCCTGACGCCCTGCTCAACAGCCTGCGCCGGGCGTTGGACAAGCGCGGGCTGATCCTGGAAAACCGGCGCCTGCATCAGCAGGCCGATGCCAAGGCGCAACTGGAATCCAGCCTGCTCGGCGTATCCCGTGGGCTGCAGAACCTTCGGCGCCAGGTGCTCGACCTGGCGAGTTTGCCAGTCAACGTGCTGATCCGTGGCGAGACCGGCAGCGGCAAGGAACTGGTCGCCCGTTGCCTGCATGATTTCGGGCCTCGGGCGAAGAAGCCGTTCGTGGCGCTCAACTGCGCCGCGATCCCTGAGCAACTGTTTGAGGCCGAGCTGTTCGGCCACGAAAGCGGCGCGTTCACCGGCGCCCAGGGCAAGCGCATCGGCAAGCTGGAATATGCCCATGGCGGCACGCTGTTCCTGGACGAAATCGAGAGCATGCCCCTGGCCCAGCAGGTCAAGCTGCTGCGGGTGCTGCAGGAACAGAAGCTGGAACGGCTGGGCTCCAACCAGAGTATCCCTGTGGACCTGCGCATCATCGCCGCCACCAAGCCGGATCTGCTGGAAGAGGCCCGCGCCGGGCGTTTCCGCGAAGACCTGGCCTACCGGCTGAACGTCGCGCAACTGCGCCTGCCGCCCTTGCGCGAGCGCCGTGAAGATATCCCGTTGCTGTTCGACCACTTCGCCCGAAGTGCTGCCGAACGCCTGGGGCGCAGTGTCGAGCCCCTGAGTGGCGCGCAGTTAGGACGCCTGCTGAGCCATGACTGGCCGGGCAATGTGCGTGAATTGGCCAACGTCGCCGAGCGCCAGGTGTTGGGCCTGGGTGATCCGGAGCCAGAGGGTATAGAGGCCGGGCAATCCCTGGCGGCGCAGCAGGAGGCCTTTGAAGCACACTGCCTGAAGGCGGCGCTGATGCGGCACAAAGGCGATATCAAGGCGGTGTTGGCGGAGCTGCAACTGCCGCGGCGGACCTTCAATGAGAAGATGCAGCGGCACGGGTTGGTGCGGGAGATGTTTCTCTAGCGATCTTCAGGCCGCCATCGCGGGCAAGCCCGCTCCCACAGTTTGATCTGTGAACACATTCCCATGTGGGAGCGGGCTTGCCTGCGATGAGGCCGGCAGCCATAAGCGGATTTCCGCTCATCACCCAAAATTTATCAGCGACTTTCCGCTCAAAAAATCCTGCCAACCCTTCTAGGCCGGGCCTTCATCTACCTGGCACAGCTCCTGCTATAGCCCGAACCAGGCTGTGCTCAGGCACGCTCCATAAAAACAACTAGATGAAGGATCCTTCAATGGATAACTCCAACGCCCTGCCTCTGGGGTCGGCGGCCGCGCCGACGAAAGAGCGCACTACCTCAAGCCGTATCAAATCGATTTTCAGTGGTTCCGTCGGCAACATGGTCGAGTGGTACGACTGGTACGTCTACGCCGCGTTCTCGCTGTACTTCGCCAAGACCTTTTTCCCTAAAGGCGACACCACCGCCCAACTGCTCAACACCGCCGCGATTTTCGCCGTGGGCTTCCTGATGCGCCCGATCGGCGGCTGGCTGATGGGCCTTTACGCTGACAAAGTCGGGCGTAAAAAAGCCTTGATGGCCTCGGTCTACCTGATGTGCTTCGGCTCGCTGCTGATCGCCCTGAGCCCGGGCTATGAAATCATCGGCATCGGTGCACCGATCCTGCTGGTGTTTGCCCGCTTGCTGCAGGGTCTGTCGGTCGGTGGCGAATACGGCACCTCCGCCACTTACCTCAGCGAGATGGCCACCAAAGAGCGCCGTGGTTTCTACTCCAGCTTCCAGTACGTCACCCTGATCTCCGGCCAGCTCATCGCGCTGGGCGTGCTGATCGTGCTGCAACAATTCCTCACCACCGAACAGCTGTACGCCTGGGGCTGGCGTATTCCGTTCGCCATCGGCGCCCTGTGTGCGGTGGTCGCGCTGTACCTGCGTCGTGGCATGGAAGAAACCGAGTCGTTCACCAAGAAGGAAAAAGCCAAGGAAAGCGCCATGCGCACCTTGATGCGTCACCCCAAGGAACTGATGACCGTGGTCGGCCTGACCATGGGCGGCACCCTGGCCTTCTACACCTACACCACCTACATGCAGAAATACCTGGTGAACACGGTCGGCATGAGCATCTCCGACTCCACCACCATCTCGGCCGCCACGCTGTTCCTGTTCATGTGCCTGCAACCGATCATCGGCGGGCTGTCAGACAAGGTCGGTCGTCGCCCGATCCTGATCGCCTTCGGCGTCCTCGGCACCCTGTTTACCGTGCCGATCCTCACCACCCTGCACACCATCCAGACCTGGTGGGGCGCGTTCTTCCTGATCATGGCGGCGCTGATCATCGTCAGTGGCTACACCTCGATCAACGCGGTGGTGAAAGCCGAGCTGTTCCCTACTGAAATCCGCGCCCTGGGCGTGGGCCTGCCGTATGCACTGACCGTGTCGATCTTCGGCGGTACGGCTGAGTACATCGCACTGTGGTTCAAGAGCATCGGCATGGAAACCGGGTATTACTGGTACGTCACGGCGTGTATTGCGATTTCGCTGGCGGTTTACGCGACCATGAAAGACACCCGCAAGCATTCACGCATCACCACCGACTAAAGGTTTAACACGGTAAAAAATGTGGGAGCTGGCTTGCCTGCGATAGCGGTGAGCCAGCCAACGAATTTAGAGACTGATCCACTGCAATCGCGGGCAAGCCCGCTCCCACATTTTAGTTTTGTGTCGCCTGGCTAATGCGGTCACGCCCATACCGCCGCTGCGCATACGATGCCCCTGCAATCATCACCACCAGCACCGCCGCCAACACCGCCGACGAACCAATCGTGCCGAAATCCAGCCCGCCCTTTTCATGGGGTTTGGTGAGGAAGTCACCCAAGGTCGCGCCAAACGGTCGGGTCAGTACAAACGCCACCCAGAACAACAGCACCGACGAGATCCGGGTGAAGTAGTTGAGTGCTACCACCGCCGCAATGGCAGAGCCGATCAGCAAGGCGCCACCGGCGAAACCAAGCCCCGAGTCATCAGCCAGGAAGTCGCCCAATGCGGTGCCCAGGGTGTTGGAAAACAGAATCGCCATCCAGTAGAACAGCTCACCGCGAAAGCTCTGCACCTTATTCACGTTCAGCGAATCGCCGCTCACATGCCACAAGGCAAAGATGATCATCAGGATCGCAATCAGGATCATCGACCCCGTGGCATACCCCAGGCCCAAGGAGCGGTCCATGAAGTCCGACATGGTGGTGCCCGCCGTGCTGGTGGACAAAATCACGATCCAGTACAACACCGGGTTGTAGGCCTTGGACCAGAGTTGCGTCACCAGGGTGACCAGAAACACGCTGATCAAGATCATCGAGCTGATGGCGTAACCCACGTTCAGGGTCATCGACAGCAAGTCCCCGGCCGTTTCGCCCAGGGTGGTTGCGCAGATTTTCATGACCCAGAACGCCAGGGTGATCTGAGGAAGTTTGTTCATCGGGTAGAAGGCTCCAAAGCTCAGTCTTTCAATTGGCCGACTTATAAAGGGGGGTGTCGACCTGGGCGCAGACTGAACGTAGCGCTGTGAAAAATAGGTGGCCGATCAATGAAAATTCCATAGGGCCGGTGGAAATTCAGCGCCGTGGCTTGCAGTATGGCCACCTCACCGAACCCATTAGCAGGAACCCCGGCCATGTCTGACGATATCCATTTCTACGAACCCGCCAACGGCCATGGCCTGCCCCATGACCCGTTCAATGCCATCGTCGGCCCACGGCCCATTGGCTGGATTTCGTCACAGGACAGCGAAGGCCGCCTGAACCTGGCGCCCTACAGTTTCTTCAATGCGTTCAACTACATTCCGCCGATCATTGGGTTTTCCAGCGTCGGGCGCAAAGACAGCCTGAACAACATCGAACAGACCGGCGAGTTTGTGTGGAACCTGGCCACGCGCCCGCTGGCCGAGCAGATGAACCAGAGTTGTGCGGCGGTATCGCCAGAGGTGAACGAGTTCGAATTGTCCGGGCTGACCCCGGTTGCGTCGAAGATCGTCAAGGTGCCACGGGTAGGCGAGAGCCCGGTGTCGTTCGAGTGCAAGGTGACGCAGATCATCCAGCTGCAACGCGCGGACAAAGCGCTGGTGCCGAGCTGGTTGGTGCTGGGTGAAGTGGTTGCCGTGCACATTGCCAAGTGGCTGCTCAAGGACGGCATCTACGACACCGCCGCCGCCGAGCCGATCTTGCGCGGCGGTGGGCCGGCGGATTACTTCCAACTGGGGCCAGAGGCCCTGTTCAAAATGCACCGCCCACGCTGATTGATCACTTTCTAACAAACACAACCGATCCATGTGGGAGCCGGGCTTGCCCGCGATGGCGGAGTCTTAGCCACCCAATGAGTCGGCTGACCTGCCCTCATCGCGGGCAAGCCCGGCTCCCACATTTGCTCTTCGTTAGGCAGTAAAAAGTGTTCGGCTTCAGTTAGTGGCAGTTGCCCAGGTCAACTGACCTTCTTCATCCACATCAACCAGCCGCTCAAGCTGCACCGTCGCCGCATCATCGGCGTCGGAAGCGGTCTTGAACTTCTGTCCATCAAGGATCTTGTGAAACTGCGGTGCACCCATGCCATCCAGTGCCTTGACGGCGACGGCGGCGCTGTAGCCACCTTCTCCCGGTACAACGGCAGAGACGGCTTCGTGATGGGCAAATTGTTTACGTGCCATGTTGCAGGTCCTGGCCAATGGAAAGTCGGCCATTCTAGACCTTCAGCCGGCGAGTTGCAGGTACTCGCCGTAGGCGTGTGCAGCGGATGCATCGGTGAAGGTCTGGAAGTCCATGCTGCGGACCACCATGTCGTTCAACAGCTCGGTAAAGATCATCAGGGCCGGCGAGTTGAAGTAGGCGCTCATGGCCTGTTCGCTGCTCCAGAAACCCGAGACCAGCCAGACATCGGGGTCGACCTGGGAATGCTGCAACGAAAATTGCAGGCAACCCTGAGCCTGACGGCCCGGTTCGATCAAACTGCTCAAGCGTGCACCGAGTTCGGTGCTGCACCCGGTACGGGCACGGATAAAGGCCATATGGCTCGCGGGAATGGGGGTGGACATGTTCGACTCTCCCGTTGAGAAGTGATGCTCGGCAAACACTGTGAGGGCGTGTTGCCACAGGATCAAAGATAATGGCGCGGGTGTGGGCGCAGTTAGTCAATTCCTGCAGGCTTATTGCACAATCCTGCGAGAAGCGTAGATAGGACGTTTGCCGCCCGGGGTTTATTCCAAGCCCATGTTCAGTGTTTCAAGGAGATGACAGGCCCTGTGATTGCCTGATTCACGACCTGTCGCAGGATCAGGCAAGGATTGTGCAGAATCGACCTAACACTTTTTGAAAAGCCGCCGCTAAGCTGATCCCATCGAAACAGCCTGTAGAGGACGTCCCATGTCGTCGCCGGAACATAAGCCCATTCCCCTCGATGCCGAGATGGAAAAACAGCGAGCTGAGCTGGCCAGCATCGTGCACCGGCATACCTGGGAAGATGGCTCCTACGGTACGGCGGTGACCTCGCTGTACCTCAACCGCCACAACACACCGCGTGACTTCATGCCGGTGCTGGTGGAGCCGGCCTTGTGCATCCTGGCCAGCGGCAGCAAGGAAGTGCGCCTGGCCGACGAAATCTTTGCCTATGACCCGCTCAACTATTTGGTGTTCTCGGTGGCGATGCCGGTGGCCGGGCGAATCATCGACGCCACGCCAGAAGACCCCAATCTGTCGGTGCGCATCAACATCGACCCGGCGCAGCTCACCGCGTTGATCGCCGAGGCCGGACCGATGGGCGTGCCCTCGCGCCCGACCTCCCGTGGCATGTACGTCGACCGCATTGACACTCAATTGCTCGACGCCGTGTTACGCCTGGCACGACTGCTGGACACCCCCAAAGACATCGCCATGCTGGCGCCGCTGATCAACCGCGAAATCCTCTACCGTTTATTGCGGGGCCCGCAGGGCTATCGGCTGTATGAGATCGCCGTGGCCAACAGCCAGAGCCATCGGGTCAGCCAGGCGATCACCTGGTTGAACGGCAACTACGAACAACCGCTGCGCATCGATGACCTGGCCAAGGAAGTGAACCTCAGCGTCTCGACCTTGCACCACCGCTTCAAGGCGATCACCGCCATGAGCCCGCTGCAGTACCAGAAGCAACTGCGTTTGCAGGAGGCTCGGCGGTTGATGATTGCCGAAGGGCTGGAGGCGTCGGCGGCGGGGTATCGGGTGGGTTATGAAAGCCCGTCGCAGTTCAGCCGGGAGTACAGCCGGTTGTTCGGCGCACCGCCCTTGCGCGACCTGGCCCGGATGCGCCAAAGCGTCTGACCCCCCGCCGATCAAAATGTGGGGGCTGGCTTGCCGGCGATGAGGCCTGCACGCCGTCCCTATTGTAGGAGCCCGGCTTGCCGGCGATGGCGTCCGTGAGAGCGCTATCGCCGGCA
>NZ_JBWKRS010000010.1:191965-194614 GCF_059419385.1 Pseudomonas sp. GW821-FHT05H12 | reverse complement strand
GCCGGCGATGGCGTCATTGATATCGCCATCGCCGGCAAGCCGGGCTCCTACAAGGTCGGTGTGAACCAACAAAAATGTGTTGGCCTGGCAACACCCTCCCTGCTGCTCCAGCAGCACCCTCCAAGCAACTCCTGCTGAATCTTCGACAGGCTGTTTTCACGGCCTTGTTTTATCCGTAAAAAAACCTTACCTCCAACATTTTATTACTTATAAAACAGCACGTTATCCATACGTATCAAACCTGAAATCCTCTTGGCACGATCTCTGCTCTACCCCCTTCAAGGACACATTTTCCGGGGGAGATTTTCATGCATACCATCAATCCAATCACCAAGGGCTTATGGCTCGCTTTACTCGTCGCAGGCGGCGCTCACGCCGCTGAAGAGGACACCACTAAAACCGAACCGGCACTCAAGACCGTGACCGTCACCGCACAACACCGCGAGCAAACCCTTCAAGAGGTTCCGGTGGCGGTGTCGGCGGTACAGGGCACCAACATTGTCGCCGACGGCGTGCGCAACATGGGCGACATCACCACCTTCATCCCAAACGCCTCGGCGAAGAACCCGGACGGCGATGGCCGCCCGCGCTGGTACATCCGTGGGTTGGGCACCGGCGACACCGGCGCGGCCACGGTGTACCCGGTGGGTATCTATGCCGACGATGTCTACCTCAACGCGCCGATTGCCGGGGGTGGGCCGCTGTGGGACCTGGAGCGCATCGAGATCCTGCGCGGTCCGCAAGGCACGCTGTACGGCAAGAACACCACGGCGGGCGCGGTGAATATCATCTCGAAAAAGCCCACCTTCGATACCGACGGCTTCGGCACCATCGGTTTTGGCAGCAAGAACGAACGCATCTTGAGCGGCGCCCTGGGCGGCACGCTGGTGGACGAAAAACTTGCCGCGCGAATCTCGTTGTATTCGGAAGAACGCGACGGCTTCCAGAAAAACCTGGTGGACGATCACACCTACGGCGACGTGAACAAAAAGGCCGTGCGCCTGCAGTTTTTCGCCCAGCTCAACGACGACCTCGATGCCCTGTGGAAGATCCACAGCCGCGAGTTCAAGGGCGACGGCGCCAACGGTGCGCTGACCCTGGGCCGCTATTACAACGTGGGCTACCAGCGCCCGGCCGGGCGCAACATCGCGCTGAACGTGGATGACGACTCCAAGCTCAACCACGACGGCACCTCGCTGACCCTCAACTGGCACCTGGGCGACTACACGCTCACGTCGATCACGGCGTACGACTACATCCGCGGCCAGTCCAGCGGTGACGCCGACTACACGCCGTACGAGGTCAACGGCACCTCCACTGCCGACAACAAATACACCCAGTACTCCCAGGAAATCCGCCTGGCCTCGCCCCAGCAGGAGACCCTGCGCTGGCTGGCCGGTGCGCACTATTTCCATGAGGACCTCGACAGCCAGGCTGGGCGTTTCATCGTGCCGGGGCCGACACCCAATGGCACCGGGTCCAACCAGATCGGCGGCGCCACGGACTTTCGTGACCTGAGCTACGACCACAAGACCGACAGCTACGCGCTGTTCGGCAACCTGACCTACGACTTCACCGACAACTTCAGCGTCACCGGTGGCCTGCGCTGGACCCAGGAAAAGAAAGACATCGACCTCAACCTCACCCAGTTGACCCGCGCCACGGCCAACGGCCCGTTGATCCCCCTGGCCGGTGTGGGCACCAACGGCAATCGCCAGGAAGACAAGACCTGGGAAGCCTGGACCTACGACCTCACGCCGGAATACCGCATCAACGACAACGTGCGCGTGTTCTTCCGCTACGCCCATGGTTTCCGTTCCGGGGGTTTCAACACCGGGCTGTCCACCAGCTTGTCGCAGTTGACCACGGTGGACCCGGAACAACTCGACGCCTATGAGTTCGGTGTGAAGTCGGAGTGGTTCAACCACCGCCTCACGGCCAACGCGAATATCTTCTACTACGACTACTCGGATATTCAGGTGAACCTGCTGACGGTCAACAACGGCGTGCTGACCACCGCGCTCACCAACGGCGCCAAGGGCAAGGTCAAGGGCGCCGAACTGGAGCTGGAAGGCCAACCCACCGACTACCTGCACCTGCGCGCGGCGATTTCGTTCCTGGACACCGAATACACCGACTTCAAGAACACCAACCCCAACACCGGCGCGGTCACCGGCGACTACAGCGGCAACAGCTTCGTGCGTTCACCGCGTAACGTGGTGTCCCTGGGCGGCGACTACACCTTCCCGCTGGAAATCGGCGGCAAGCTGGTGGCCGGTGCCGACGTGAGTTTCCGCGACAAGGAATACTTCCTCGCCGACCGCCAGAGCAGCGCCGACAAAGACCTGAGCCAGCCCCACTACACCTTGGCCAACAGCCGGCTGACCTGGTACAGCGCCGACGAAAAACTCAGTGTCACCGGTTTCGTCAACAACCTCACCGACCGCCGCTACCAAGTCCATGGCCGGCCCAACGGTGGCCTTGGCCAATACGTGATCACCTATGGCGACCCCCGCACCGTGGGCCTGAGCGTGACCAGCCGCTTCTAACCTTCTCATTCACACCCCCAACCCACTGCAGGAGCAGGGGGGGGGGGGGGGGGGGGGGGGGGGGGGGGGGGGGGGGGGGGGGGGGGGGGGGGGGGGGGGG
>NZ_JBWKRS010000010.1:150478-191955 GCF_059419385.1 Pseudomonas sp. GW821-FHT05H12 | reverse complement strand
CCTCCCCCCTCTCCCCCCCCCCCCCCCCCCCCCCCCCCCCCCCCCCGTGCTCCTACAAAGGATGGTGTGATTTTCTCTAAGGACCACTTTTATGTTCCAACGCACTCCGTTGGCCGGCGCCATTGCGCTGGTCATGGGCAGCCTTGCCGTGCCTGTCTTTGCAGCCGACAACAGCCAGCCCACCGCCAAAAACGATCACCTGGACACCGTCGTGGTGCTCGGCACCCGCCGCAGTGACTTGACCGCCCTGCAGAGCGCTGCCCCCATCGACGTGTTGTCCGGCGAGCAACTGCAGCAAACCGGCGCCACCGACCTGTCCGGCGCCCTCACCGCCCTGTCGCCATCGTTCAACTTCCCGCAGTCGCCCCAGGGCGCGTTCGCCGGTTCCATCGCCCAAGGCGCGTCGCTGCGCGGCCTGGCCTCGGACCAGGTGCTGGTGCTGGTCAACGGCAAGCGCCGTCACAGCAGCGCCAACATCACCCGCCAGAGCCTGGTGAACGGACGCGGTGCGGCAGCGGTGGACTTGAGCCTGATCCCCCTGAGCGCGATCCAGCGCGTGGAAATCCTGCGCGACGGCGCCGCCGCGCAATATGGCTCCGACGCCATCGCCGGGGTGATCAACATTGTGCTCAAGGAAAACGACGACGGCGGCAACCTCGGCTACCGCTTCGGTGGCTATGACAAAGGCGACGGCATCCAGCGCAAGCTCAGTGGCTGGAAAGGCTTTGCCCTGCCCAACGACGGCTTCCTCACCCTGAGTTTCGACGCCGGCAGCCAGGACCCGGCCAGCGACACCAACCCTGACAATCGGATCTTTTACCCCGGCGACACCAGCGTCAACACGCCGCGCGAGCAGAACAACCGCTACCGCACCTGGCGCTGGGGCTCGGGCAATATCTCGGACCAGTACAACGTCGTGGCCAACAGCGAGATCGGCCTCGGCGAGGGTTTCACCGCCTACGGCTTCGCCACCTACGCCCACAAGAACACTGACGCCGAAGGCTTCTTCGACCCGCCCACCACCTTGCGCAACAACTACGGCAGCACCGCGTTGCAACGTTACCCGGACGGCCGCTTGCCGGTGACCCGCTACGGCCTGGAAGACTATGCCGTGACCGGTGGCCTGCGCTTCGAGGACGATCGACTGGGCAAGTTCGACCTGGCGTTGAACCATGGCAACAACACGCTTAAGTCCGATGACCGCAACGCGATCAACCCCAGCTATGGCGTGAACAGCCCGTCGAACATCTACACCGGCAAGCGCGAGAACGACCAGACCAACCTGACCCTGGACTGGGTGCGGGACTTCCCCACCGACTTGCTGTTCAAGCCGCTGACGCTGTCGGCTGGCCTGGCCTGGCGTAAAGAGAACTACCAACTCAGTGCCGGTGAGGCGGCTGGCTGGCAGAACGGGCCGTTGTTCAATACGGTCGACCCGATCACCGGGCGGCGCATTCCCGGCTATTACTCGGGTATTACCCAGGTGGACGCGGCGTCCCTGGAGCGCAAGGTGCTCGGCGCCTACATCGACGTCGAAGGCCAGATCACCGAGAAGTTCCAGGCGGGCGTGGCGGTGCGCACCGAGCACTATTCGGACTTCGGCGACACCACCAACGGCAAGCTGTCGCTGCGTTATGACTTCACCCCGCAGATCGCCGCACGGGCCACTGCCAGCACCGGCTACCGTGCGCCGTCGCTGGTGCAGAGCGGCATGTCGTCGTTCAGTGTGCAGGTGGTGGAGCAGCCGCCGGGCAGCGGCAACTACGTGGAGGTGCAACAACGCACCCTGCGCGCCAACAGCCCCGAAGCCCAGGCACTGGGCGGCAAGGCGCTCAAGCCGGAAGAGTCGACCAACTACTCCTTGGGCCTGGTGTGGCGCCCCCTGGAAAACGCCTCGGTGACAGTGGACGCCTACCGCATCAACATCGACAACCGCATCACCCTCTCCGACCAATTGCCGGCCAGCGTGGTGACGCCGATCTTTGCCGGCACGCCCTACGCCAACATCCAGAGCGCGGCGTTCTACACCAACGTGGCCGACACCCGCACCAACGGCATCGAGCTGACCGGCAACTATCAGTGGGACTTGCAGCAATGGGGTCGCCTGAACCTGAGCAGCGGCTTTGCCAAGACCAATACCACCATCACCGGCTTGCGCGACGTGGGCAATATCAAGGGCTCGCAGATTGTCGGGCGCAACACCCAGGGCCTGATCGAGGACGGCACGCCGGATTCCAAGCTGACCTTGAGCGCCAACTGGCTGTATGAGAACTGGGGCCTCACCGTGGCGCAGCGTCGGTATGGCGAATGGAAAAGCCTCAACGCCACCAACCCCAACCTGGACCAGACCTTCAGTCCGCAATGGGTGACCGACGTGGACTTGTCGTACACCTTCCACAAAGGCATCAAGGTTTCGGTGGGCGCGATCAACCTATTCGACACCCACCCGGACAAGGCCGACGGCGCGCAACTGTACGGCGTGCCGAAGTACTCGATCACCAGCCCCGAAGGTGCCCAGGGTGCGTTCTACTACACCAGTGTGAGCTACAACTTCTGAGGCGACTGCTGAAGGGGTGCTGCTCCAGCAGCACCCTTCTGCTGCCCAGGCATCAACCCATCTCCCTGAAGATCCACTGTAGGAGCTGGCTTGCCAGCGATGGCGGCGGCACAGCCAACCATGATGTCGACCGGAACATCGCTATCGCTGGCAAGCCAGCTCCTACAGGGGATCTTCAGGGTGTTCGGGATTCGTACATGGCACATGTCTTGCGATAGCTGTCGGGTATTCAGCTGAATTAAGACCTGCCATGCGCCGACTCCGCCCCCTCACCTGGCTTATCTCACCCCTGGCCCTGCTGTTCGCCTGGGCCCTGGTGGTGCACCTCGCCATCTTCCCGCGCAACCTGTTGGTACCACCGGCCCAGGTGCTGCAAACCTTTGAAGCCCTGCTCGCCAGCGGCGAACTGCTCGACCACCTGGGCAACAGCCTGTCGCGCCTGGGCCTGGGGTTTGGCATCGGCTCGCTGTGCGGCCTGGCCTTTGGCGTGCTGATGGCGCTGTCGAAAAACGTCGAGGCGTATTGCGGCCCGCTGTTTCACACCCTGCGCCAGATCCCGAGCATCGCGCTGATCCCGATGTTTGTGCTGCTGTTCGGCATTGATGAAACCTTCAAGATCATCATCGTCGCCAAGACCGCGTTTTTCCCGGTGGCCCTGGCGGCCGGCGAAGGCGTGCGCGGCATCCCGCGCAGTTACTTTGAAGTGGCCGATGTGTACCGCCTGCGCTGGCCGAGCTTTGTACGCCTGGTGGCCCTGCCCGCCGCTGCGCCGCCGATCATCACCGGTTTTCGCATCAGCCTGACCCGCGCCTGGGTGGTGCTGGTGGCCACTGAGTTGCTGGCGGCCGACAGTGGCCTGGGGCAGATGATCGAAATGGCCCGGCAGATGCTGCGCATCGATGTGGTGATGGTCGGCGTGGTGGTCACCGGAGTGATCGGCTTCGGCCTCGACTACGGCTTTCGACGCCTCGAACAACGCCTGTTCCGTTGGCAGACCCGCTAGGAGTGTCCCATGCTGCCCTTGTTGAAGAAATCACGCGGCCTGTTGCTGCCGCTGCTGTTGATCCTGGCGTGGGAATACGCCTCGCGCCAGGACGCGGCAGGCGCGTATGCGTTTGTGCCGCTGTCGGCGATTGGCTCGGCGCTGTGGGAAATGCTCGGCAACGGCGAGTTGCTGGTCAACCTGCTGGCTAGCCTGGCGCGCACCAGCACCGGCCTGGTGCTGGGCATTTTGTTCGGCGTGACGCTGGGGGTGCTGATGGCGCTGTCAGGCGTGGCCAACCGCTTGATCGGCCCGCTGTTCCATTCGATTCGCCAGGTGCCGATGCTCGGCTGGATCCCGCTGATTGCCATGTGGTTCGGCAACGGCGAGTTCTCCAAGGTGCTGATCGTCAGCCTCGCGGCGTTTTACCCGATGGTGCTCAACACCTATCAAGGCTTCAGCCATGTGGAGCGCCGCTACCGTGAAGTCGGCCAGGTGCTGGGGCTGACGCCGCTGCAACAGTTCACCCAGGTGCTGTTGCCGGCCGCACTGCCGAGCATCGCCACCGGCGTATTGCACGCCCTGGCATTTGCCTGGGTCACGGCGATCGGCAGTGAGCTGTTCCTGTCCTCCGGCGCCGGCCTGGGCAACTTGATGATGAACGCCGAAGCCGGTTCGCGCATGGAGGTGATCGTGCTGAGCGTGTTGTGCATCGGTTTGCTCGGCTACTTGATGACCCTGTTGTTCACCCTGCTGAGCCGCCACCTGTTGCGCTGGCGCAACCTCCGTTGAAAGGTCCCGATATGAATGCCATTGCCCACCACACCCTCCACCAGCACGTGCAGACCGGCGCCCTGCAGATTCGCGGCCTGAACAAGGCCTATCGCATCGAAGGCCGCGACCTGCCGGTGTTGCAGGACATCCACCTCGACGTGCGCCCGGGGGAGTTCATCAGCATTGTCGGCGCCAGTGGCTGCGGTAAATCCACCTTGCTGCGTCTGATCGTCGGGCTGGAAGCCGAGTATCAGGGCGATATTCTGCTGGACGGCAAGCGCATTGCTGCCACAGGCCTGGAGCGCGGCATTGTGTTCCAGGATCACCGCCTGTTCCCGTGGATGACCGTCAGCCAGAACATCGCCCTGGCCCTGAAAAACCACACGCTGCCCCAGGCCGAAAAAAGCCGTTTGGTGACCGAGCATATTGCCTTGGTGAACCTCAGCGGCTTCGAGAACGCCTATCCCCATCAACTCTCCGGTGGCATGGCACAACGTGCGGCAATCGCGCGGGCGCTGATCAACAAGCCCAAGGTGTTGCTGCTGGACGAACCCCTGGGCGCCCTGGATGCGTTGACCCGCGTGCACCTGCAACGGGAGCTGCAACGCATCTGGGTGCAGCAGCGCTGCACGGTGATCATGGTGACCCACGACATCGAAGAAGCGCTGTACCTGGGTGACCGGGTGATTGTGATGGACGCCCACCCCGGGCGGATCAAGCATGAAATCCGCGTCGACCTGCCCCACCCACGGGACCGTGCCTCGCCGGTGCTGCAAGGCTACAAGGAACAGTTGCTGGAGGAACTGGTGGCCCACTGAGGCCAAAGCGCATGTGACAGACGGAACTTTACAATTTGTCTTGATATGGATATTTTATCCAAACATAGACAACAGGGCTTCCGTGCCCGGGTACTTTTCCAGAGGTCCGTCCCATGCAACTGTCCACCTACCACGACGTCATCGCCGCCGCCCAGCGCCTGGAAGGCTTTGCCCATCGCACGCCGGTCTTCACCTCGCGCACCCTGGATGCCGAGACCGGCGCCCAGGTGTTCATCAAGTGCGAGAACCTGCAACGCACCGGCTCGTTCAAATTTCGCGGTGCGTTCAATGCCCTGTCGCGCTTTGACGAGCAGCAGCGCAAGGCCGGGGTGGTGGCGTTCTCTTCCGGCAACCACGCCCAGGGCATCGCCTTGGCCGCGCGCCTGCTGCAGATGCCGGCGACCATCGTCATGCCCACCGATGCGCCGGCAGCCAAGGTCGCAGCCACCCGTGAATACGGTGCCAGCGTGGTGTTCTACGACCGCGTCACTGAAGACCGCGAGCAGATCGGCCGGACCCTGGCGCTAGAGCACGGCATGACCCTGATCCCGTCCTACGACCACCCCGACGTGCTCGCCGGCCAAGGCACCGCCGCCAAGGAACTGCTGGAATTCACCGGCCCCCTGGACGCGCTGTTCGTTGGCCTGGGCGGTGGCGGCATGCTCTCGGGCACCGCGCTGTCGACCCGCGCCCTGGCGCCGGACTGCCTGCTGTACGGCGTCGAACCCGAGGCCGGCAATGACGGCCAGCGCTCGTTCCAGACGGGCAGCATCGTGCACATCGATACCCCGGCCACGATTGCCGACGGCGCTCAGACCCAGCACCTGGGGGAGCACACGTTCCCGATCATCCGTGACCAGGTGAACGACATCCTCACGGTGTCCGACGCGCAACTGGTGGATGGCATGCGCTTCTTCATGCAGCGCATGAAGATGGTGGTAGAGCCCACCGGTTGCCTGGGCCTGGCGGCCTTGCGCAATGCCAATGGCCGGTTCAAGGGCCAGCGCGTGGGCATCATCGTCACCGGTGGCAACGTCGACATCGAAAAATACGCGAGCCTGCTACAAGGCTGACCCGCACCCCGCACACACCTGATTAATGGCCGAAAAGCGCCCGCCGAGGCGCTGACGGCCCCGCTTTGCCTGCTGAAAACTGCCGCCGATAAAAAACGCCCGGGCGTGCCCCGGGCCTCAACAACAAGAGGTGCTTATGAAAAACCGTTACCTGGCCCGGGCCATCGTGATTGCGATACTCCTGGGTGTACTGGTGGGAGCCGTGTTGCATGCGCAACTCGACGCCGACACCGCCAAGACCCTCGCCGGTTACTTCAACCTGGTGACCGATGTGTTCCTGCGCCTGATCAAGATGGTGATCGCGCCGCTGGTGCTGGCCACGCTGATCAGCGGGGTCGCGAGCATGGCCGACAGCGGCGCCATTGGTCGTGTGGGCCTCAAGGCGATGAGCTGGTTCCTACTGGCCTCGGTGGTGTCGCTGCTGATCGGGCTGCTGCTGGCCAACCTGTTCCAGCCCGGCGTGGGGCTTGGCCTGAATACGCCCACCAGCGGCGCCAGTGGTTTGAACACCGCCAGCTTCAACCTCTCGGGCTTTTTGTCCCATGTGTTCCCGCGCAGCATCGTCGAGGCCATGGGCAATAACGAGGTGCTGCAGATCGTGGTGTTTTCGTTGTTCTTCGGTGCGGGGCTGGCGTTTGTCAAAGGCCAGGGCAAGTCGAGCATCCTGAACGTGCTCGAAGAGCTGACCCAGGTGATGTTCCGCATCACCGAGTACGTGATGTGGGTGGCGCCGCTCGCGGTGTTTGCGGCCATCGCCGCCACCATCAGCCTGTACGGGCTGGGCATGCTGGTGAGCTTCGGCAAGTTGATCGCGCAGTTCTACCTCGGCCTGGCGCTGCTCTGGCTGGTGATCGGCGGCGCTGGCTACATCGCGCTGGGCGCACGCTTCAAGCGCCTGTTGCACTTGCTGCGCAGCCCGGTGTTGCTGGCGTTTTCCACGGCCAGCAGCGAGGCCGCCTACCCCAAGACCATCGCCGCCCTCGACAACTTCGGCTCGCCCAAGCGCGTGACCAGTTTTGTACTGCCCCTGGGTTACTCGTTCAACCTCGACGGCTCGATGATGTACCAGGCCTTTATCGTGATGTTCATCGCCCAGGCCTACGGCATCGACATGAGCTTCGGCCACCAGGTGATGGTGCTGCTGACCTTGCTGGTGATCAGCAAAGGCACGGCCGGCGTGGCCCGTGGCTCGCTGGTGGTGCTTGCGGCCGGCTTGCCGATGGTGGGCCTGCCGGAAGCCGGTTTGCTGCTGATCCTGGCAGTTGACCCGATTCTGGACATGGGCCGCACCGCCACCAACGTGTTCGGCTGTGGCGTGGCCACGGCAGTGATCGGCAGCACCACACCCGACGAACAGCCTCAACCGGCTCCCCTTCCCTCCCTTGCTTGAGACCACTATGACTCTGCATCACACCCCAAACGCGTCGCCGCCTGCCGGCCATTATTCCCAGGCCGCCAGCCACAACGGAACGCTGTACATCTCCGGGCAATTGCCGGTGAGCCCCGACGGGCGCCATAACTTGTCGGCCCCGTTTGCCGAACAGGCCCAGCTGGCGTTGGATAACCTGCTGGCGATTTTGCAGGCCGCCGGCGGCACGCCCCAGGACCTGGTGAAGGTCACGGTGTATGTGGCCGGGGTTCGGCACTGGCCGGAATTCGATCGCGTGTACGCCGCCGCGCTGGGCGAGCATCGGCCGGCACGGGCGGTGGTGCCGGTGCCGGAGTTGCATCATGGGTACTTGGTAGAAATTGAAGCGGTGGCGCGCTACTTGGCGTAGGTGTAGACCGCCGCGCGCGACACGCCCAGGTGCGAGGCCACGGTCTCCATGGCCCGGCGCACGTCCATGCATCCGGAGTCCTTGAGCTCCTGCATGAGCAGGCGCCGGTCTGCGGCCTTGAGGGCTCGCGGGGTGGTGGCCAGGCGCGCGGCGAACTGGTCGATGCGCGCACGGATGGCGTCGGCCCCGGACGGGTCCAGGGATTCGCCGGGCTTGTCGCCGCTCACCGAGCCGAACTGTTCAAGCAGGCCCTGCAAGCCACGGAACAACGACAGGTCGACGTTCATGCACAGGGCCGCCACGTATTGGCCGCTGGCGTCCTTGATGCCGATGGAGGTGCTTTTGACCTGGCGGCCATCGCTGAACTGGTTCTGGTAGTTGGCAATGATTTGCGGGTACTCGGGGTCGGCGATGCGCGCCAGGCCCAGCTCGGTGGCCGGATCGCCCGGCGCACGGCCCGAGAGGTTGTTGTGGATGGCCAGGATCGCGTGCTGCGGGTCGCGCAAGTCGTGCAGCACCACTTCGCAGAACGGGCTGAAGGTTTGGCTCAAGCCTTCGGCGATCTGTTCGAGCTGGCTGATCAGGGTGGTTTCTTCAAGCGAGGTCTTTTTCATGCAAGACAACATATCCAGTCCTGGACAGGGCGTCAATTTCGACCCTGCCCCCTATCGTGGAGCTTCAACCATGGACACCCCTGCCGCACTGATTGATACCGTGAAAATGCAGCGCAATCTCCGGCGCATGCAGCAAAGGGCCGACGCCCTGGGCGTGCAGCTGCGTCCGCATGTCAAAACCCATAAGTGCGCCCAGGTGGTGGCGGCACAAATCGCGGCGGGCGCCCGAGGCATCACGGTGTCGACCCTCAAGGAAGCCGAGTATTTTTTTGATCTGGGCATCCCTGACATTCTCTACGCAGTGGCGATGGCACCGCATAAGCTGCCTCAGGCCCTGGCACTGCGCCGTCGCGGTTGTACCTTGACGCTGATCACCGACAGCCTCGCCGGGGCCCAGGCGATTGTCGATTTCGGCCGCAAACAGGGCGAAACCTTTGCGGTGATGATCGAGATCGATTGCGACGGCCATCGCTCCGGGGTCAAGCCGCAGGATCCCGTCTTGCTGGAGATTGCCCGCGTGCTAGGCGACAGCCTGGTGGGTGTGCTGACCCATGCGGGTGAAAGTTACGGGCTGGACACGCCCGAGGCCTTACAGGCCATCGCCGAACTGGAGCGCTCCCGCTGCGTGGAAGCGGCCGAGTGCATTCGTGCCGCCGGGATGCGTTGTGGACAGGTGAGCGTGGGCTCCACGCCGACTGCGCTGTCGGCGGTGAGCCTGGAAGGCGTCACCGAACTGCGTGCTGGTGTGTATGCGTTTTTCGACCTGGTGATGCACAACATCGGCGTATGCCGCACCGATGAATTGGCCCTGAGCGTGCTGACGACGGTGATTGGCCACCAGCCGGAAAAAGGCTGGATCATCACCGATGCAGGCTGGATGGCGATGAGCCGGGACCGTGGCACGCAAACGCAGAAGCGCGATTTTGGTTATGGCCAAGTGTGTGACGAGGCCGGTGAGCTGATCGATGGGTTGCTGTTGAGCAGTGCCAATCAGGAGCACGGTGTGGCGCGGTTCCAGGGGCACGGGGCGGAGGTGGTTGCACAGTTTCCACTGGGGACACGCCTGCGGATTTTGCCGAACCATGCGTGTGCCACAGGGGCGCAGTTCGGCAGTTACAACGCGGTGTTGGAGAGTGGCGACGTAGAAGTGTGGGAACGCTTGCGCGGCTGGTAAACCCAGCATGCCCATCGATGGGTTGCGATACGCCGGGATCTGTAGGAGCCCGGCTTGCCGGCGATGGCGTCCGCAAGGCCGGCAGAAGATTCGAGGGACCCATCGCCGGCAAGCCGGCTCCTACATACCTGGTGGGTATCACCTGATACTCACTTGATATTAGACGCCAACAAAACAGAGGGGTGAAACTAGCGCCAATTATAAAAATACCTAAAGAGTATAACCATGCCCTCCCATTCCTCCTGGATCGTCCTGTCCATCACCGGCCTGTACATGCTCAGCCTCGCGCTGATCAGCTACGGCGTGCGTCGGCACTCGCGCAGTGCTACCAACTACACC
The DNA here is from genome assembly GCF_059419385.1 of Pseudomonas sp. GW821-FHT05H12. Taxonomy (NCBI): domain Bacteria; kingdom Pseudomonadati; phylum Pseudomonadota; class Gammaproteobacteria; order Pseudomonadales; family Pseudomonadaceae; genus Pseudomonas; species Pseudomonas sp. GW821-FHT05H12. The sequence continues at coordinate 181,846 of NZ_JBWKRS010000010.1, read as the reverse complement.
ACCGGTGGCGGGCATTTTCCGGCCTTTTTGATCGGCTTCCTGATGCTCTCGGAGTTCATCGGCACGGCGGTGAGCATTGGTACCGCGCAGACCGGGTTCAAGGTTGGCTTGTCGGCCGCGTGGAACCTGTTTGCCCTGGCCTTGGGTTTTGTATTGTTCGCCTGGCTGCTGGCGCGCAAGTACAAGGAATTGGGCGACAACACCATCTCCGGCGTGCTCTCGCGCAACTACGGCCAGCGCACGCGCTTTGCCACGTCCATCATCACCATTTTTGCCCTGGAGATCGTCGCCGTGTCGATCTACGCCAGCGGCGGCGCGGTGTTGGCGAGCGTGATGCAGGTGGACCGCACCCTGGCCATCGTCATCGTCGGCGTGGTCTCGGTGGTGTACGTGAGCATCGGTGGCATGCGCTCGGTGATTTACACCAACTTCGTGCACGCGGCGCTCAAGTACCTGGGGGTTGGCCTGGCACTGTGGTTCGGCCTTAAGCAGGTGGGCGGCATCGGTCAGTTGCAGGCGCAGTTGCCGGCCAGCATGTTTGAGTGGACCACTGTGGGCTGGGGCCAGATCATCGCGTGGATGATCGCCGGCATCGGTTCGATCTTCTCCACCCAGTACGTGATCCAGGCAGTCAACACCGTGAGCCATGCCGGCAAGGCCCAGCGGGCGTGTTTCTATGTGGCGGTACTGATGGTGCCGTTTGGTATCGGCGCGGCGTTGATTGGGATGTGCAGCGCGGTGCTGTTTCCCCAGGTGGATTCGCTGCAAGCCTTTCCCAGCCTGATCGCCAGCATGGACCAACTGACCGCAGGCCTGGTGGTGGCGGGCCTTGCCGGTTCGCTGTTCGGCACCATTTCGGCGGTGAGCATGGGCTCGGCGACGTTGTTGCTACGCGACTTCTACGAGCCGTGGTTCAACCCGGAAAAAAGCGACGTGAAGAACCTGCGCTTCGTGCGCCTGGCGACGATTGCAGTGGGTTTGCTGCCCATTGCCCTGGCGCTGACCTCGGACAAGGTGCTGATGATCGCCTTCCTCGGCAAAGCCCTGCGCGCGTCCCTGGCAGTGCTGGTGTTGCTGGTGTTCTATGCACCACGGTTTGGCACAGCGACGGGGGCGTTCCTGAGCATCATTGCGTCATTGGTGGCGACGGTGGGATGGTTTCTGGCGGGGAACCCGTGGGGGGTTGATAACGCCTACGTGGCGTTGCTGACGCCGTTGATCATAATGAGTTTGAGCCATGTGATGCAGCGCCCCACCCCGCTGACCACACAAGCCACCTGACCGGTAGGAGCCCGGCTTGCCGGCGATGGCGTCCGCAAAATCAACACATGATTTGAGGGCCTCATCGCAGGCAAGCCAGCTCCCACAGAGAGAGGTGATGCCCTGGGATTTGTAGGAGCCCGGCTTGTCGAATCGTCGCACCGCGGCGATGGCGTCCGCAAAATCAACACATGATTTGAGGGCCCCATCGCAGGCAAGCCAGCTCCCACAGGGCGACGGGTTAGCCGGCGTCTTGCAGGATCAGGTCGGCGCCCTTCTCTGCCACCATCAACACCGCCGCGTGGGTGTTGCCCGAGGTCACGTTCGGGAAGATCGACGCATCGACGATGCGCAACCCCTCCAGCCCGTGCACCTTCAAGCGCTTGTCCACCACCGACACCTGCGGGTCCGAGCCCATGGCGCAGGAGCCGCACAGGTGGTAGATCGAGCCGCTGTTCTCGCGGAAGTATTGCAGCATTTCTTCGTCGGTCTGCACCGCCGCGCCCGGCAAGACTTCGGCCACGGTGATGCCCTTGAGCGCCGGCGCCTGCATGATCTTGCGCATCAACCGGCTGCCCTGGATCACCTCGTCGATGTCCTTCTGGGTGCTCAGGTAGTTGGGGTCGATCAGCGCCGCATCACGCGGGTTTTTCGAGGCGATGCGGATGGTGCCCCGGCTGGTCGGCCGGCACGGGTTGAAGCACAGCAGGAAGCCGGAATACGGCTCGGGCTTGAGGCTGGCCTTGTTGTTTTTCGGGATCTGGTACGACAGCGGGTTGAAGTACAGCTGCAGGTTCGGGTCTTTCTGCTCTTCGTTGCCGCGAAAGAAACCACCGGCCTGGTTGACGCTCATCGCCAGTGCGCCCTTGCGGGTGAACAGGTATTTGAGGCCCAGCTTGAACTGGCCGAACAGTGAGCTGAGTTCATCGTTCAAGGTCGGGATATTGGCCTTGTAGTAATAACTGGCACACAGGTGGTCCTGCAGGTTTTCACCCACGGCCGGCAGGTGCTTGACCAGCGGGATATTGTGCTCGGCCAGCAGCTGCTGATCGGCCACGCCGGACAGTTGCAGGATCTTCGGCGTGTCTACCGCGCCAGCGCAGAGAATCACTTCCTTGCGCGCAGTGAAGGTGCGGCTCACGCCGTGCTGGGTCACGGCAATGCCGGTGGCGCGCTGCTGGTCGTCGAACAACACGCGGTCGACCAGGGCATGCAACTCCACCGTCAGGTTGGAGCGCCCCAGCGCCGGGTGCAGGTGCGCAAAGCTACTGGAACTGCGCTCGCCGTTGCGGGTGTTGACGTCATACAGGCCGGCGCCTTCGAAGTTCGGGCCGTTGAAGTCGTCGCTATGGGCATAGCCCAGTTGCTCACAGCCCTTGAGGAACACGTCGCAGATCGGGTGGGTCTGGCCCTTCATCGGCGTGATGCTGATGGGGCCGCTGCTGCCGTGGTACTCGGTGTCGCCCAGCGGGTGGTTTTCCAGCTTGCGAAAGTACGGCAGCACGTCTTTGAAGCCCCAGCCGTCGTTGCCGTTGGCCGCCCAATCATTGAAGTCGTGGGCCTGGCCACGCACATAGATCATGGCGTTGATCGAGCCCGAACCGCCCTGCACCTTGCCCCGTGGAGCATAGATGGCACGGTCGGCCAGCTGCTTTTGCGGCTGGCTGTAGTACATCCAGTTGAAGGTCGGGTTGTAATACATCTTGGCGAAACCGACCGGGATCTTGAACCACCAGGAGCTGTCCTTGCCACCCGCTTCCAGCAGCAACACGGAGTGTTCGCCCGAGGCGGACAGCCGGTTGGCCAGCACGCAGCCTGCGGCGCCAGCCCCGGCGATGATGTAGTCATATGTCATTCACGGTTACCGCGTAGTCGTTTTTTTTAGCCCTTGGCGGGCGAAGTGTCTTTCACGTCAGCTGGTGTGGGCGCCATTTGCAGGTGCAGGCGCTCGCCGGTGTACGGCGTGTGTTTGCGCACCACGTCCATGTTCAGCTCCACCCCAAGGCCCGGCTCGCTGGACGGGATGATGTAGCCGTCCTCCCATTGCAGCGGCTTGGTGAGGACTTCGGCATGAAACCCGCCCCAGGTCATGATGCTTTCCTGGATCAGGAAGTTCGGCGTGCAGGTGGCCAACTGGAAGCTGGCGGCCGCGCCAATCGGCCCGTTGTACAGGTGCGGGGCGATCTGCGCGTAGTAGGCCTCGGCCATGCTCGCGATCTTCTTGGCTTCCAGCAGCCCGCCGCAGCGCGCCACGTTCATCTGCAGGATCGACGCGCCACCGGCTTGCAGCAGCTTGAAGAATTCGTACTTGGTGGTCAGGCGCTCACCGGTGGCAATCGGGATGCTGGTCTTGGCCGCGACCTGGGCCATGGCGTCTTCCTGGCCTGGCGGCACCGGTTCTTCGAACCACAGCGGGTCGTATTTTTCCAGGCGCTTGGCCAAACGGATCGCCGACGACGGCACCATCTGCCCGTGGGTACCGAACAGCAGGTCGCACTTGTCTCCCACTGCTTCGCGGATCTTGCGGCAGAAGGTTTCGCAGCGCTCCAGCACTTCCAGCGAGATCTGGTGACCGGAGTACGCGGTGTACGGGCCGGCCGGGTCGAACTTCACGGCGGTGAAGCCCTTGTTCATGTTCTCGATGGCGCACTCGGCCGCCAGGTCCGGGTCGTCGTAGTCGTACTCACCCTTGCTGTTGACCGGGTACAGGTAGGTGTAGGAGCGCAGGCGCTCGTTGACCTTGCCGCCGAGCAGTTCGTAGACCGGCTTGTTCGCCGCCTTGCCGATGATGTCCCAGCAGGCCATTTCCAGGCCGCTGACCACACCCATCATGGTCAGGTCCGGGCGCTGGGTGAAACCGCTGGAGTAGGCCTGGCGGAAGAAACGCTCGATGTGGTGCGGGTCATGGTTGAGCAGGTAGCGCTCGAACACGTCCTCGATGATCGGCAGCATGGCCTTGGGGCCGAAGGTGGCGGCGTAGATCTCGCCGACGCCTTCGATGCCGCAGTCGGTCTTGAGCTTGACGAACAGCCAGTACATGCCGCCGATGTGCGGCGGTGGAACGGCAACGATATGGGTTTCAAGGGCGACGATTTTCATCTCAGGCACCTGTCTGGTTGAATTTTTTACGGTTGATACGGGCGCGCAGGGTCAGGGCCGCGAGGGTGCCGAGCACGCCGATGAAGGCGATGTAGCCGAAATACAGGTTGTAACCGGCCTTGCCCGGGTAGGCGTCGGTCAGGTAGCCGTTGATCAGCGGAATAAACGTGTCCGGCAGGTAACCCACCACCGACACGATGCCGATGGCCAGCCCGGTGATGCGCAGCGGGATGTCACAGCTGTCGAGGATCGCCCAGTACAGGCCACGGATCGCGTAAGTCATCAGGCCGATGAAGATCACGGTGCCGATCAGCAGGCCCAGGCTGTTGAACGCCGGGAACACGATCAGCCCGACCATCGCCAGGGTCACCAGCGCCAGGGCGACGATCAGCACCGAGATGTTCGAGAACTTGTCCCCCAGCCAGCCGCCACCGATGCCGCCGATGGGGCGCATCCACAGCTTGATGGTGGTGATGGTGCCGGCCATCACGGCGGTCATGCCGCTGCCTTGCAGGTAGTCGGAGAAGCTGTAGGTGGCCCAGAACATGTGGTAACCACAGAACACGATGGCGGTCACCAGCCACAGCTCGGGGATTTTCACCAGGGTGGTCAGGTCGGCGATCAGGTTGAACTTGCCCTTCTCCACCGCGGCGGTCTCGGCCAGGGACTTGGGGTCCTTGAGCAGCACCAGGCCGCAGCCGATGGCGATACAGATGAACGAGTACATGTACACCACATGCTTGAAGCCTTCGGCGGCCGACTCGCTGCGGGTCTCGGTGGCGTAGGCGAACAAGCCCAGGGCGACGGTGGCGAGCAAGGCTTCCACCAACCCACGGCCGCCGTCGAGGATGCCGAAGAAACGGCCCTGTTCGGTGTGGTGGGCAATCATCTTCACGCGCTTGAGCACCGAGGCCCAGAACGTCAGGCCGGTGGTCAGGCCCCAGCTGCCGAAGATGATCATCAGGCCGGTCATCGACGGCACGCTGGCGTACCACAGGCCCAGTGCGCCGGTGGCGACCAGGGAGAAGAAGATCAGGAAACGCGGTGGCAAACGGTCGGCCAGCCAGCCGCTGGGCAGGTAGCTGAGCAGGAAGATCGTGCCCAGCATGGAGTACAGGTAGCCCAGCTCGCTGTGGTTGATGTGGAACACTTCCAGCATGGTGGTCTGGTAGACCTGACGCAGGTAGAGGATCGGGTAGATCGCCCCGGCGGCCAGTACCAGCAACAGCAATTGGACGTAGCGACTGGCTTTGTCGCTGTTTGCCGCGGACACGGCAACGGAAACCTGGGCAACGGGTGCAGGCTTGGACATCGTGTGGACCTCAGGCACCCGATGCGCGGGTGCCCTGATAATTGTTTTTATTGAAGGTGCAGCAGGTGTTCGTGGATCAGTACTTCATGACCACCAAGCGGGTCTGGGTGAATTCAAGCATCCCGTGCTTACCGTCATCGCCGCCCAGCCCTGAGCGCTTCCAACCGGCGTGGAACCCTTGGTAAGGGTCGGCCGGGGTGCGATTGACGTACAACTCGCCGGCCTCAATGGCATTCGCCACTTTCATCGCCGTGCGGTAGTTCTCGGTGTAGAGCACCGACGACAGGCCGAACTGATGGTCGTTGGCCATGGCCAGTGCTTCATCGATGTCGCGGTACTTGAGCACCGGCAACACCGGGCCGAAGATTTCTTCCCTAATGATTTCCATGTCCTGGCGGCAGCCACTGAGCAGGGTCGGCGGGTAGAAATGGCCTGGCCCCTCGGGCAGCACGCCGCCTGTTTCCAGTACAGCACCAGCGGCGACGGCGCGCTCGACCATGGCGTGGATATTCTTTTGCGAACTGGCGTTGACCAGCGGGCCCATCAGGCTGGCGTCGGTTGCGCGATCGCCGAACTTCACCGCGCTGATCTTTGTTTTCAGCAAGTCCAGGAACCTTTCATAGACAGCCTCGTGTACGTAGACACGCTCCACCGCCGTGCACAGCTGGCCGCAATGGGTGGTCTTGGAGGCGACGATGGCGCTGGCGGCCTTTTCCAGGTCGGCGTCGGCTTCGATGATCGCCGGGGTCTTGCCGCCCAGTTCCAGGGACGGCTTGGCGATGTTGGCCTTGCAGTAATCCAGCACGATGCGCCCGGCATTCACGCTACCGGTGAGGGTAATCAGGCCCACCGCTTTGTGGGTGCAGACGCTGGCAGCGGTGCCGTGGTCCATGGTCAGGATATTGATCACGCCTGCCGGAATGCCGGCCTTGACCACCGCGCGGGCAATCTCGAAGGCCGACAGCGGCGTGTTGTTGCTCGGGCGCACCACCACGGTATTGCCCGCGATCAACGCCGGGGCGATCTTGCGCAGCAGGGTGTAGACCGGGTAGTTGAACGGAATCAGGCAGGCCACGACGCCAATCGGCTCGCGTTGCAGGAACAGGTTTTCGTCCGGGGTATCGCTGGGGATGATCTCGCCTTCGATACGGCGCGCCCATTCGGCGTGGTAACGGGTGATCTGGGCGGCGTAGCGCGCTTCGTTGCTGGCGTCGCTGACGCTCTTGCCCGACTCGCTGGCCAGGGCCGTGCCGATGGCTTCGGCGCAAGCGTCCAGAGCATCGGCAAAGGCCCGCAGGTGTTCGGCGCGTTCGATACTGGTGAGCTTGCCCCAGGTTTTCTGGGCGATGGCGGCGGCGTCGACGGCGGCAATCGCCTCATCGGCGGTGGCCGCGCTGACGTGGCCCACCAGGGTTTCGGTGGCCGGGTTGTAGACGGCGATCAGCGCGTCGCTGGCAGGTTCGACAAATTGACCGTTGAAAAAATTGCGCTCGAGTTGCATGTGGTTCGCCCAACGTTGTTGTTATCCGAGTGACATGCAGTTTTGTCATCGGCCAGCCGTTGGACAAACGATTTATTGCGTGGGGTAACGTGCGAAAAATGCAGGTTAGTCGGTTTTGGCCCTCACAAGCCGCGTTGGCGCAGCCACTGCAGGAAGCCCTTCTTCACCGGCACCACCGGCGCCTCCTGGGTCAGGGCCTGCGCGGCGTGCACGCGGAAATCGAGCAACGCCTTCATCGCCTCGCTGATGTCGTGGCGCGCGTCCAGGCACGGCTTCAAGTATTCCTTCTCGATGCGGTACAGGGTGCAAAAGGTCTTCGCCGAAAAATCCGCCAGCGCGGCCTGGTCCGACAAGATCCCCGCCTCGCCAATCACCTCCCCCGGCCCCATGCGCCCGGCCTCAAACTTATGGCCGCCCTTGATCAGCATCACCGAGACCACGCCGGACTCGACAATGAACAAGTGATCGCTGACCTCCCCGGCCGGCAGGATCATCTCGCCGGTGCGGTAGGTGTGCAGGGTCATGTTCTGGCTGAAGGTGTCTTTTTCTTCCTGGCGCAAGGTGGAGAAGATCGACGAACGCTCCAGCAACGCCCGCGCCGCAGACATGGCCGGCGGTGCACTGCTTTCAGTGGCCGACAACAGCCCCACCCCCGCTGCCTGCAAGTGCCGGAACGCCAGGTCGTACAGCTGATTGCGCACCTCGCGCTTGAGGGTCATGGTCGGCACGAAACCACTGATTTCGTACTCGACGCCACCACTGGCAGAGGTCTTGAACGCCACGCTGGGCGCCGGTTTGGCCAGCAGCGGCCGGCAACCCTGCATCGCCCGCTCCAGCGCCTCGATCACGATTTGCGGGCGCGCATGAGGGCTGACTTGCAGGCTGACCGACAAACCGAACATATCGGCCGGACGCGAAAAGTTGATGATCTTGGCCTTGGCCGCCAGGGAATTGGGGATCACCGCCAGGCTGCCCTGGGAGGTTTGCAGACGCGTGGCGCGCCAATCGATGTCGGTAACCCGGCCTTCGGTGCCGTCGATGGAGATCCAGTCATCGATCTGATAAGGCTTGGTGGTGTTGAGGACGATCCCGGAGAACACGTCGCTGAGGGTACTTTGCAAGGCCAGGCCGACGATGATCGCCACCGCGCCGGAGGTGGCGAGCACGCCCTTGACCGGCAGGTCGAGCACGTAGGCCATGGCGGCAATGATGGCGATCAGGAAGATCACCGCGCCCACCAGGTCCTGCAACAACCGCCCGGTGTGGCCGACCCGCTGCATCATGACCGTGCCGAGCAACACCGTGAGGGTGCGTGCCGCGAACAGCCACCAGCCGATCTGCAAGGCCGTGGCCGCCAGGTGCAAGGCCGTGTTGTCGGCATAGGGCGCCATTTGCATGGGGTTCATGCCGTCGTTGAACAGCACGGCGCTGTACACGGCGAAGATCGCCAGGCGTGCGGCGAGCTTCCAGCTGGCGAGGTTGACGGAGATGAGGCGCCACACGGCGATGTCGATAAAGATCAGCGCCAGGGCGCACAGCATCGGGTGTTCAGCGATAAATGAGGGCATCCAGGCGGCTCCAGGGGACATGCCGAGAAGATCGCATGAAATGAAAACGCTGGAAACAAAATGTGGGAGCTGGCTTGCCTGCGATGCAGACGCCTCGGTGTATGAGTTACACCGCGCTGATGCTATCGCCAGCAAGCCGGCTCCTACAGGGTTTTACGGTGAGCGGTCAGGCGTGCATCTGGCCGAATTTGCCCGAGTGGAAGTCCTCGAACGCCTGGTGGATCTCCTGCTCGGTATTCATCACAAACGGGCCGTGGCCGACGATGGGCTCGTCGATCGGCTCGCCGCTGAGCAGCAGCACCTTGGCGTCGTCGTTGGCTTCCAGGGTGAGCTGGCGACCATCACGCTCGAACAGCGCCAATTGGCCTTGGCGTGCGACTTCTTCGCCGTTGACCAGCACCGTGCCGCGCAGGATCACCAGCGCGGTGTTACGGCCGGCGTGCAGGTCCAGGGTGACCGGTTTTTCGGCGTTGAGGCGCAAGTCCCAGACGTCGATAGGCGTAAAGGTGCGCGCCGGGCCCCGGGCACCGGCAAACTCACCGGCGATCAGGCGCAGGTGCCCTGCGCCGTCAGCCAGGGGCAACACAGGGATGTCGCCGTCGACAATCGTCTGGTAACCGGCGTCGGCCATTTTGTCCTTGGCGGGCAGGTTGACCCACAGTTGCACCATCTCCAAGGCGCCGCCGCGACGGGCGAAGTCTTCGGAATGGAACTCCTCGTGGATGATGCCCTTGGCCGCCGTCATCCATTGCACGTCGCCAGGGCCGATTTTGCCGCCGGCACCGGTGGAGTCGCGGTGTTCGACCTCGCCGTCATACACGATGGTCACGGTCTCAAAACCGCGATGCGGGTGTTGGCCGACACCGCGACGCTGTTCGGTGGGTGTGAAATCGGCCGGGCCGGCGTGATCCAGGAGCAGGAATGGGCTGATGTGCTTGCCCATCGAGTCGTAGGAAAACAGCGTGCGCACCGGGAAGCCATCACCGACCCAATGGGCGCGGGGGCTGGTGTAGATGCCGATCAATTTTTTCATGGTGTACCTCCAAAGTGAGTACACCTTAAGTCGGTTGGCCGGTGAGCACTAGCCGGCAAAAGCGGCCTTGATCGTTCTATGTATAGGACAATCCCTTGACCTGGCGCTGACGCAGCAGGTGAAACGCGATGAAGGCCGTCACCGCAAAACAGGCCTGGATGATGATCATCGGCGCGGCACTGCCATCGCGCAGCTGGCTTAGCAATACGCCGCTGCAGGTGGCGCCGAACATCTGCGCAAAGCCCATCAAGCCTGCAGCCAGACCCGCGCGGTGCGCATTGGGCATGACGCCACCGGTGACCGAGCCCGGCAACACCAAGCCACCGCCAAGGGTGACCAGCGCGATCGGAACATCCAGGCCAAGTACCGACAAGCCGAACAGCTCGTAAATGGCCACGGCGGACACGCCGCCGACAGCCACCATTGTCACACCGATCGCCACAATCCGCTGCGGGCCCAGGCGCATGATGTTGCGCCGGGTATAGGTGGAGCCAACGATGAGCATCGACACGATCAGGCCGAAATTGATGCCGTACTCCAGACTGCTGAAACCCAGCAGATTGATGAACACGGCCGAAGAACCGGCAATCACCGCAAACATGGCGCCATAGGTGCACGCCAGGGCCACGGCGAATGCGCGGTATTGGCGGCCCTTGAGCAGGTCCAGGTATTGCCCGCCCAGCGTGCGCCAGTGGCCGGCTTTGGGATCGAGGAAGTGGTTGCTCTCGCGAAAGAACAGCAAGGCCAGCAGTAACACCACGCTGCCGATCACCAGCGCGAGGATGATCGGCGCGTGCCAACCGAACAGCTTGATCAACAGGCCACCAACCATCGGTGCCACCACAATGGCGTAGAGCATGCCGATCATGGTCAGGGCCAGTGCAGGCCCCGCCTCGGCTTTCCACACATCCCGCACCACGGTGCGCGCCAGTACCAATGCGGCGCAGGCGCCCAAGCCTTGCAACACGCGCGCTGCGATGAATTGGTGAATGTCGTGGACCAACAGCATCGACAAGGTCGCCAGCACGTAAAGCACCAGGCCGCCGATCAGAACCGGGCGACGGCCAATACGGTCCGACAGCGGCCCGAACAGCAATTGCCCAAGACCGAAGGCCGCCACAAAGGCCGACAACGCCAGCAATGCCGAACCCGCTGGCGCCGCCAGTGCGTGCTCGATAGCGCCAAGGCCGGGAATGATCAATTGGGTCGAAACCTCACCCAAGGCGGTAAGGGCAACCAGTAGAAACAACAAGCGGCGTGACGGTACCGGGGCGTTTGCCATGGGGAATATCCGGGGGCTGGATTAATTTATATTTCGACCATAATATGCGTAAAAAATTATGTCCATAATTTTTTGCCCACTGGTTACCCCCGGAGCCCGTCATGAACCTTCTCCCCCTGCGTCTTCTCACGCCCCTGGCCCTGTTGATCACCCTTAGCGGCTGCAACAGCAAGGCCGACACCGCCGCCGAAGTGCCCCTGCCCCGCCCGGTATTGGCGGCCAATGTCGAAGCCGCCGGCACCCAACAAAGCGCCTACACCGGCGTGGTGGCGGCGCGCACGGAAAGCGATTTGGGCTTCCGGGTCAGCGGCAAGGTCATCGAACGCAAAGTAGACCCGGGCCAGCACGTATCCCGTGGCGACACCTTGCTGGTGCTCGACATCGGCGACTTCGAACTGGCCCTGCGTTCGGCGAAGAACCGCGTCAACGCCGCCCAGGCGCAGCTGCGCCAACGCCGCGACGATGAAAACCGCTACCAGCGCCTGGCCAGCACCGGCGCCGTGTCGCGGCAGATCTTCGACCAGTCGGCAACCAACCTGCGGGTGGCCGAAGCCGAACTGGCCGCCGCGCAATCTGACGCCAGCCAGATCGAAAACCGGCGCACCTATTCCATCCTCAAGGCCGACGGGGACGGCATCATCACCGACGTGCGGGTCGACCGTGGGCAAGTGGTCGCCGAAGGGCAGATCGTCGCGCGCCTGGCCCATGACGGTGCCCGTGAAGCCATCGTCAACCTGCCGGAAAACAGCCGCGACCAGGCCTCGCAGAAAGCCCTGGCCTTCCCCTTCGGCGCCCCGGACCAGGCCGTCACCGCCACCCTTCGTGAGCTGTCCGCCAGCGCCGACCCCACCACCCGCACCTACCGCGCCCGCTACGTGCTGCACGGCGCCGTCGACCGCTTCGCCCTCGGTTCCACCATCACCGTACGCCTGCAAGGCAACGGCCAGGCCCAGCAAACCCGGGTGCCCATCGGCGCGTTGCAGGATGCGGGACAAGGCACCGGCGTGTGGCTGATCGGCGCGGACGACAAGGTCACCTTCGCCCCGGTGAAAGTCGCCAGCCTCGGCCAGGAAGACGCCCTGCTCGACGGCGGCGTGGCCCCCGGCCAGACCATCGTCGCCCTCGGCGCGCACTTGCTGCACAGCGGCGACAGGGTGCGCCTGCTGCCGGCCCAGCAATTGGCCCTCAACCGTAAACAGGACCACTGAGCATGCGCGGCATCAACCTCTCGGAACTGGCGGTCAAGCATCGCGCCGTCACGCTGTTCCTGATCATCGCGATCCTTGCGGCCGGGATCTTCTCGTTTGGCAAACTGGGGCGCGCTGAAGACCCCTCGTTTACCGTCAAGGTGATGACCATCACCGCCGCCTGGCCCGGGGCAACCGCCCAGGAGATGCAGGAGCAAGTGGCCGATCGCCTGGAAAAACGCCTGCAGGAACTGGATTACTACGACCGCGTCGAGACTATCGCCCAACCGGGCTTTGTCTCGATGCGCATGACCTACAAGGAGTCCACGCGGCCCAGCGAGATCCAGGACCTGTTCTACCAGACCCGCAAGAAGCTCAGCGATGAAGCCTCGAAACTGCCAAAGGGCGTGATCGGACCGTTCTTCAACGATGAGTATTCCGACGTCTACTTTGCGCTGTACGCCCTGGAGGCCGAGCACCTGCCTCATCGGCAACAGGTGCAAATGGCCGAGGACCTGCGCCAGGGGTTCCTCAACCTGCCGGGGGTGAAGAAGGTCAATATCCTCGGCGAGCAGGCGCAGCGCATCTTCGTCGAGTTCTCTTATGAACGCCTGGCGACCCTGGGCATCAAGCCCGACCAGATCTTCGCCGCCCTCGCCGCCCAGAATGCCGTGGCGCCTTCGGGCTTCGTGGAAACCGCCGGCGCCCGCGCCTACATCCGCATCGACGGCGCCTTCGACAGCCTGGCGTTGATTGAAAACGTGCCGCTGGAAGTCAACGGCCGCGTGCTGCGCATCGCCGATGTGGCCAGCGTCAGCCGGGGTTATGAGGACCCGCCCAGCTATCGGATTCGCCATCAGGGCGACCCGGCGCTGATGCTCGGGGTGATCATGGAAAAGCACTGGAACGGCCTCGAACTGGACAAGAGCCTCAAGGCCCAGGAAGCCAAAATCCAGGCCGACCTGCCCCTGGGCGTGAACTTCGCCAAGGTGTCCGACCAGGCGAAGAACATCAGCCTGGCGGTCAATGAATTCATGCTCAAGTTCTTTGTCGCCCTGGCCGTGGTGATGGTCATCAGCCTGCTGGCCCTGGGGTTTCGCGTGGGCTTGGTGGTGGCCGCAGCGGTGCCGCTGACCTTGTCGGTGGTGTTCGTGATCATGCTGCTCACCGGGCGCGAGTTCGACCGTATCACCCTGGGCGCACTGATCATTTCCCTGGGGTTGCTGGTGGACGACGCGATCATCGCCATCGAGATGATGGTGGTGAAGCTCGAAGAAGGCTTCGACCGGATCCATGCCGCGACCTTTGCCTGGAGTTCCACGGCGGCGCCGATGCTGACCGGTACGCTGGTCACGATCATCGGCTTCCTGCCCGTGGGCTTTGCGCGCTCGGGCGCCGGGGAATATGCCGGCAATATCTTCTGGATCGTCGGCTTTGCGCTGATTTCGTCCTGGCTGGTGGCCGTGGTGTTCACGCCCTACCTCGGCGTGAAACTGCTACCGCAGATCAAACCCGTGCCCGGTGGCCACGACGCGATCTATGCCGGGCGCTACTACCAGAAGCTGCGCCGCCTGGTGGAGGCCTGCGTGCGCGGCCGTTGGCTGGTCACCGGACTGGTGGTGGCCGCGTTTGTGCTGTGCGGGCTGGGCATGGGGGTGGTGAAGAAGCAGTTCTTCCCCAACTCCGACCGTTCAGAGCTGATCCTGGAGGTGTACATGCCGCCTGGCAGTGCGTTCAAAAGCACCGAGGCGGTGGCCGCGCAGCTGGAAAAAGCCCTGTTGGAAGAACCGCAAACCAGCTTGGTGGACACTTATGTGGGCGGCGGCGCGCCACGCTTTTTCCTGTCGCTGAACCCCGAACTGCCGGACCCGGCCTTTGCCAAGCTGATCGTGCAGACCCCGGACTCCCATGCCCGTGACGCCTTGAAGCTGCGTATGCGTGAGCGCATCGCGGCGGGTGAGTTTCCATCGGCACGGGTGCGCGTGACCCAACTGCTGTTCGGCCCGCCGGTGCCGTTTCCGGTGGTGTTCCGTGTCTCCGGACCGAACGTGGACGTACTGCGCGGTCTGTCTGAAGAGGTGCGCAAAGTCGTCGCCGCCAACAAACTGACCAAGGACGCCTTCCTCGATTGGGGCGAGCGCACCAGCGGTTATCGCCTGGTGTTGGATCAGGACCGTCTGCGCCTGCTGGGTTTCACGCCCAATGAGGTCAAGTCGCAGCTCAATGCATTGCTCAGTGGCAACCCGATCACCGAAGTGCGCGAAGGTAACCGCACTGTTTCGGTTGTTGCCCGTGCCCAGGGCAACCAGCGGGAGAACCTGGGTAACCTCAACAACATGACCCTGACCAACAGCGCCGGCACCTCGGTACCGCTGGCCCAGGTCGGGCATTTCCAGGCGGTGATGGAGGAGCCCATCCTCAAGCGTCGCAACCGCGCGACCACGGTGGAAGTACGCGCCGACATCATCGACGGCGTGCAACCGCCCGACGTGGAAATGGCCGCCTACAAAGACCTGCAACCGCTGATTGCCAAGTTGCCGGCCGGCTACCAGATCGACATCGGCGGCCCCGTGGAAGAAAGCGCCAAGGCCAACGTTGCCCTGGCGGCGCTGTTCCCGATCATGATCCTGCTGACCCTCACGGTGATCATGTTCCAGGTGCGCTCGTTCGGCGTGATGTTCATGGTCTTCGCCACCGCCCCGCTGGGGCTGATCGGTGCGGTGCCGACCTTGTTGCTGTTCAACCAGCCGTTCGGCTTCAACGCCATCCTGGGGTTGATTGGCATTGGCGGTATTTTGATGCGCAACACGCTGATCTTCACCGACCAGATCCGCCAGAACGAGGAACACGGCATGGCCATTCGCGAGGCGATCATCGAAGCCACGGTGCGCCGTGCAAGGCCGGTGATATTGACCGCGCTGGCGGCGGCGCTGGCGTTCATTCCGCTGACGCTGTCGGTGTTCTGGTCGTCGCTGGCGTATGTGCTGATCGGCGGGGTGCTGGTGGGCACGGTGTTGACGCTGTTGTTCCTGCCGGCAATGTGCAGTTTGGTGCTGGGACGCAAGCGTACGAATGCTGTTGAAACCTCGCACGTGACGGCCGGATAAGCTCTACAGAAAACGCCTGAAAACCACTGCAAAGTCCTTCGCCTGATCACACAGTGCGAAGGATTGCAGATGGATTTTCTTGTTGTTGGAGCTGTTTCTTGAACCCGGCCATTGGCAGGCTCGCCCTGACCCCAATGGACGTGAAGACGGTCGATGTCGAAGCCGTCTTTCGCGATTTCCGGGAATGCCTGAACACGTTTGATGACTGGGCGGAAAGCTTTTGGAGCTTTTCAGCGCTGGAAGTCGAACAGGTCTTCAAGGTCGGCGATGAAGTAGCGCTGGTCGCGCCGATCTCCTCTAAAGCACCAAGTCCCACCGTCGGCATGTGCGACGCACAGGGTTCGCTGACGCTGGTGCACCTG
Source organism: Pseudomonas sp. GW821-FHT05H12 (assembly GCF_059419385.1). Taxonomy (NCBI): domain Bacteria; kingdom Pseudomonadati; phylum Pseudomonadota; class Gammaproteobacteria; order Pseudomonadales; family Pseudomonadaceae; genus Pseudomonas; species Pseudomonas sp. GW821-FHT05H12. The sequence continues at coordinate 166,135 of NZ_JBWKRS010000010.1, read as the reverse complement.
TTTGAAAGCACCCAGTTCGTGCCAATCGGCAACACACCCGTGATGCTCCAAGCCATCGCCCCGGATGGCAGCCCAATCGGCCCTCCCCTTCATCGCACCATCGGCCCCAGCGGCATTCTTGAAGTAAAGGATTGCACCCGCGATCAACGTTACCAGGTCACCTTTTATCCCAACGTTTCCAAGGACCACGTCAAGGCGCTGTATGCGTCTTACCAGACTGTGATCGAAGGGTTGGAAACGCGTTTGCGTGAAGCCTGGAACAGCACCTTCGAAACCCAGTGGAAAGACTATACCGACGCCACCCCGCTTGACCGACGCCGGATGCTGGAGACAGCGTTTCTGAGTGGCATGGGCAAGGCGTTGTACAGCCTTTGGGACAACCTCACCCAGCTGTTCGACTTGCTGGCCGATATAAAGCCCAACAGTGAAAAGCTGCTGCACTACCTGTCGCAAGCCGAACTAGATGAACTGCTGAAGCTGGGCAGTGAATCCATTGCCAAGGGTTTGCTGGTGCTCAATGACGAGCCGCTGTTGTTCATTTATGTGTCGGCGATATCCAGCTGGATTCGGATGTTGCCACCGCAGGAAATGAACGAGGTGATGGGCGAAATCACCGGCGAGATCCTGATCAACCTGTTGCTGATTCGGGCAACGGCAGGCATGGGTGTAACGGTGCGCCTCGGGGTTCAGGTGCTGGGGCATATCAAGTCCGGCCGAGTGCGTAAATGGCTGGAGATGTTGGCGGAGCAGCTTGTAGGGCCCCGTTTGGACGCACATGTCGAGGTGGTTAGACCTTTATTGCTTGGGGGGCCTGCAACGCCGATCAAGATGATCCCGGCTGTGCCGTTGAAGGCTGGGAATCACCTGGTTTCAAACCCGGTGCCGGTAGTTCGGGAAAAGGCTGCACAGCGTACGGTGCTGGTCAGGCAGGAACAGGTCGATGACGTGCCGGCGTCAGGGAAGAACCAGAACGGTGATGCGGCGACGTGTTCGGCGACTACGTGCACTAACGGTTGTCCGGTGTCGATGGTCACCGGCGAGGAATTGCTCACCCTCACCGATGGCACGCTCGATGGGATATTGCCGTTCGAATGGACGCGGCTTTATCGCACCAGCGCGGTGGAAGTGGATTGCGGGTTGGGGTTTGGTTGGAGTCATGCGCTGGCGCACCGGCTGGAGGTTTCCGGTGATTCGGTGGTGTGGACCGATCATGAGAACCGCTCGACTGAGTTTCCACTGCCCTCCTCCGCCCGCCCTGCGATCACCAACAGCTTGGCCGAAGCGGCGATTTATCTGGGGGTATTGCCGGATGAATGGGTGCTGGCGCAAGGCTCGCGTTTCTACCATTTCGTTAATGGTTTTCTGACAGCCATCAGCGATGCGTATGACAACCGGCTGCGTATCTCCCGGGACTTCAGGGGGCGCATTGAGCGAGTGGATAACGGCGTCGGGCGGTCGTTGTTTTTGCGCTATTCGTCGGGCCGCATTGTTGGTGTGGACTATCAGATTCATCGGGCCGAAGGGCCGGGTGAGTTTGTCTGGGTCACCGAGTACACCGTTGTTTCCTACGCCTATGACGACCTTGGCCGGCTTGTGTGTGCGACCAACGCTGTCGGTGAAAGCGAGTTTTATCGCTACGACGATCAGCACGTCATTCTTGAACGCCAGTTGGCCGGTGGGGCGAGTTTCTTCTGGGAGTGGGAACGGTCTGGCAAGGCGGCGCGCTGTGTCCGGCACTGGGCGAGCTTTTCGCAGATGGACACGCGCTATGCCTGGGATGACAACGGCCAGGTCACGGTGTTTAACGCCGATGGCAGCCAGGAAGTCTATGTGCATGACGAGCGTGCGCGGTTGGTGCAACGCATTGATCCGGACGGCGCCGAGCACTTCAAATCCTACGATGACAAAGGCCGGCTGACGGTTGAGCAGGACCCACTGGGCGCGATCACGGCCTATCAGTACGACGAAGCTGGACGCTTGGTGGCGTTGTTTCCGGGGGACGATGAGCCGACGTCCTACGAGCATGACAACGGGTTCGTACGGGTTGTAAGGCGTGGTCAGGCAGTCTGGAAGTATGAGCGAAATGACAGGGGCGATATCACCCGCAGGATTGACCCCAACGGCCACAGTACGGACTACAGCTACAACAAATATGGGCAACTGACGGGGGTTTGGTTTCCGGATAACAGTTGTCAGCGGCTGGTGTGGAATGAGCGTGGGCAGTTGCTTGAGGAGCATCTGCCGGAGGGTGGGATTAAGCGGTATCGCTATGACGACCTTGGCCGTCAGGTGGCGCGAGAGGATGAACATGGCGCGCTGACCCAGTATCAGTGGGACAGCGTGGGACGCTTGATTCGGGTGGTGTTGCCGGGGGGCGCTTTTAGGGAATACAGCTACAACCCTTACGGAAAAATCACGTCTGAGCGGGATGAGTTAGGCCGCGTTACCCGCTATGAGTATGCGGATGGGCTGCATCTGATCAGCCGTCGTATTAATTCCGACGGCACCCAGGTCAAGTATCGCTACGACAATGCGCGGTTATTGCTGACTGAGATCGAAAACGAAGTCGGCGAGATCTATGGGTTGCAGTACCACCCCAATGGCCTGATCCAGCAGGAGACAGGGTTTGACGGTCAGCGCACGACCTACGTCTACGACCTCAACGGCAACCTGCAGGAAAAGACCGAACACGGCGACGACGGCAGTCAGCTGGTTACTAAATACCAGCGCGATCCTGCTGGCCGCCTCGTAAGAAAAACCCTCCCCGATGGCAAAACCGTCGACTACACCTACGACCGCCAAGGCAACCTCCTCGGTGTCGAAGACGGTCACTGGGCTTTAGCCTACGAGTACGACAGCCAAAACCGCCTCACCGCCGAACACCAAGGCTGGGGCACTTTGCGCTATGGCTACGACGCCTGCGGCCAACTCCAGCACCTGCGCCTGCCCGACAACAACCGTCTTGTTTTTAATCATGCCAAAGGCGGCCACCTCGCCACCGTCGAACTCAATGGCGAAGTCCTCACCTCCCACCTGTTCAAAGCTGGCCAGGAACACCAGCGCCAACAAGGCCAACTGCTCAGCCACTACCACTACGACGACCAACAACGCCTGCATGCCCACACCGTCACCCAACAGGAGCACCACCTCTACGCACGCCACTACACCTACGACAAATCTGGCAACCTCACCCGCCTGCTCGACACCCGCAAGGGCCAGCACGACTACACCCACGACCCACTGAACCGCCTCACCCGCGCCGACCACTCCCAAGATTTACAAGAACGCTTCGCCCACGACCCGGCGGGCAACCTGCTCATACAAAACCGCCCCGGCCCGGACATCGTGGCTGGCAATCGGCTGATGATTCAGGGGGATCGGCATTACGACTATGACGCGTTCGGTAATCTGATCCGTGAGCGGCGTGGCAAAGGTCATCTACTCGTCACCGAGTACCGTTATGACTGCCAGCATCGGCTGGTTGGCATCACTCAACCCAATGGGCAGACCGCCAGCTACCGATATGACCCGTTTGGGCGGCGGATCAGCAAAACCGTAGATGACATAACCACGGAGTTTTTCTGGCAAGGCGACAAGCTGATTGCCGAGCACCACAAGGACCGGCACCGCAGCTACCTCTACGAACCCGGTAGCTTCAGGCCGCTGGCTTTACTGGAAGGCTTCGGTCCCAAACAAACCAAGCCCTACCACTACCAACTCGACCACCTGGGCACCCCGCAAGAACTCACCGCCCCCTCCGGCGAAATCGTCTGGTCCGCCCACTACCGCGCCTACGGCGAAATCAGCCGCCTGGACGTCGGAAAAATCGACAACCCGCTGCGATTCCAGGGTCAGTACTTCGATCAGGAAAGCGGGCTGCACTACAACCGCCATCGCTACTACAATCCAGATATTGGTCGTTACCTGACACCGGATCCGCTGAAGCTGGCGGGTGGGATCAACGCGTACCGGTACGTGCCCAATCCTACGGGGTGGGTGGATCCGCTGGGTTTAAGCACATGTCCGGGTGACGGGTGTAAACCGGGGGTTATAGCTGAGAGCCCATCTGCAACAGTAAAAGCTAACCAGCAAGAACCCACGCCACCCGAAACAAGCAATGCCGAGGACTATTTATATAGAGGAGACCAAAAACATCCGGATGAAATTTTTAAGAACGGTTTTAAAAGCAAGGGCGACAGCAACGACCTATATTTACACGCCTATGATAGTAATGACCCTCCAAGCAACTTTATCAGCACTTCCCCCTCAATTGATACCGCCAAAGACTTCGCAACGAGTTACGGGACAAAAAAAGGCTATCTATACACTCTAAAAAGCCTGCCGGGACACGATGTAAATTTAGAGCTTGGAAAGGCTACCCCTTTTGCAAACGAAAACGAATTTGCTATCCATCATAAGATAAATCCAGAGGACATTTTGGGCGTAACACCTTTGAAACGTGACGGAAGCTATGTAGGCTATTCAATACCGAACCCAAATAGGAAATAAAATGGAAGAGCAAAAAATAAAGGCAATTATAAATGGTCAGAAATCGGAGGTATCCGTAAGATACGACGCCCAAAAACTAACGATGACATTTTCCGAAGCAGAAAATTTTAACAAAACTTATCAGGAAAAGGATCTTTATATCTGCCTTGCGAAAATCAGAGCAGACTTTCCTCATATAACATTTTTATGCAAAGGAGCCAAAGTAAACGTCTTCCCCTCAAGAATGGCATCCCAGATGAGTGCGGGAATTGTTGCTTATGAGATGACGCTAGGAGAACAGGCAAATAGAGATAATATAGTTAATATATTCTCTTACGAGGAAAGCAATCTCACGAACAACCCACAAGATCAAATCAACTTCTTCAAGAGCTGGCTGAAGTCATTAGGCGCAGAGGATTATGAAAAGCTCAGCTAAGCCCCAAATCGTTCTAATCCCCGTAGGTTGCTCACGCCGGACTGCGAAGCGGCCCCAAGCGAGGCGCCGCTTTTCTTCAGGCAGATCACCGTCGGCTGGATTAGGGCTGCTTCGCAGCCCAGCGCAGGGCAAGCCTGCTCACTACAAGGACTGACTCATTCAGCGTTTGCTCAGTTCCATGATCATCCGGCTCAGCAGGTAGATACGTGGCGCTACGCTTTCCACTTCTGCGTATTCCTCCGGCGTATGGATGTTGCCGCCCACAATCCCGAACCCGTCCAACGTCGGCGTCCCGACCCCGGCCGACAGGCTCGCGTCCGCCGCACCGCCGCTGCCTTCAACTGTGAGTTTCTTGCCCAACTCGCCAAAGATCCCCTGGGCGATCGCAACGAGCTTGTCCGACTCCGGCGTCTGTGGCATCGGCGGCAGGCCGCGCTGCAACGAGGTCTTCACTTCGGTTTCCGGGATCAACTTGTTGGCCGATACCCGCGCCAGGTCTTTCTCGATCCGATCGAATTCTTCCGGCAGCGCCGCGCGCACGTCGGCCTTGGCGGTGGCCTGGTCTGGGATCACGTTAACCCGGTCACCCGCCTTGAGCACGGTGAAGTTGATGGTGGTTTTCTTCTCTTCATCCCCCAGCTTGCCCAACTGCAGGATCGATAGATGAAAAACAAACCGAATCTCGAAATACTCCAAGGCCTTTTGTTCATATATTGCACGGAAAACACCAAAAATTTAGAACGAGAAGAGATCATAGCTTCAAAAAACGTCAACAGTGAAACTGAGCTTGCAGAGCTTTTTAATATATTGACAAAGCCTGAATTCCTCTCATACAGAGAGGATGAACAGATATGGTTTATAGATACCATTGAACTATACCTTTCAAAAGGCGATGACTTTGAGGCCGTCTTTTATCTATTCGACACATACTTTGAAGATGAAATAACGGACAAAAGACAATTCATGAAAGTACTGCTTGAAAGCCTCAAGCGCTACAGCAGCGAGGCAAAAATTCAATCAGGGACAATAAAATAAAAACATTAAATCTTTCAAGCATTACATAAACATCCTGACTCGATCACTTGCCACTTTCTCACGTGAGTATCCAATGCTGAAATGTCCCTTCATGAAAGCTCCATACATCCCCAGAATTTCGCACGTATTAGGGGCACTATCGATATACGACCTTGAAGAAACCAAAGGTGCGGCCCTATGGAAGTACGACCCTAACAATACTGAAGAGCGGCAAATAATAATTAAAGAGTTTATTTTAAAAGAACTGTTATACCTATCCTACAGACACAGATACGTCCTGAGCTCCTTGCTTAAAGACGCACTAAATAGTCCAGACTATATTTTCTCTAAAGAGTTCGAAAGCAACTACGACGAATACACAACCATGGCATGGGACGAAACCGAAATCGTCGACCCCCGAGGCTTCTTCGCCGACATCTACCGACTCGCCCATGAAGTCTGGAAAGATGACCTCCAAAAAGCTAGTCTCGAAGACCCATCAACGTGGTAACCCCCATACCAGCAAACGTAATCTACACCCCCTGTAGTGAGCGAGCTTGCTCGCGCCGGGCTGCGAAGCGGCCCAAACCGAGGCGACTCGTTTCTTCAGGCAGATCGGCGTCGAATGGTTTGGGGCTGCTTCGCAGCCCGGCGCAGGGCAAGCCTGCTCACTACAATGAACGTGAACACTTTGACTGCAGAATGGGAGCAGCCCAACTAAACTAGCTCTGTGGCTCTTGAGATTTTTAATACAGTTATTCCCACTTGGAAAAACCGGATTTGCTATATCACCCTTTATCCAAACACATCCATTTCAACGCCAGCCTAAAATATTTCGTCGGAATTTTTGACATTTACGACAGAGAGAACACTAAGGGAAAAGCACTCGCCCGCTTCAACCCAAACGAACGTAAAGACCGAGAAGCATTAATACTTGAATACTGTCTAGATCCATTCAACAAACTTTCCTATCGCCACAGATACAAGCTAATAGAAACGTTAACTTATGCACTGAACACAGAAGACTTTAATTTCCATACTTATTTTGAGGATGACCCAGAGGAGTATTCAAAAATGGCTTGGGACGAAACCGAGATCGTCGACCCCCGAGGCTTCTTCGCCGACATCTACCGACTCGCCCATGAGGTCTGGAAAGACGACCTCCAAAAAGCCAGCGTCGAAGACCCATCAACGTGGTAACCCCCACACCAGCAAACGTAATCCACACCCCTGTAGTGAGCGAGCTTGCTCGCGCCGGGCTGCGAAGCGGCCCCAACCGAAGCGCCGCATTTCTTCAGGCAGATTGGCGCCGAATGGATTAGGGCTGCTTCGCAGCCCAGCGCAGGGCAAGCCTGCTCACTACAAGGACTAGCGTTTGCTCAGCTCCATGATCATCCGGCTCAGCAGGTAGATACGCGGCGCTACGCTTTCCACTTCTGCGTATTCCTCCGGCGTATGGATGTTGCCGCCCACAATCCCGAACCCGTCCAAGGTCGGCGTCCCGACCCCGGCCGACAGGCTCGCATCCGCCGCCCCACCGCTGCCTTCAACCGTGAGTTTCTTGCCCAATTCGCCATAGATCCCCTGGGCAATCGCAACAAGCTTGTCCGATTCCGGCGTCTGTGGCATTGGCGGCAGGCCGCGCTGCAACGACGTCTTCACTTCGGTTTCCGGGATCAGCTTGTTGGCCGATACCCGCGCCAGGTCTTTCTCGATACGGTCGAACTCTTCCGGCAACGCCGCGCGCACGTCGGCCTTGGCAGTGGCTTGATCAGGGATCACGTTGACCCGGTCGCCCGCCTTGAGCACGGTGAAGTTGATGGTGGTTTTCTTCTCTTCATCCCCGAGCTTGCCCAGTTGCAGTATCTGATGGGCAGCTTCCATTGCGGCGTTACGGCCCAGCTCTGGCGCGACGCCGGCGTGAGCGGCCTTGCCTTTGACTTCGACCACGGCGGTCGCGCTGCCTTTGCGCCACACGACCAAACCATCGGCTGGGCGGCCGGGTTCCAGGTTGAGGGTCACGTCGTGGCCCTTGGCGGTTTTGCGGATGAGGTCGGAGGCGGTGTCAGAACCGGTTTCTTCGCTGGCGTCGAGCAGGAAGGTGATTTGGGCGTAGTCCTTGAAGCCTTGGTCCTTGAGCACTTTGAGCGCGTAGATGCCGGCGACGATGCCGCCCTTGTCATCCATCACGCCCGGGCCGTAGGCGCGACCGTCCTTGATGTGGAACGGGCGCTCGGCGGCGGATCCTTCCTTGAACACGGTGTCCATGTGGGCCATGAGCAGGATCTTGGCTTTACCGGTGCCCTTGAGGGTGGCGATCACATGGCTGTTGTTGGCCGCTTTGTCTGGCACCAACTCAATGGAAAAACCCAGTTGCTTCAGCTCGTCGACGGCAATGTCGCGCACTTGGGTCAGACCTGGCTCGTAGCCAGAACCGGAATCGATATTCACCAAACGCTCCAGCAGTTTCAGGGCGTCGGGCTTGTACTGCTCGGCCTGTGCCTGGATCTGTTTGTGGGGTTCGGCGCTGTAGGCTGGCACGGCAAAGGACAACGCCAGGGTGGCGGCCAGCAGGGTACGGGAGAAGGTGAAGAGCATGAACCGATCCTTGTTTTTGTGATGAGGTGCCGCAACACCCTACCCCACTAAACCGAGCGTAACCAACTCCCCTGTACCGAACTGACCCGGTTGCGCCCGCTGCTCTTGGCTTCGTACAACGCCTGGTCGGCATCGTTGAGCCAACTGGTGGAATCGGCGTGGTCCGCCTGGTAGGGCGCCAGGCCGATGCTCAAACTCACGCGCAACGTCGGGTCCTGCGCATAGGCCAACGCGTTGAAGCGATCACGCAAGGCGTCCATCACTTCGGTGGCGCGGTTGAGCGGCATGTCCGGCAGGATCACGCAAAATTCATCACCGCCATAACGCCCGGCCAGGTCGGTGGCGCGCAGGTTCTGGCGCAATACCTTGCTGAGCTGGCGCAGCACGATGTCGCCGGTAACGTGGCCGTAGGTGTCGTTGATGACCTTGAAGTGGTCGATGTCGATCAAGGCAATCGCAGCGCCCGCCGGGCCACGTCGGCAACGCTGGAATTCGATTTCCAGATGGTCTTTCCACGCGCCGTGGTTGAGCAGGCCGGACAGGCTGTCGGTACGGCTCAGGGCCAGCAACTCGCGTTTGTGCCGGGCCAGGGTCACGGCCTGGCGGTAGCAGATCCACCCCAGCGCCAGGGGATACACCATCAGGATCGGCAGGCACGCATAGAGCTGTGCCGAAGTGGTGACGGCGATGAAAGCCGGAGTAAAGAGCAGCAACGATGTACCCATCCCCAACGCCTGTGCCACCCAGCCGGCAAGCATGAAGCGCGGCCCGCCGATGGCGACGTTGTTCATGGTCATCATCGACAGGGTCGTCACGCTGGGCAGCGGGTTGAAGTGCATCGCCCCCACCCAGAACCCGCCGCAGAACGAATCGAACAGCAAGTTACGACGCTCACTGCGCAACGCATGGGCGGCGCGCAGCGACAGGCGGAACGCCAGGTGTGGCCAGACAAACGCGTTGATCACCATCCACACCCAGACCCAGGCAGGCGGATGCAACGGGTACATGCCAAACGCCACGCACACAAAACCGAGCGTCAGCCCCAGTGTGCGCGACTTGTACAACCGTGAAGCGAGCGGAAGTCCATTTCCTCCGGCAGCCGTCATGGTGAGGGTGTGATCCTTGATGAATGCCTGGAGTCTATCAGGGGGGCGTCAAATCGCCACTACCGCTCATAAGCCCGATCAATGCGTCAAACCACGGGCCAGCATCAACGCCACGCCCACCAGCAGCACGGCTGTCGCCCGTTGCAGCACTTTCTGTCGTTGGGGGTTTTCCAGCAGGTGCTTGATGCGCTGGCCGAAATAGCAGTACAGGCAACCGCTGATGAACTGCAGCACCAGGAACGTCAGCCCGAGGATGGCAATGTCGACCATCGAGCTGTGCCCCCCGCTCCCGGCAAACTGCGGGAACACCGCGCTGAACATGATCAGGGTCTTGGGGTTGGAGAAGCCGGTCAGCAGCCCTTTGCCGAACCGGCTGCGCGCGGCCTCCACGTGGCCAATCCGGTCGATCGCGATGCCGCCGCTGGTCCACTGTTTGTAAGCCAGGTGCAGAATGTACGCCACGCCCACCACCTGGATGACCTGGGTGATCACCGGGTAACCGCGGACCAACTCGGAAAAGCCCACGGCAAAGATCAGGATCGAGATCAGGTACGACACGCTCGCCCCGATCTGCGCCGGGATCGAACTGCGCAAGCCGTCGCGCAGGCCCAGGCTCAACAACATCAGGGTCATGGGGCCGGGGCTGAAGGTCATGGCCGCGCAAAACAGCAGGAAGTAGAGAAACGAAGACAGGGTTAACGCGCTTGTCATGACCATGGACCCGAGGAAGAGAGCGCGCAGTCTAGGCAAACGGCATTGCACAAGGCAGGTAAAGTCAGGCCTAATCTGGCCGAACTTTACCGGTAAAATCACCGGCAAACGCAAGGAAGGTTTATGTTCGTATCCGCCATTGCCTTTACGCCAGGCACCCCAAAAGTGCAGCAGATTGTCGAGGCGTTCAGCCAGGCCATCCAGAACGGCGAATGGGCCCCCGGCAGCAAGTTGCCGTCGGTGCGTGAGCTGACTCAGGTTTTGGGCGTGAGCAAGTTCACCCTCAACGAGGCGCTGGACCGGCTGCGCGGGCGCAACCTGCTCACGTCCAGCCAGGGCCGTGGCTACTTTGTGGCGATGGACACCCTGCGCCCGACCAGCGCGAACTGGGTCGACCTGCTGCCCCAGGATTTACTCAGCGTGTTGCGCCGCCCCCTGGCCACCGTCGGCGCCGAACTGCGCCCCGGGGGCGGCCACCTGCCGGAAGACTGGCTCAACAGCGAAGCCATCCGCCAAGCCATGCGCAGCGTGGTGCGCGCGCCATCGTTGCGCGTCGCCGGGCTGGGCACGCCGGCCGGGCTGCTGCCGCTGCGTCAGGCCCTGCAACAGAAGCTGCACGCTGAAGGCTTGTCGGTGCCGGTGGAACAAATCATCACCACCCCCAACACCGTGCAGGGCCTGGACATGCTGATGCGCCTGCTCGCCCGCTCCGGCGACACCGTGCTGCTGGACGCCCCGTGCTATTTCAACTTCCACGCCAACCTGGCCCTGCATGGGGTCAAGGTGGTGACCATCGAGCGCCGCCCCGACGGCTTCGACTTCGCGGCCCTCGAACAGCTATTGGCCGAGCATCGCCCCAGCCTGTACCTGACCACCGGTGTGCTGCACAACCCCACCGGCCACTCCTTCAGCCCCAGCCAGGCATTTCGCCTGCTGCAACTGACCCGGCAGTATCAGTGCCACATCATCGAGGATGACCTCTACGGCGACCTGCACCCCAACCCTCCCCCGCGCCTGGCCGCCCTCGCCGGACTCGACCAGGTCACCTACCTGTCAGGTTTCTCCAAGGTCCTGAGCGCGAACGCGCGTGTGAGTTACGTGGTGGCCGCACCGCAACTGGCGGCCAACCTGACCAACATGAAGCTGATGAGCGGCGGCATTACGTCGGAGCTGTTCGAGCAGATCGTGTACCGCATGCTCAGCGAAGGCAGTTACGCCAAACACCGCAAGCGTATGGTGCAGCGGTTGCTGGAGGTCGGTGGGCGTGTCGAGCAATGGCTCAAGCGCTGTGGCTGCGAGCTGCCAATGGCGTATGAAGGCGGGATGTTTATCTGGGCGCGCCTGCCCCGAGGGGTGAACGGCGAGCAGTTGGCGCAGGACGCCTTGAAGCAAGGCCTGGTGCTCGCGCCGGGGGTGCTGTTCGGTTATGACCCGGCCCATCGCGACTCGATGCGCTTCAACGTGGCCCACAGCGATGAGCCATCGATGCAAAAGGTGTTTGAAGCCTTGTTGCTCAAGGCTTCGCGCGCCCCTTGAGCATGCCGTGGTTGACCAGCAGCGTGCGCATGGCATTGCGGGTAATCCCCAGCAAGTCTGCCGTGCGCAGTTGGTTGAAGCCACAGAACCCGAATGCCTCGCGCACGATCAGGTCTTCGATGTCGTGCAACAGCGTGTCCCCCGGCACCTCGAACAAGCGCAACAACTGCTCGCGAATCACCTCTTGGGGAATGCGCGGCGCGCCGTTGTTGACGCTGGCGTGCATCGCGCTGAGGCCGGCGGAAAACTTGAGATGGCTGGGCATGATCGGCTTGTCACCGGCTACCAGCAGCGCCAGGTGCACCACGTTTTCCAGCTCGCGGATGTTTCCCGGCCACGGGTAATCCAGCAGGGCTTGGGTGGCGGATTCAGACAGCATCGGTTCGGCAATCTTTAGCTTGGCGCTGTACAGCCGACGGAAGTGTTCCACCAGCGGCAGGATATCCAGCGGCCGTTCACGCAGGGGCAACACCTGCACCTGGGCGACGTTGATGCGGTAGAACAGGTCCAGGCGGAAATTACCCGCTTCCACGGCCTGCTCCAGGTCGATGTTGGTGGCGGTCACCAGGCGAATATCGATCTTGATCGGCTTGCGCGAGCCTACGCGCACCACTTCCTGCTCCTGCAGCACCCGCAGCAACTTCACCTGCAGGGGCAGCGGCAGATCGCCGATTTCATCGAGGAACAGCGTGCCGCCGTGCGCCTCTTCGAACCAGCCACCACGCCGGCCCACCGCACCGGAAAACGCCCCGGCCTCATGTCCGAAGAATTCGCTCTCGGCAAGGGTTTCGCTGATGGCGCCGCAGTTCACCGGCACAAACGCCCCGGTACGCCCGCTGGCGCTGTGGATGTAGCGTGCCACCAGCTCCTTGCCGGTGCCGGTCTCGCCATTGATCAACACCGGCGCTTCGCTGGGGCCGACGCGCTTGAGGTAGTCGAGCAGTTGCAGCGAACGCGGGTCGGAAAATACCAGGGCCTTGGCGCGGATCGACAACGGGTCTTTTTCGCCCTGGGGCAAAGTCAGGATCGGCGTGGGCTGCCCGTGGGGACGGTTCATGAACAATTTCCCGGCGGCGAGGATGGAGAATGATGGGCAACTGTACTCATCACCGGTTATAACCAGAAATACTTAAAATTCATTAGCACATAACCGACGTGATCACCGGCGAAAGCCCACCTGAGCTCAGTGGTGAAATTGAAATCGCCATCGCTGGCAAGCCAGCTCCTACAGGGGGCAGCGCAAGGCTGGATATCACCATCAATCCCGTAGGAGCCGGCTTGCCGGCGATGGCGTCCTTGAACACAACGGTGATCTTGCGGCCACCATCGCTGGCAAGCCAGCGCCTGCAAGCGATGGCGTCCGTAGCGCGTAAAGGTACCAATGCCCCCCTCTGTATCGGCTTTTTTGCGTCGTCGTGTATCTCCCCAACGCCAGATACACTGCAATACAAAGGGCACAAGGCAAGGCCTCGGGCAGTGGCTAGACTGCGCACCATTGACTACTTATTGAGGAAGGCAGCATGGATCATGTCGATCACATCCTGATCGTCGATGACGACCGGGAGATCCGCGAACTGGTGGGTAATTACCTGAAGAAAAACGGTATGCGCACCACCGTGGTCGCCGATGGTCGGCAGATGCGCAGCTTCCTCGACACCACCCCCGTGGACCTGATCGTGCTCGACATCATGATGCCCGGCGATGACGGCTTGCAGCTGTGCCGCGAGCTGCGGGTGGGCAAACACAAGGCTACGCCGGTGCTGATGCTGACCGCGCGCAACGACGAAACCGACCGCATCATCGGCCTGGAAATGGGCGCCGACGATTACCTGGTCAAGCCTTTCGCCGCCCGCGAATTGCTGGCGCGCATCAACGCCGTGTTGCGCCGTACGCGGATGTTGCCGCCCAACCTGGTGGTCAGCGAAACCGGGCGGTTGATCCGTTTTGGCCGTTGGCGCCTGGACACCACCGCCCGCCACCTGCTCGACGAAGACGACACGCTGGTGGCCCTGAGCGGTGCCGAATACCGCCTGCTGCGGGTGTTCCTCGACCACCCGCAACGCGTGCTCAACCGCGACCAGTTGCTCAACCTCACCCAAGGCCGCGACGCCGACCTGTTCGACCGCTCCATCGACCTGCTGGTGAGCCGCCTGCGCCAGCGCTTGCTGGATGATGCGCGGGAACCGGCCTACATCAAGACCGTGCGCAGCGAAGGTTATGTGTTCTCCCTGCCGGTGGAAATCCTCGGGGCTGACCAATGAATTTCAAGTGGGGCTGGCCGCGTACCCTGGCGTCGCAGTTGTCGCTGATCTTCCTGATCAGCCTGCTGTGCGCCCACGGGTTGTCGTTCAGCGCGCAGTTCTACGAGCGCTACATCAGCGCGCGCACGGTGATGCTGGGCAACCTGGAAAACGACGTGGCCACCTCGGTGGCGATCCTCGACCGCCTGCCCGCCAATGAACGCGCCAGCTGGCTGCCGCGCCTGGACCGGCAGAACTACCGCTACCTGCTCAACGCCGGTGAGCCCGGCGAGCCGATGCGCAGCGACGATGTACCCATGGCAGCCACCTCGATCAGCGATGCGCTGGGTGAGCACTATGCCCTGACCTTTCGTGACATCCCCGGCAAGCAGAAGCACTTCCAGGCGCACCTGACCCTGGCCGACGGCAACCCGATCACCCTCGACGTGCGCCCCGCCGCCCAGCCCGTGGCCTACTGGTTGCCGGTGGTGCTCATCCTGCAACTGGCGCTGTTGCTGGGCTGCACCTGGTTTGCTGTGCGCCTGGCGATCCGCCCGTTGACGCGCCTGGCGCGTGCCGTGGAAACCCTCGACCCCAACGCCCACCCCACGCCACTGGACGAAAAAGGCCCCACCGAAGTGGCCCACGCAGCGGCGGCGTTCAACGAAATGCAAAAGCGCATTGCCGAATACCTCAAGGAGCGCATGCAGATCCTCGCGGCGATTTCCCATGACCTGCAAACCCCGATCACCCGAATGAAACTGCGCGCCGAGTTCATGGAAGACTCGGTCGACCGCGACAAACTGTGGAGCGACCTCGGGGAAATGGAGCACCTGGTGCGTGAAGGCGTGGCCTATGCGCGCAGCGTGCACGGTGCCACCGAAGCCAGTCACCGCATCAACCTAGACGCCTTTCTCGACAGTTTGGTGTTTGACTACCAGGACATGAACAAACAGGTCAGCCTTACCGGCAAGAGCGCCGTGGTGCTCGACACCCGCCCCCACGCCTTGCGCCGGGTGCTGGTGAACCTGGTGGACAACGCCCTGAAGTTCGCCGGTTCTGCACAACTGGAAGTGGGCTCGACGGCGGGTGGCGAGTTGTCGATCAAGGTGCTCGACAACGGCCCCGGCATTGCCGAAGACGAGTTGAAACAGGTGATGCAGCCGTTCTACCGGGTAGAAAGCTCACGCAACCGCGGCACCGGCGGCACCGGGTTGGGGCTGGCGATTGCCCAGCAACTGGCCGTGGCGATTGGCGGTTCACTGACCTTGAGCAACCGCCCGGGCGGCGGGTTGTGTGCGCAGATCACGATCAACCTGTAGGCGCTTGCCTGCGAAAGCGGCGGCACGGTCAATAGCGATGTCGCCTGAACCACCGCCTTCGCAGCCTCGCCAAGGCTCGACAACTCCCACAGGTGGCCGGGTCCATCCTTTGAAATGCCGTCAAATGTGGGAGCTGCCTTGCCTGCGAAAGCGGCGGCACAGCTAATAGTGATGTCGCCTGAACCACCGCCTTCGCAGCCTCGCTA
>NZ_JBWKRS010000010.1:130161-150380 GCF_059419385.1 Pseudomonas sp. GW821-FHT05H12 | reverse complement strand
TAAAGCTCGACAACTCCCACAGGTGACCGGGTCCATCCGTTGAAATGCCGTCGAATGTGGGAGCTGGCTTGCCTGCGAAAGCGGCGGCACAGCTAATAGTGATGTCGCCTGAACCACCGCCTTCGCAGCCTCGCTAAAGCTCGACAACTCCCACAGGTGACCGGGTCCATCCGTTGAAATGCCGTCGAATGTGGGAGCTGGCTTGCCTGCGATGGCATCAACGCGGTGTACCTGAAAAACCTGGGCGCTTGCATCGCCGGCAAGCCGGCTCCTACAGGGATCTGTGGGCGGTCAGGCGCTCGCGGCGGTGGACGGTTGCAACTGGCGCTGCGCCAACCAGATTTCTTCCTGCAACCACTGGCTGAACACCTGCAGTTGCGGCAGGTCCGTTTGCTCCGGGCGTGTCACCAGCCAATAGGACTGGTGCCCTTCCACGTGCACGTTCATTACCTGGGTCAACTGCCCCGACGCCAACTCCGCCGCCACCATGTGCCAGTCGGCAATGGTGATGCCCAACCCATCGGTAGCCGCACGAATGGCCAGGTCCAGCAGGTCGAACTCATAACCACCCTGGGTATCCACGCCATGAATGCGCGCCGCGTCGAGCCAGTGTTTCCAGGTGAGGTATCGCTGGTCTTCGCTGGCCAACACGTGCAGCAGGGTCATGCGATTCAAGTCCACCCCATCACTGCATTCACGGGCGTACAACGACGGCGCGCACACCGCGATATGCCGCTCTTGCACCAGCAGTGAACTGTCCAGGCCATCCCACTCACCATTGCCGAAACGGATGGCGCAATCCAGGGTGCTGGTCTGGGCCAAGCTGTCCTGCAAACAGGTGGTGATGCTCAGTTCCAGCTCCGGATGGGCCTCGCGCAAACGCCCCAGGCGCGGCATCAGCCAGCGGCTGGTAAAGGTCGGCGGCGCATTCACGTGCAAGCGATTGGAGTGGGTTTTCTGCTGGATGCTGCGCACCGTCAGCTCGATCTTGTCGAACGACTGGTGCAACGCCCGCAACAACACGCGCCCGGCGCTGGTCAGCTCCAAGTGGTGGTGACGGCGCTCCAGCAGGTGCTCGCCCAGCTGTTCTTCCAACTGCCGGACCTGGCGACTGACCGCGCTCTGGGTCACGTTCAACAGCTCGGCAGCCCGGGTAAAACTGCCGGTACTGCCGGCCACTTCGAAGGCTTTGAGAGCATTGAGACCGGGCATTTTGCGTTTCATGGAGGGCACTCGACAGCGGCTGGCAAGGAGACGAAATCCCACGACGACGCGGGAAAATTCGCACACAACATACCTTTTTGTATCGGGCCAGCGGTAGCACCCTCTGCCGACGATGAAAAAACCGACGAAAACCCTTTATGTCGTTTTCCAGCGTATTTCGTCGCTCACGCATAAATAGCACGCGTATTACGCATGCACACTAAGACAATTAAGCATTGGTCGCCAATGCGCCACAAAAGTTAGTCTGCCCTGCAACTAATTCATCATTATTCACCGTTTATTAAATCGGGGCCTCGCCATGTCGAACACCGTTGTTTCATCACGGCGAAGTATTGGCCTGCTGGCCCTGATATTTACCGCCTGCAATGCCACCACCCACGGCTTCAGTATTTTTCTTTATTCGGCGTTATTGCCGCAGATCCGCCAGGCATTTGAACTCAGCTACAGCCAGGCCGCCCTGATTGCCGCGCTGTTGCAGCTGTTCTACATGGGTGCCTCCATCGCCAGCGGCATTGCGGCGGCGTGGGTCAGCCCGCGCAACATGGTGCGCCTGACCATGCTCCTCAGCCCCGCGCTGCTGGCGCTGGCCGTCGCCACGCCCTGGGTGGTGCCGTTCGCGGCGTGCCTGGCACTGGTGTCGGCGTGCGCGGTGTCGAACTGGAACGCAATCGCCGCCCTGGCGCGGGAGGTCATTCCGGCCACGCACCGCAGTCGTGTGCTGGGGCTGGCGTCTTCGGGGGCTGCCTTTGCGATCTGCCTGAACGGCGTGTTGATCGCGCTGTTGCAGGGCCTGTCGTTGCGCCAGTTCTGGTTGATCTGTGCCGGCCTGACGCTGTTGGTCACGCTGCTGACGCTATGGGCATTGGCCCCGCATACCGAGCAAGCCCCCCGCACCGCCGAAGCGCCGGCCTTCAACCAGGTGTTGAAACAGTGGCTACGCCTGTGCCTGGAACACCCCGTGGCCATGCAGATCGTGTTGCTCAGCGGGTTTATCGGCGCCATCAGTGGGCCGTTTCTGAATTTCCTGTCGGCGTTTGTCAGCGATCGCCTGCACGCCAGCGCAGCAGTGACGGGCTCGATGTGGACATTGATCGGCCTCGGCGGCGCCGCAGGCGGCCTGCTATTGGGCGCGATGGCGGATCGATGGGGCGCGTTGCGCGTGCTGGCGCTGAGCATTGGCGCCTTCGGCCTGGCGATGCTGGGCCTGTTGTGGCACCCCAGCCTGTTGCTGAGCTGGCTCGCGGCCGGGCTGTTCGCGCTGTTCTATTTCCCGTCCTGGGGCTTGATGGCGGCCTACCTCAGCGCCCGTCTCAACCCGGTGCAAAGCCTGCAAGTGGTGAGCTTGAGCATGGTCAGCTATGGCCTGGCCAGCGCCCTGGCCAATGGCTTGTGTGGCTGGCTGCTGCAAGCCAGCGGTGAGTTTGCCGTGGTGCACGCCTGGATCGTCGGCTGGGTGTTGGCCTGCCTGCTAATGCTCAAGCGCATGGCTCATCGACAGTTCACCACGACGCTGCCGGCCCATATACCCTGAGCGACCCAACTGGCGCTGCAAGATCTCCACCAGCGCTTCCACCTCCGGTACCTGGCAACCGGCCGGGCGCCAGTACATCAGGCGCGCGGGTGCAATCGGCGGGAAGCCCTGACGCTCATCCAGGATCTGCCAGCCCGTCGGCACCAGCCGCCGCGCCATCACCCCGACCGACAAGCCTTGCTCGATGGCAACCGCAATGCCGCGCGGGCTCTGGCTGGTGTACACCACCTGCCACGAGCGCCCTGCCCTGGCCAACGCCTGCACGGCATTCGCCCGAAACGCACAGCCCTCGGCGTACACCGCCAGCGGCACCGACTGGCGCCCCACGCAGCTCCAGCTCGGCGCCGCCACCCACACCAACGGCTCATCGCACAGGTATTCACCGGGTTGCAGGCCGGCGTGTTCCACCCCCAGCACCAGGTCCAGCTCACCGCGGTTGAGGCGGCTGACCAGCGCCGTGGACATTTCACAACAGATGTCCGGGCGCACCTGGGCGAACTGCGCCTGGAAGTCCTTGAGCATGCCGCCCAGGCAATAGTCGGCATAGTCCTCCGGCATGCCCAGGTGGATGCACACCTGCTCATTCGGCAATTGCGCAGCACTGACTGCCTCATGGTGCAGCTTGAGGATCTGCCGCGCGTAGATCAGAAAGGTTTCACCGCCCGGGGTCAGCCCGATGGAGCGGCTGGTGCGGCGGATCAGCGGCGTGCCGACGATCTCTTCCAGGCGCTGCAAGCTCTGGCTGACCGTCGACTGGGTCTTGTGCAAACGCTCGGCTGCGGCCGAGAAACCCTGGCACTCGATAATTGCCACAAACACTTTAAGTAAACTGCCATCCAATTCGCCTGACATAACTATCGCCCCTGCCGATGGATTCGATCACAACTTGTAATTTCCCCTTAAAACTCATTTACGCAACTATCGACTCAACACAACCACCTCATTCAGGAGCCGTGTATGAGTCTTAAACTTGCCGATGCCGAAACCGGTGATATCAGCGACATCATTAATACCGAGCTGTATCCCATACATGATTCGGGCCATGTTCAATTACAGGCATTGATCGAACATGCCCGCGCCGAATTGGCCGAAGACGGCTGCTGCCTGCTGAAGAACTTCCTGCGCCCCGAAGCGCTGGAACAGGCGCGTCTGGAAGGCCTGGCGCTGTCGGACAAAACCTTCTTCTCGGTGCGCAAGGTCAACGCCTACTTCACCGAAGACGACACTTCCCTGCCCCAGGATGACCCGCGCCGCACATTCATGGAGCGCACCAGCGGCTTTGTGACCCGCGACATGATCGCCCCCGACGCGATCATCCACCGCCTGTACGTGTCGCCGATGATGAAGCGCTTTATCGGCGCCTGCCTCGACGAACCGGAGATTTTCGAATACGCCGACCCCTTCGCCGGGCTGGTGATCAACGTGATGCCCGAAGGCACCGAACAGCCTTGGCACTTCGACACCAACGAATTCATCGTCAGCATGATGACCCAGAAGCCAGAGGCCGGCGGCCTGTTCGAATACGCACCGATGATCCGCTCGCGCAGCCAGGAAAACCTCGGCGCAGTCGGCCAGGTGGTACGCGGTGAAGACCGCTCGCGGGTGCAGGAGCTGGAGCTGAACCCCGGCGACCTGCAGATCTTCAAGGGCCGCTTCTCGGTGCACCGCGTTACCCGCGTGCAAGGCGCCACCGAGCGCAACACCGCGATCTTCGCCTACTCGGAAAAGCCCGGGATCATCGGCCGTGCCCAGCGCACCAAGCAGCTTTACGGACGCCTGTCCGAAGCCCACCTGCAAGCCGAACGCAACCTGGTGCGCAGCGACCAGTTGCTCGACTGATTCGCCTCTCCCCCAAAAAACTAAAAACCGTAATTGCCCTGCGAGGAACACCCCATGAGTCTGTCCGGCCCGAACCGTAACCCCGCCGACTGCGAACCCACCTATGACGAGATCCAGCAGATTCAGCTGGACCGCCTGCAACGGGTGCGCAACGAACTGAAGAAACGCGACTACGCCGCCTGCGTGCTGTTCGACCCCACCCACATGCGCTACGCCACCGGCTCGCGCAACATGCAGGTGTATTCGGCGCGCAACCCGGCCCGCTACGCCTTTATCCCGGCAGAAGGCCCGGTGGTGATCTTCGAATTCGGCGGCTGCCTGCACCTGGCCGAAACCCTTAACACCGTGGACGAAGTGCGCCCGGCCAAGGCGATTTCCTATTACTTCTGCGAAAGCTTCCTGGGCAACGTCACCGCCGATTGGGCTGCCGAAATCGACGAACTGGTGCGCAAGTGCGGTGGCGGTAAACGCATCGCCATCGAAAGCGCCACCTCGGCCGCCGCCTTTGAACTGCAACGTCTCGGCTACCAAGTGTTCGATGCCCAGGAACCACTGGAGCGCGCCCGCTGCATCAAGGTGCCCAACGAATTGAAGATGATCCGCGCCAGCCTGCGCGCCACCGAGGCCGGGGTGCGCCTGATGGAAAGCAAGCTGACCCCCGGCATCACCGAGAACCAGTTGTGGTCACACCTGCACCAGCACGTGATCGCCACCGACGGCGACTACGTGGAAACCCGCCTGCTTTCTTCCGGCCCGCGCACCAACCCGTGGTTCCAGGAGTGCAGCACGCGCCCTATCGAGGCGGGTGACCTGGTGGCCCTCGACACTGACGTGGTCGGGCGTTTTGGCTACTACGCGGACTTCTCGCGCACCTTCCTGTGTGGCGACCAGGCCGCCACGGCCAAGCAGCAGGAGCTGTACAAGCTCGCCTACGAGCAGGTGCAGACCAACGTCGAAATGCTCAAGGCCGGGCGCAGCTTCAAGGAATACGCCGAGATGGCCTGGAAGATCCCCGACCATTACAAGAACAACCGCTATTTCGCCCTGGTGCACGGCGTTGGCATGACCGGTGAATACCCCTACGTGGTGCACCGCGAGGACATCGACGCGCTGGGCTACGACGGCGTGTTCGAAGCCGGCATGACCATCTGCGTGGAAAGCTACATCGGCCACGACGACGGCGGTGAAGGCGTAAAGCTCGAAGAACAGATCTACATCCACGAACACGGCATCGAGTTGCTCTCCGATTACCCGTTCGATCCGCGCCTGTTGCCGCGCTGAACCCGTCTAGCCCCACAGGCGGCCCTGGGAAGGACCAGTAACATGCATTTATAGAAGGTTACTGCGCAGAATTTGTCGTTTGTCGATCTTTGCGCAAATGACAAAACTGCGGGCATCTCTAATAAAAACAACATGAGAGCTGCCCTATGTCCTACCTCATTGCCCGCCTCCTGACTACGTTGCGCCTTGTTCTCCTGCCGGCTTCACAGCGGTCCGTGCTGCGCCTGATCGGCGCCTGCCACTGACCCTTGCGGTTCAACAAAAACGCATATTCGCAAGTACCGGAGAGGCTTATGAAAGACTTGACGACCCTGGACGGCAGCCTGCCGCATCCAGCCGTAAACGACCTGTGTGCCCAAGTGCAAAGCGGCGAGATCAACCGCCGCCAATTCCTGCGCACCGCCGCCCTGCTGGGCGTTACCGTGGCCAGCGCGTCCACCTTTATCGGCTCGGCCCTGTTGGGCAACGATGCCCGCGCCGCCGATGGCACGCCGGCCCGCCAGGGCGGCAGCCTGCGCTTTGCTTGTGCGATCCAGGAAATCCAGGACCCGATGCTGATCACCTGGATCGAAGCCTCCAACCTGTTGCGCAACTCCCTCGAATACCTGACCTGGGTCGATGCCGACAACATCACCCACCCGTACCTGGCCGAAAGCTGGAGCCCGTCCGAAGACCTCACCACCTGGACCTTCAACCTGCGCCAGGACGTGAAGTGGAGCAACGGCGACAGCTTCAACGTCGACGACGTGCAGCACAACATCGAGCGCTGGATCGCGGCCGACTCCAAGTCGGTCAACCGCACGGCGTTCCAGGACATCAAGGCCTTCGAAAAAGTCAGCGACTACCAGTTCCGCCTGCAACTGAAACGGCCGATCCTGGCCATCCCGGAAATGCTCAATGCGTTCACCTGCGCCCTGGTACACCGCAGCTTCAAGGCCGGTGACGACTGGGCGAAAAACCCGCTGGCCACCGGGCCGTTCAAGCTGGTGTCGTTCGCGGTGAACAAGCAGGCGACCTTCGCCAAGCGCGCCGACTACTGGGGCAAGCCCGCCAACCTCGACGAGCTGCGCTACATCGACATGGGCACCGACGTGTCCACCCACCTGGCCGCCCTGCAAGCGGGCCAGGTCGACGTGCTGTACCGCGTCACCGTGGCCGAGCTGGACCTGGCCAAGCGACTGCCCGGCGCACAACTGCTCAGCTGCAAATCGGCGCAGACCGTGGTCATGCGCATGGCCTGCGACCAGAAGCCCTTCACTGATTTGCGCATCCGCAAGGCCGTGGTGCTGTGCGCCGATAACGCACAGATGCTCAAGGTGGCGTATCGCGGCATGGGCACCCTCGGCGAAGACCACCACGTGGCGCCGTCCCACCCTGAATACTTCCCTCTGCCCAAGCGCGAGCGCGACGTGGCGGCGGCTAAAAAACTGCTGGCCGAAGCGGGCTTCCCCAAGGGCCTGGACATCGACCTGATCGTCGGCAACACCCAGGGCCGTTATGAGCAGGACTGCGCGCAGATTCTGCAACAGAACTGCCTGGAAGCTGGCATCCGCATCAACCTCAAGGTGGTGCCTGCGGCGCAGTACTGGCCGATCTGGGACAAGGCCGCGTTCAGCCTCACCTACTGGGCCCACCGCCCACTGGGGGTGATGTCCCTGGAACTGGCCTATCGCGGCGGTGGCGCGTGGAACGAAAGCCACTACAGCGACCCGGCCTTCGACGCCGCGCTGGACAAAGCCATGGGCATCATCGACCCGAAACAGCGGGCCGTGGCCATGCAAAGCGTGGAGCAGATCCTGCAAGACGCCTGCGTGATCGTGCAGCCGTTCTGGGGTGACAAGTTCACCGCCGTGAGCAAAAAGGTGCAGGGCTTCCAGGTGCACCCTTCCGACTTCTACCCCATGGGCAATGTCTGGCTGAGCGTTTGAGTCGACGCTGCCCGCACCTGCGGGCAGGTTTCCCATCACCCGTCGGAGCATGTACCTGATGGCTCATTTTCTACTGCGCAAATTGCTGATGCTGCTGGCGACCCTGCTGTCGGTATCGCTGATTGTGTTCCTGGCCCTGGAGCTCAATATCGAGGACGTCGCAATCAACGTCCTCGGCCCCTACTCCGCCGCCGACCAGCGTGCCGCCTGGCTGCTGGAACATGGCTACAACCAGCCGTTCGTGTGGCGCTACCTGGTGTGGCTCAAGGACTTCGTGACCGGCGACTGGGGCACCTCGGTGTACTTTCGCGAGCCGGTGCTCAAGCTGCTGCTGCCCAACCTGTGGCAAACCCTGACCCTGGCTGGGCTGGCCTTGCTGGTGATGGTGCCCGTGGCGTTGACCCTGGGCATCCTGGCCGGTGTGCGCCAAGGCTCGCTGATTGACCGGCTGGTGTCGTTTTTGTCGATCGTCACCACCTCGATCCCGGACTTTGCCAGTGCGGTGTTCGTCTCGGCGATCTTTGTGTTCTGGCTCAACTGGCTGCCGGGCGTGAGCAGCATGAGCGACGGTTTCAGCGCCGTGCAGCTGGTGCTGCCGCTGATGGTGCTGTGCCTGTTCGGCATCGGTTACCTGGCACGCATTACGCGGGCGTCGATGGTCGAGGTGATGCAGGCGCCGTATATCCGTACGGCACGCCTCAAGGGCGCCTCGACCACCCGCATCGTGTTGCGCCATGCCCTGCGCAATGTGCTGATCGCGCCGGTCACGGTGATCATGCTGTACATCCCGTGGCTGCTGTCCAACGTGATCGTGGTGGAGGTATTTTTCGCCTACAAGGGCTTCGGTTCGATGCTCTACACCGCGTCCCTCAACCATGACGTCTACCTGATCGAAGCCTGCGCGATGATCAGCGGCGTGGTGGTGGGCATCAGCAAGATCTTCTCGGACCTGGCCTACACCTGGCTCAACCCGCGCATCACCCTGCGCAGTCTCGGCGGAGGCAGCCAATGAACCTGCTCAAATCCTTCAAACACCCCCTGGCCCTGCTCGGCCTGCTGCTGGTAGGCGGCTGGGTGCTGGTGGCGCTCTGCGCGCCGTGGCTGGCGCCCCATGACCCGCTGGAAAGCTTCACGCCGCTGCTCACCCCGATGACCGCCGGTGACGACGGCGCGAGCTTTTTGCTGGGCACCGACATGATCGGTCGCGACATTCTTTCGCGCCTGATCTGGGGCACGCGCACCGTGCTGTTCTGGTCGATCCTGGCCACGCTCACTGCGTTTGCCGTGGGCATTGCCATGGGCCTGTGCGCTGGCTACTTCAATAGCTGGGTGGATGCGGCGCTGTCCTACGTGGCCGACACCGTGCTGTCGTTCCCGGTGCTGGTGCTGTACATCGTGATCATCATCGCCCTCGGCGCCTCGGCGCTGAACATCCTGATAGCGGTGACGTTCACCAGCGCACCGGCGATCTTTCGCATCATGCGCGCGCTGACCATCGACATCCGCTCGCGTGACTACGTGCTCAGCGCCATCACCCAGGGCGAAGGCTCGCTGCGCATCATGCTGGTGGAGATCCTGCCCAATTGCGGCGGCCCGCTGATCGTCGATTTCTGCCTGCGCATCGGCTACACCGCGATCATGATCGGCGCCCTGGGTTTTCTCGGCCTCGGCCTGCCGCCGCCCACCCCGGACTGGGGCGGCATGATCAACGACGGCCGCGCCATGGCCATTACCTTCCCGCACCTGGTGATCTTCCCCTGCATCGCCATCTCCACCCTGATGCTCGGCCTGAGCTTGCTCGCCGACGGGCTGGATGAACACGCGCAGCAAGGCGCAAGGAGTTGAGCATGAGTAACCAGCACACCGTTTTGCGGGTCGACAACCTCAGCGTCGAGCTGCCCAAGGGCGCCGACCGCAGCCACGCCGTGCAGGGCATCAGCCTGGACGTGCGCAAGGGTGAGATCCTGTGTGTGATCGGCGAGTCGGGCTCGGGCAAATCCGTGCTGTCGGCGGCGATCATGGGCGATTACGCCAAGGGCCTGAAGCATGCCGGTGGCGTGATCGACTTTCTCGGTGACGACATTTGCACCCTGGATGAAGCCCGCCTGCGTGCGTTGCGCGGCAACCGCATCGCGATGATTTTCCAGGAGCCGATGGCGGCGTTGAACCCGGCGATTCGCATCGGCAAGCAAGTTGAGGAGATCTTCGACATCCATGCGCCGCAGATGCCAGCGGCCGAGCGCCGTGAGCGCATGCTCGCACTGCTCGAATCGACCCAACTGCCAGACCCGCCGCGCATCGCCAACAGCTTCCCGCACCAGCTGTCCGGCGGCCAATGCCAGCGGGTGGTGATCGCCATGGCACTGGCGATGAACCCGGACCTGCTGATCGCCGACGAACCCACCACCGCCCTCGACGTGACCACCCAGGCCCAGGTCTTGAAGCTGGTGCGCGACCTGCGCGGGCGTGGCCAGCACGGCATCTTGTTCATCACCCACGACTTCGGCGTGGTGGCGCAGATTGCCGACCGCATTGCGGTGATGGAAGGCGGCCGCCTGGTGGAAATCGGCGAGCGTGACCAGGTGCTGAATGCCCCGGCCCACGCCTACACGCGCAAGCTGATCGCAGCAGTGCCGGCGCTGCACCCGGAACTGCATGTACCGAGTGACGACGGCGAAATGGCCTTGCGCATCGAACACCTGACCAAGACCTACAACGTCGGCGGCAGCTCGGTGGCGGCGCTGCGCAATGTGTCGCTGAACCTGCCACGGGGCAAGACGCTGGCGATTGTCGGCGAGTCGGGCTCGGGCAAAAGCACCCTGGTCAAGGCCGCGATCCGCCTGGTGGACAGCGACAGCGGCCATGTATGGGTGGGTGACACCGACTTCCTGGCGCTGCACGGCTCGGCGTTGGCGGCCAACCGTCGGCGTATCCAGATGATCTTCCAGGACCCGTACGGCTCGTTGAACCCCCGCCATCGCGTCGGCGACATCATCGCCCGTGCCGCCCAATTGCGTGGCTTGTCGGCCAAGGACGCCTGGGCCGAGGCCGGCGACTTGCTCGAGCAGGTCGGCCTCAAGCGTGACGCCCTGCAACGCAAGCCCCGGCAGTTCTCCGGTGGCCAGCGCCAGCGCATCGGCATTGCCCGCGCCCTGGCGATGCGCCCGGAAGTGCTGATCGCCGATGAAAGCGTGTCGGCGCTGGACGTGTCGGTGCAAAAGCAGGTGCTGGAGCTGCTGGCCGACCTGCAGAAGCAGTTGAACCTGAGCATCCTGTTCATCACCCACGACCTGCGCGTAGCAGCGCAGATCAGCGACCACATCGCGGTGATGCGCCAGGGCGAAGTCGTTGAATACGGCACCGCTGAACAGGTACTGCTGCGCCCACAGAACAGCTACACCCAGGCGCTGCTGGCGGCCGCGCCCGGGGCGTCGCAACTACCGGCTGCCGGGCCGCCGCTAAGGCTGATCCGCCCCGCCGCGCACTGAGTTCCACCCCTTTCCCTGCGTCGCAGCGTTCGCTGCGGCAACGGGCTGCTGTTGCCCAAAAAAACCAATAACGAGAGCCAAACCATGCGACCAACCTTAGGCTACTTCGCCCTGATCCCCGTGCTCGGCGCCCTCGCGGCACCGGCCATGGCGATCCAGGTCACCGACAACCTCGACATCGGCGGCGCCATCCGCGCACGCTGGGACTACGACCCGGATCGTGATATCCAGAAGTTCGGCCTGGACACCGCGTTCCTCAGCGCCAAGTACAACTCCGACACCTGGATCGGCGAGGCGCAATACCGCTTCTACGGGCGCTCCTACCCGTACCAGTACACCAAGAACTACGGCGACATCCAGTTCGCCAAGTTCGCCTGGGTTGGCTACAAGTTCAACCCTGACCAACAGGTGCAAGTGGGCCTGAACACCGTGCCGTTCGGCCTGCAGCCGTATTTCGGCAGCACCTTCTACGAAACCCTGGGCAACGTGATCGGCCTGGAAGACGTGCAGCAGATCGGTACCAAGTACATCCAGCAAAGTGGCGACTGGAACATCCAGGCCGGTTACTACCTGCGCCCGGCGTGGCAAGGCAAGGGCACCAGCAAGGGCGTGACCTACTCCAGCGTGATCTCCGAGGCCGACAGCTACGTGGCCGACGGCAGCAACAACCAGGAGCGCAACACCGTGGTGGTGCGGGTGGCCAAGGCCATGGACCTGGGTAACTGGAAATCCGAAGTCGGCGTGTCTGGCCTGACCTCGACCCTGGAGAACAAGGACACCGGCAACGACGGCCGCCGCAATGCCGTGGCCATCCACTACCTGGGCAAGAACGGCCCGTGGGGCCTGCAATTGCAGGCGGCGCGCCAGCAGATGTCGCCGCGCAACGAAGGCACCGATGGCGTGGTGACCCTGGGCGGGTATGACGGCACGTTCAACGTCGCCAGCCGTGGCAACCTGTACGTGGCGGACTTGAGCTACGACGTGGGTGGCAAGTACCTGTTCGACCAGATCAGCGGCGTGAAGCTGTACGCCAACTACAGTGCCTTCGACAAATCCGACAATGAGTTCAAGACTTCGCAGCGGGTGATCCTGGGTACGTCGTTTTCGTTCAGCAAATTGTGGATTGCCACGGAATGGTTGATCGGCAAGAACGATCCGTACATTGGTGGCAGCAGCTATACCCAGAGCCTGGGGGCTGGGGGTAGCAATCAGTGGGAGAATCAGCTGTACATGAACATCGGGTATTACTTCTAATAGGCGGCGTCATCACTGACGCTATCGCAGGCAAGCCAGCTCCCACATTTTGACCGCGCCGCCGATCAATTGTGGGAGCCGGCTTGCCTGCGATGGGGCCGGTGAAAAAACAATAAAAACAATGTGTGGAACCCGAACCATGCGCCACCTGCCCTCCCTCAACATGCTCCGCGTCTTCGAAGAAGTCGCCCGTCACCGCAGCTTCAGCCAGGCGGCCGTGGGCCTCAATGTCACCCAGGGCGCGGTCAGCCGCCAGATCAAGCAACTGGAAGACTACCTCGGCGTCGCCCTCTTCATCCGTACGCCCCAGGGCCTGTCCCTGACCGAAGCCGGCTTTGCCCTCTCCCCGCACCTGAGCGACGCCTTCGACCATATCGAACGCGCCCTGCAAGCCGTGCGTGTGCCCAACCTGCGCCAGCGCCTGCGCATCGTGGCCCCGCCCACCTGGGCCACGCGTTGGCTGTCGGCGCACTTGCGCAGGTTTTGTGAGCGCTACCCGGACATCAACCTCAGCGTCACCCACCAGAACAGCCACGCCAGCCTGGCCGAGATCGACTGTCAGATCCGCTTCGGCCTGGAGGCCAACGCCCAGTGCAGCAGTGAGTTGCTGGTGATGGAACGCCACATTGCGGTGGCCAGCCCCGAGCTGTTCACCGGCGACCAGCCGCCCGATCTGCGGCGTTTTCCGTTGCTGCATATCCTGCACGACGGCAAGCGTTTGAAGGTGTGGGAGAACTGGCTGGCGGCCATGGGCCGAGACGACATTGATGCGGACCAGGGCCTGGAATTCAGCACCCTGGACCAAGTGATCCACACCGCCCTGGCAGGCGGTGGGCTGGCGGTGATCGACCGGCAGATGATCGAGCGCGAGCTGGCCAACGGCAGCCTGGTGCCGATCACCCCCGTGGAAGTGATCGGCCCATACGGCTATTGGCTGGATGTGGCGACGGACAAACAGGGTTTATCCAAGGTTCGCCTGTTTACGCAGTGGCTGGGCCAGGTCAGCAACCCCTGACAACGGCGGCGCCTCGGCCTTGCACGCCTGGTTCAGGGTCAGGGACTTGGTCTCCGGCGCCCAGGCCCACGAGATGATCGCGCCAAACACCAGGATCGCCGCAAGAATACCCATGGTCGGGCTCAAGCCAATCCCGGCCACGCTCACCGGCAACAGGAACGTGCTGATCGCCGAACCCAGGCGGCTTACCGCCGTGGCCAGGCCGATGCCGCTGGCGCGCACTTCGGTGGGGAAACTTTCGGCCGGGAACACGCCCACCAGGTTGCTCACCGCAGACAGCACCAAGGTGAACACGCCGAAGGTCAGCACCATCAGCCACGCCAGGCTCCCCGGCAATACCGCCAGCAGGAACAACGCCGCCGCGAGGATGATGAACGAGTTGATCAAGAAGCCCCGGCGCGAGAATTTCACCGTGCACCAGATACCGATCAACGCGCCGACAATCAGCAGCAGGTTGAGCAGCAACTCGGTGCCAAAGCCCTGGGACAAGCCCATCTTCTGCAGGATCGACGGCAGGAACGTGTAGATCGCAAAGTACGGCATCACGATGCACACAAAGAACAGGCAGTTGAACGCCGTGCGCTTGCGGTATTCACGGCTGAACAGCACGCCGTAGCCGGAACGGGTTTGGGTGGCGGGATCTTCATCCAGCACCACGTGTTCACCCAGGTGTTTCTTGACGATGGCACGGGCTTCGGCAATGCGCCCACGGTTGACCAGCCAGCGCGGGGATTCCGGGGTGCCGATTCGCGCAATCAGGATCAGGCCGGCCGGGATCGCCGAAGACGCCAACATCCAGCGCCAGGCATCGTCGCCCAGGCTGAGCATCGCGGTGCCGACAAAGGTCGCCGCCACGTAGCCGAAGGTCCAGATCACACTGAACGAACCGAGCAGCACGCCACGGTGTTTCTTCGGCGAGAACTCGGCCAACATCGCGTGGCCGACACTGAAGTCACCGCCCAGGCCAATGCCGATCAGGATGCGGCACAGCAACAAGCCCATGGCGGTTTCAGCGTAGAACTGCATCACCGAGGCCACGGTGATCAGCACAAAGCTGACCAGGAAGATTTTCTGACGGCCGAGGGTGTCGGAGATCCAGCCAAAAAACAGGCTGCCCAGAAACAGGCCGATCAGGGCCGAAGCGCCGATCAAGCCTTGCCAGAACGCGTCCAGTTGCATCTGTGGGCTGAGCAGGGTGAAGGCGATGCCGATGAGGCCGAGGATATAGCCGTCGGTGAAGTGCGCGCCAAACGTGAGGCCGGCGATTTTCAGGTGGAAACGGCCGATGGGCAGGTCGTCGATTTTGACGGGTTGAGCAGTCATGGGTGTTCTCCATATTGTTTTTCTTGACGGAGTAACAGCGGGCTTGCGCCTTGTATTTGCCCTTTGTGGGAGCTGGCTTGCCTGCGATAGCGGTGGATCAGGTGACACTGGGCAGCTGGCAGACCGCTATCGCAGGCAAGCCAGCTCCCACAGGGGTTTAGTGTTGTTTGGACGCGGGTGGCTTAGAGGCCGCCCATCAGCAGGTATTTGATCTCCAGGTAATCGTCCAGGCCGTACTTGGAGCCTTCACGGCCCAGGCCCGATTCCTTGATGCCGCCAAACGGCGCGACTTCGGTGGAGATGATCCCTTCGTTGATCCCGACCATGCCGGCTTCCAGGCCTTCGGCCATGCGCCACACGCGGCCGATGTCGCGGCTGTAGAAGTAGGCCGACAAGCCAAACGGCGTGTCGTTGGCGCGGGCCAGCACCTCGGCCTCATCCTTGAAGCGGAAGCACGCCGCCACCGGGCCAAAGGTTTCTTCCTGGGCGATCAGCATGTCGCCGCTGGCGTCGGTGAGGATGGTCGGTTCGAAGAACGTACCGCCAAGCGCATGGCGACGGCCACCGCACAGCAACGTGGCGCCCTTCTCCAACGCGTCGCCGACATGGGCTTCGACCTTGGCCAACGCCGCAGCGTTGATCAGCGGGCCTTGCTCGGTTTCACCGTCCAGGGCGCTGCCGACACGCATGGCGCTGACCGCTTCGGCCAGTTTGCGGGTGAACGCGTCGTACACACCGTCCTGAATGAAGAAGCGGTTGACGCACACACAGGTCTGCCCGGTGTTGCGGAACTTGGAGGCCATGGCGCCTTTGACGGCGGCCTCCAGATCGGCGTCGTCGAACACGATGAACGGGGCGTTGCCGCCCAGTTCCAGCGAGACTTTTTTCAGGGTGTCCGCCGCCTGGCGCATCAGCAGCTTGCCAGTGCGGGTAGAGCCGGTGAACGACAGCTTGCGCACCACGCTGGAGGCTTGCAGCGCGCCGCCGATGGCCACGGCATCGCCAGAGACGATGTTGAACACACCAGCCGGAATGCCGGCCTGCTCGGCCAGCACCGCCAGGGCAAATGCCGACAGCGGGGTTTCTTCCGACGGTTTGAGGATCATGGTGCAACCGGCGGCCAGCGCCGGCCCGACCTTGCGGGTGACCATGGCCAGGGGGAAGTTCCACGGGGTGATTGCCGCGACCACACCGATGGCTTCCTTGACCACGATGATGCGCGCGTCGACCTTGTGGCTCGGGATCACGTCACCGTAGGCACGCTTGGCTTCTTCGCCAAACCATTCCAGGAAGCTGGCGGCGTAGACCACTTCGCCCATGGCTTCGGCCAAGGGTTTGCCCTGCTCCAGGCTGAGCAGTTGTGCGAGGTCTTTCTGGTTGGCCAGCATCAGCTCGCTCCAACGCTTGAGGCGCTGGCTGCGCTCCTTGGCGGTGAGCTTGCGCCAGGCCGGCAACGCACGGTTGGCAGCGTCGATGGCCAGGTCGGTTTCCTCGGCGGCAGCGCGCTGCACATCGACGATCAGCGCGCCATTGGCCGGGTTGAGCACCGGGTAAGTCGGGCCACCGCTGGACCATTGGCCATCGATGTAGTTACCCGTACGGATCAGCGGATTCATGCCACGGCCTCGATCAAGTTGAAACGGTCCAGGCCCGGACGGGCCTCACGCAGGATGCGCTTGCCGGCGGTGTAGTCGTTGATCACATCGCACGGGGTGTAGTTGCGTTCCAGCTCGTGGAGTTCTTCGGCGTCCAGCTGGGTGTCCAGGGCCGCCAGCGCGCTATCGAATTGTTCGGTGGTGTCCGCCCCCACCAGCATCACGTCGACACCCGGGTGGTTGGCGACCCAGGCCTGGGCGATCTGCGCGTTGGACACGCCACGGGCGCGGGCCACGCGTTGCACCGAGTGAGCGATGTCGAACGACGCTTGGTCGGCGTACATCTGCTGGGTGAAGAAGTCGGTCTGGTTGCGGGTGGACTGCACTTCACCGGTGAGCAAGCCACGGGCCAGTGGGCTGAACACCGAGACGCCCAGGCCCTGGTCACGGCAGAACGGGATCATCTCGCGCTCTTCTTCGCGGTAGGCGCAGTTCAGTTGCAGCTGCATGTTGATCGGCTTGACCCAACCGTTGCGCTCGCAGGCCATGAGGATCTTGGCCAGTTGACCGGTGAGCATGGTCGACACGCCGATGTAGCGGGCCTTGCCGGAGCGCACGATGTCGTTAAGGGCGCACAGGGTTTCTTCGACAGGGGTGTTCACGTCGAAGTAATGCAGCATGAACACGTCGACGTAATCCATGCCCAGGCGGCTCAAGGACAGGTCGATGCTGTCCATGATGTGCTTGCGCGAATGGCCGCTGGCGTTGATGCCGCTGCGGGTGCCGTAGCCGACTTTGGTGGTGACCACGATGTCGTCGCGGCGCGCCACGCGCTTGAGGATGCGCCCCACCACTTCTTCGCCGACACCGGCGGAGTAGAAGTCGGCCAGGTCAATGAAGTTGACGCCGTTGGCCAGGGCGTGGGCGACGATGGGCTCACTTTGCTTTTCGTCGAAGATCCACGGTTTCCAGTCCGGAGTGCCCATGTTCATGGTGCCCAGGCACAGGCGCGAGACTTGCAGGCCGGAGTTGCCCAGTCGAGTGTATTGCATGGGATTCTCCTCAGGCCTTAGGCGTGTAGAAAGGGTTGCTGATGTGGTTGACCACGTCCGCCAGTTGCGCGGTGTACGGCGTGCCGGTCAGGGCGGCGCGGATCGCGGTGCGGCAGGCGTTGTAGTTGTTCAGGTAGACGGCGTCCAGGTCGTCGCAGCCCGGGTTGACCCAGTTGGCGGTGACAATGGCCCACTCGTCTTCGGCTTCGGGCGGCAAGGTGCCGTCGAGCAAGGCTTCCAGCACAGCCTTGGCGATACCGGCCTGGGACGCGCCCCAGGTGGCGTTGCCGTGCAAGTCGCTGCTGATTTCGGCCTTGTTGACGTAGAGGGTCATGGGCTTGACCGGGATGTTCGGCTGGGCAATCACCATGAACGGGCAGTGGCCCTGGCTTGGCGACGCCAGGCTGTTGGCAAACGCCTGACCGGCCGGGCCATTGCGCGGGCCGATGAGGATGTTGATGTGGGCAGCATTGACGCCTGGGCCTTCGAAGCCTTCGCCGATGTACAGATCAAGTGCTTTCATTTTCGCAAACGCTCGTTGTTGTTATGGGGAGCTGGTTGGCGAATTTTTAGCACTCGGCCTCGGGGCGGCCGTAACCATTAAAAGTCATGGGGGTGTGAGTTTTCCTCATACCCCTGCTACAAGGCGCGCTCCATCTTGATGATCTCAAGGCGAACCGGGCTGTTGCCCCGGCTGAACGTGCCTTCGCCGACCTTGCGAAAACCGAAGGAGGCATAGAATTTTTCAGCGGTGCGGGTGGCTTCCAGGTAGGCCTTGGGGTGGCCTGCGGCTTCGATCCGTTGCAAGGCTTCATTGAGTAACAGCGCACCGATGCCCTGCCCGGCCGCGTCACCGCGAATGAACAGCTTGCTGACTTCATGCCCATCAATTTCGATAAAGCCCTGGAGGCGGTCATTACAAGCGAGCCACAGGTTGCCGGCGTCGATGGCCGCGCGGTAAGTCTCGGGCGAACGGCCGTCGAGCCACATGGCGATCTGGTCGGCGTCGTAGTCGGCAGTGCAGAGGTTTTCCACCGAGTGTTTATGCACCTGATAGATGTTTTCGGCGTCGTCCTGGGTGGCTGGGCGGATGCGTAGATTTTTCATTCCCTTGAAATTCCATGTAAGGCCAATGTACTAAGGCTTTATAGCTGAACAGGCGCCTGGCAGCGACCCATGACCGCACATCTTGTGCGTTGACCATCCTTATTACACACCATATAGTGTGCCCACAAACAAAACAGACCACTACATAGTGTGCAGTATCGGTATTTACCGACCACACTATGCGCAGTATTTCAATGCCTTGAAGCCTGCAAATCGCCTATTTATGGACGGGTTCACACACCGTCAGAACAGACCAGGAAGGAGTATTTCGATGCTGAGTTGGGATGAAGTCGACAACGAAGACACCGGTGCAGCGGTGATCAAGGGCGCCAACGCCGGCCACGCCACCGAAGCCAACATGGACCGCCTCGACGGTGCCGGCGCCGCTGCCGCCATCGAAGCCCGCGCCGTCACCGCCAGTGACTCGGCCGCCATCAAGCGCGCCAAGGCCGCCCTCGACAGCCTCGACGTCGCCGAAGGCCTCGCCGAACTCGAAGGCGCCTCCGCCCGCGTCGCCGTCGACGAAAAGCGCATGATCAACTGCCGCGCCGACCTCAACCAGCTCGTGCCGTTCAAGTACGACTGGGCCTGGCAAAAGTACCTCGACGGCTGCGCCAACCACTGGATGCCGCAAGAGGTCAACATGACCGCCGACATCGCCCTGTGGAAAAACCCCGAAGGCTTGACCGACGACGAACGTCGCATCGTCATGCGCAACCTCGGCTTCTTCTCCACCGCCGACTCGTTGGTAGCGAACAACCTGGTGCTGGCCGTGTACCGCCTGATCACCAACCCGGAGTGCCGCCAGTACATCCTGCGCCAGGCCTTCGAAGAAGCGATCCACACCCACGCCTACCAGTACTGCATCGAATCCCTGGCCATGGATGAAGGCGAGATCTTCAACATGTACCACGAGATTCCATCGGTCGCCAAAAAGGCAGCCTGGGGCCTGAAGTACACCCGTTCGATCTCCGATCCGAAGTTCGAAACCGGCACCGTCGACACCGACAAAGAACTGCTGCGCAACCTGGTCGCCTACTACTGCGTCCTGGAAGGCATCTTCTTCTATTGCGGCTTCACCCAGATCCTCTCCATGGGCCGCCGCAACAAAATGACCGGCGTGGCGGAACAGTTCCAGTACATCCTGCGCGACGAGTCGATGCACCTGAACTTCGGTATCGACGTGATCAACCAGATCAAAATCGAAAACCCACACCTGTGGGATGCCGAGATGAAGGAAGAAGCGACCCAGATGATCCTGCAAGGGACTCAGCTGGAGATTGAATATGCCCGGGATACCATGCCTCGCGGCGTGTTGGGCATGAATGCGGCGATGATGGAGGATTACCTCAAGTTCATCGCGAACCGTCGTTTGTCGCAGATTGGCCTTAAAGAAGAGTATCCAGGGACGACCAACCCGTTCCCGTGGATGAGCGAGATCATGGACTTGAAGAAAGAGAAAAACTTCTTCGAGACCCGTGTGATCGAGTACCAGACCGGCGGCGCGCTGAGCTGGGATTGATTGGGTAGGTAGGAGCCGGGGGGGGGGGGGGGGGGGGGGGGGGGGGGGGGGGGGGGGGGG
>NZ_JBWKRS010000010.1:0-130152 GCF_059419385.1 Pseudomonas sp. GW821-FHT05H12 | reverse complement strand
CCCCCCCCCCCCCCCCCCCCCCCCCCCCCCCCCCCCCCCCCCCCCCCCCCCCCCCCACCCCGGCTCCTACAGGGTTTGCGTTCACTCTCGTTAAAAAGTTTTTATGCCCAATCAAACCATCAAGACGCCCTGCGTCGGCTTGTGCTCCACCGTTTACGGGGACCTGGTCTGCCGGGGCTGCAAGCGTTATCACCATGAGGTGATCCAGTGGAACGGCTATAACGCCGAGGAAAAGCAGGCGGTGTGGTTGCGCCTGGAGCAGTTGCTGGTGCAGGTGATGGCCAGCAAGCTGGAAGTGTTCGACGCACACCTGCTGCGCCAGCAGCTGGAAAGCCGCAAGATCCGTTTTGTGCCGCACCAGTCGCCGTATTGCTGGGCCTACCAGTTGATTGCCCGGGGTGCGCGGGTGATTTCCAAGCTGGAGGCCTATGGCCTGGCGCTGCTGCCGGAGTTTCGCGAGCGGCACCTGGCGGATTTGCGCGATGCGATTGACCGGGAGTTTTTCCTGTTGTCGGAGGCGCATTACGAGCGGTACATCGCCCCAGGTTTCCTCAAGGAAGCCTTCGGCCCTGCCCTGATTGCCACTATCTAAGCAACACCACAAAACCCATGTGGGAGCTGGCTTGCCTGCGATGGCGGGGGGTCAGCCGATGCATCTGTAGCTGACCCACCGCTATCGCAGGCAAGCCAGCTCCCACAGGTGATCTCTGTTGTTCAGGAGATCCAGGACGCGGCACGCTCCGATTGCAAGCCGTACTTCTCTATTGCCTGTTGGCATACCTCCCGCGCCAAACTCCCCTGCTCCACTAACGCCGTCAGTGCCGCCAGCACGATGTGATGGCGGTCTACCTCGAAGAAATCCCGCAACGCCGCCCGTGTATCACTGCGTCCAAAGCCGTCCGTGCCGAGCACGGTGTAACGGGAATCAACGTACGCACCAATCATCTGCGGCACCGCCCGCACATAGTCGGACACCGCCACCACCGGCGCACCCTGGGGCAGGCACGCGTTCACATGACTCACCCGCGTCGCGTCCTGCGGATGCAGCCGATTCCAGCGCTCCACCTCCCGCGCATCCCGCGCCAGTTCGCTGAAGCTGGTCACGCTGAACACTTCGCTGGTCACCTGCCAATCTTCCGCCAGCAGCTGCGCCGCCGCCTGGGCTTCGCGCACCAGCGTGCCGGAGCCGAGCAGGCGCACTTGGGCATTGGCGGCGCCCTCAAGGCGGTACATGCCCTTGATGATCGCGGCTTCCACGCCGTCCGGCAGGCTCGGCTGCGGGTAGTTTTCGTTCATCAGGGTCACGTAGTAGAACTCGTCCACATCGTGCTCCAGCATCTGGCGCATGCCGTGGTCGAGGATCACCGCAAATTCCCCGGCAAACGCTGGGTCGTAGGCGCGGCAATTGGGCACCGTCGCCGCCATGAGGTGGCTGCTGCCGTCCTGATGCTGCAGGCCTTCGCCGCCCAAGGTGGTGCGCCCGGCCGTGGCGCCCAGCAGAAACCCTCGGGCACGTTGGTCGGCGGCGGCCCAGATCAGGTCGCCGACCCGCTGGAAGCCGAACATCGAGTAATAGATGTAGAACGGCAACATCCGCAGGCCATGCACCGAATAGCTGGTGGCCGCCGCGACCCAGGAACTGATGGCGCTGGCCTCGCTGATGCCCTCTTCGAGGATCTGCCCGTCAGTGGCCTCGCGGTAGCTGAGGATCGAGCCGATGTCTTCCGGCTCGTAGCGCTGGCCCACGCTGGAATAGATGCCGATCTGCTTGAAAAGGTTAGCCATGCCGAAGGTGCGTGCTTCATCCGCCACGATCGGCACGATGCGCGGGCCCAGGGCCTTGTCCTTGAGCAAGTTGGTGAGCATGCGCACAAAGGCCATGGTGGTGGACATTTCCTTGCCGTCGGCCGCCGTGGCAAACCCGGCGTACCCCGTTATCGACGGCACCGCGACCGTTGCCGCCACCGGGCTGCGGCTGGGCACATAGCCGCCCAGCGCATTGCGCCGCTGGTGCAGGTAACGCATTTCAAGGCTGTCATCGGCCGGTTTGAAGAAGCTCAGGGATTCGGTCTGTTCATCGCTCAGCGGCAACTGGAAGCGATTGCGGAAGGCGATCAGCGCGTCGCGGTCGAGTTTCTTCTGCTGGTGGGTGGTCATCTTGCCCTGCCCGGCCTCGCCCATGCCGAAGCCCTTCTTGGTCTGGGCCAGGATCACCGTGGGCTTGCCCTTGACCCGGCGTGCCGCGTGGTAAGCCGCGTGAATCTTGACCATGTCATGGCCGCCGCGCTTGAGGCGGTCGATCTGCTCGTCACTCATGCCTGCCACCAGCGCCTTCAGGGACGCGCTTTGGCCAAAGAAGTGCTCGCGGTTGTAGGCGCCGTCCTTGGCGGCAAAGGTCTGGAATTGGCCGTCGACGGTATTGGACAGGGTGGTGACCAGCGAGCCGTCGGCATCCTTGGCGAGCAAGGCGTCCCAGTCCGAGCCCCAGACCAGTTTGATCACGTTCCAGCCGGCGCCGGCGAACAGCGCTTCCAGTTCGTCGATGATTCGCCCGTTGCCGCGCACCGGGCCGTCGAGGCGCTGCAGGTTGCAGTTGACCACCCAGGTCAGGTTGTCCAGGCCTTCGCGGGCGGCCAGGGTCAGGGCCGACATGCTTTCCGGCTCGTCCATCTCGCCGTCGCCGAACACGCCCCACACATGGCGGTCGGTGGTGTCCTGCAAGTGGCGATGCTGCAAGTAGCGCATGAAGCGCGCCTGGAAAATCGAGCTGATGGGGCCAATGCCCATGGAGCCGGTGGGGAACTGCCAGAAGTCGGGCATCAACCACGGATGGGGGTAGCTGGACAGACCCCGTGCGCCATGGTTGGGGCCGCCGATTTCCTGGCGATAGTGGGCCAGGTCGTGCTCGCTGAGGCGCCCCTCCAGAAACGCACGGGCGTAAATCCCCGGTGCCGAATGCGGCTGGTAGAACACCAGGTCGCCGCCAAAACCTTCATTGCGGGCACGGAAGAAGTGGTTGAAGCCCACTTCGAACAAGTCCGCCGCACTGGCGTAGCTGGCGATATGGCCACCCAGTTCGCCATAGGCCTGGTTGGCGCGCACCACCATGGCCAGGGCGTTCCAGCGCACCAGCGAGGCCAGGCGCTCTTCGGTGGCCAGGTCACCGGGGAATGGCGGTTGCTGTTCGACGCTGATGCTATTGATATAGGGCGTGCCGTGGCGTGGTTTCCAGTCGATGTGCGGGGCGCTGCCTTCACGGGCCAGCAGGTCGAGGATCTGCCGGGCCCGGGCCGGGCCGGCGTTGGCCACCAGGGACGCCAGGGCGTCACGCCACTCGTCCAGCTCTACCTGATCCACTGCTGCGTGATTGACTGCACTCGCGAAACCGTTCATGGGCACCTCCGGGCTTTTTTTCCAGTTTATGTCGGTGCCAAAGGATTATTTGCCTGTTATCAGGCGCAGCTTGCAGCTTTTTGAGCATGAATCACTGCCAACTGGCTTTTTTCCAGCACGTTGTGCTCAAGCACCCCGAAACCCTGCAACTGTGTTTAAAATGCCGCCCGCTCAATGACTGACGCTCAACGATGACCCCAGACGCACTCGCCACCCTGCACGCTCACCTCGTCACCGCCCTGGCCACGCCACCGGACGAAACCCGTCGCCTGTTCCACGGCCGTGGCCGTTGCTGGCCGGGCCTGGAACAACTGACGGTGGACTGGCTGCAAGGCGTGGTGCTGGTCTCGTTGTTCAAGGAACCCGAGGCGCAGCCACTGGCAGACCTGAAACAGCTGCTGCGCACGCAACTGGCCGACTACACCGTGGCCCTGCAACACCGCTACCTGCCGCAAAGCACCACCGAATGGCTGGTGGGCAACCCGGTCGAAGAGCTGATCATCACCGAAGGCGGCCTGCGTTACCTGATCGACCTGGGTAAAAAACAGAATAGCGGGCTGTTCCTCGACATGCGCTACGGCCGCAACTGGGTGCGCGAACAGGCCAAGGGCCAGCGCGTGCTCAACCTGTTTGCCTACACCTGCGGGTTCTCCGTGGCGGCCATCGAAGGCGGTGCCGAGCATGTGGTGAACCTGGACATGGCCCGTGGCGCCTTGAGCCGTGGCCGTGACAATCACCGCCTGAACGGTCATGACCTGAGCCAGGTCAGCTTCCTGGGCCACGACCTGTTCAAGTCCTGGGCCAAGGTCACGCACAACGGCCCTTACGACCTGGTGATCATCGACCCGCCGTCCTTCCAGAAAGGCAGTTTCCTGCTGACCAAGGACTACCAGCGCGTGCTGCGCCGCCTGCCGGACCTGCTCACGCCACAGGGCACGGTACTGGCCTGCATGAACGACCCGGCCCTGGGCGAAGACTTCCTGATCGACGGCGTGACCCGCGAAGCGCCGGGCCTGCGTTTTATCGAACGGCTGCAAAACCCGCCGGAATTTCCTGATATTGACCCGCAAAGTGGCTTGAAGGCCTTGGTGTTCCGCCAGGGCTGATGCCGAATCGTCCTACGCTTGCTACGCTAAGTGATACACCGGGGCGGTGAACCTTATCCCCCCCTTCCCGGTCGATACCTGCATTCCCCGGCCAGACTCGACGGCGTTACGTTGTCGGCTGCCCCGTTTCACCTTTTGGAGAACCGCCCGTGATATCGACCCTGCATGTAGCCAGACTCAAAGCCTGGGGCGCCCACGGCTTCACCGCCACCGGTGTGGTGCTGGCCTTTCTGGCCACCCTGGCGCTGCTGGAAAACTCGCCCAAGGCCTGCCTGCTGTGGCTGGGCCTGGCGCTGGTGGTCGATGGCGTCGACGGTTCCCTGGCACGCCGGGTCAATGTGAGCACCGTGTTGCCGAGCTTCGACGGCTCGGTGCTGGACCTGGTGATCGACTACCTGACCTACGTGTTCATCCCGGCGCTGTTCATCTACCGCTACATCGACCTGCCGGACTTCACCCATCTGTTCACGGTGTCGGTGATTTTGGTGTCGTCACTGTTCTGTTTCTGCAACGTGAACATGAAGAGCAAGGACAACTACTTTGTCGGCTTCCCGGCGGCGTGGAACGTGGTGGCGCTGTGCGTGTACATCATCCAGCCGGAGGCCTGGGTCACCTTGCTCACGGTGATCGGCCTGGCACTGCTGACCGTGACGCCGATGAAGTTCCTGCACCCGTTCCGGGTCAAGCGCTTCATGCCAATCAATATCGCCGTCACCACGATCTGGCTGCTGTGCAGCTTCCTGATGGTGGTGGACTACCCGAACACCAACCCGTGGACGTTTGGGTTGTGGTCGCTGATGTCGGCGTATTTCCTGGGGATTTGTGTGTGGCGTACGGCGCTTGAGTGGATCGAAACACACAGGTCCTAAGCGGGCACCGTAAGAATGTGGGAGCTGGCTTGCCTGCGATAGCGGTGGGTCAGTCAACCTATCGGTAGCAGGTCCACCGTCATCGCAGGCAAGCCAGCTCCCACATTGGAACTACCTACCTCCGGCAGGTAAGATGCAGGCCTTTGGCGCAGCCCCTTCGCTGCGCACCCTGCCAAGAATAAGCCCTGCCCATGCCCTTCGAACTCAGCGTTGACCTCACCACCCTCGCCATCCTGGCGCTTGTCGCCTTTATCGCCGGTTTCATCGACGCCATCGCGGGCGGCGGCGGTCTGCTGACCACACCGGCCCTGCTCACGGCCGGCATGCCACCGCACCTGGTGCTGGGCACCAACAAGCTCAGCTCCACCTTCGGCTCGGCCACCGCCAGTTTCACCTTTTACCGCCGCAAGCTGTTCCACCCACGCCAGTGGGTGCATGCCATCGTCGGCACATTGATCGGCGCATTGAGCGGCGCCGTGGTCGCCCACTACCTGCCCGCCGAAACCCTGAACAAAATGCTGCCGGTGATTGTGTTCGCCTGTGGCGTGTACCTGCTGTTCGGCGGCACGCCCAAGGCGCCGCTGGACGCCGATGCGCCGATCAAGAAGAAATGGCAATCCACCCAGGGTTTCGGCCTGGGCTTCTACGACGGCGTGGCCGGCCCGGGCACCGGGGCGTTCTGGACCGTGAGCACCATGCTGCTGCACCCCATCGACCTGGTGAAGGCCAGCGGCGTGGCGCGCAGCATGAACTTCGTCAGCAACGCGGGCGCGCTGACGGTGTTCATCATCAATGGTTCGGTGGACTGGATCGTCGGCCTGGCAATGGGCGTTTCGGTGATGTGCGGCGCGTTCTTTGGCGCCCGCAGCGCAATCAGCGGCGGCGCCAAATTCATTCGCCCGGTGTTCATCACCGTGGTCCTCGGCCTGACAGTACGCCTAGCCTGGCAGCACTGGTTCAGCGTGGCCTAAGCGACGGGCCAGGTAGAGGTCGATCAGGTAGCGCGCAATCGAACGTGACGCCGGCAACGGCGGCAGGTCGTGGATGTTGAACCACTGCGCGTCTTCGATCTCGTCGGCCTGGGGCACGATGTCGCCACCGGCGTATTCGGCATGGAAGCCCAGCATCATCGAGTGCGGGAACGGCCAGCACTGGCTGCCCATGTACTGGATGTTTTTGACCTCCACCTGCACCTCTTCGCGCACCTCGCGGATCAGGCAGTCTTCGGCCGACTCCCCCGGCTCGGCAAACCCCGCCAGCGTGCTGTACACACCCGTGACAAAGCGTGGCGAACGGGCCAACAGGATCTCATCGCCACGGGTCACCAGCACAATCATGCTCGGCGAAATGCGTGGGTAGCTGCGCAGGTCGCAGGCCTGGCAATGCATCGCACGCTCGCGGGGCACCTGGACCATGGCCTGGCCGCAACTGCCACAAAAACGGTGTTCGCGCGCCCAGGTGCCGATCTGCGCGGCGTAACCCAACACTTTGTACAGCGTGTGGTCGCCTTGCAGCATGAACGCGCGCAGGCCCTGCCAGCTGCAACCTTCCACCTCGGCGGCGGCGTCCAGCTCCAGCAGGTAGACCGGCTCGCCGTCGAGGTGGCCGATACCGTGTTCGGCAAACACCGCCAGGTCCTGGCGCTTGAGCCATTCCCGGGGGAACAGCGGGCCGTTGGCGTCATGCAAGAAGCCGTCGCGGCTGCGGGCGACGGCCCAGCCGCCAGGGGTGTCGTTGTCCAGAAGTGTTGTGGTAATCCAGCCTGGGGTCATGTCAGTCAATCCACGAATTCGGGTTTCTGCTTACTCATGTGGGCCGCGATGGCCACGCGCAGGTCGTTGGATTGCAACATAGCCGAGTTCCAGGTGGCAACGTATTCCAGACCATCATTGACTGTGTGGT
The DNA here is from genome assembly GCF_059419385.1 of Pseudomonas sp. GW821-FHT05H12. NCBI lineage: Bacteria > Pseudomonadati > Pseudomonadota > Gammaproteobacteria > Pseudomonadales > Pseudomonadaceae > Pseudomonas > Pseudomonas sp. GW821-FHT05H12. The sequence continues at coordinate 122,882 of NZ_JBWKRS010000010.1, read as the reverse complement.
CACGCATGTAGCTGATCATGGCCTTGGTGCCAGCCACGGCAATCGGCGACTTGGCGGCGATTTCGTGGGCGATCTCCATCACCCCGGCCAACAGGCTTTCCTGATCGGGATAGACGCGATTGACCAGGCCGATGCTGCGCGCTTCCTCGGCGCCGAACTGGCGGCCGGTGTAGGCCAGCTCGCGCAACATGCCGTCGCCGATGATGCGCGGCAGGCGTTGCAGGGTGCCGACGTCGGCGGCCATACCGATGTCGATTTCCTTGATGGAGAACTGCGCGCCCTCGGCGGCGTAGCGCATGTCGCAGGCGCTGATCAGGTCGATCGCACCGCCGATGCAGTAGCCCTGCACGGCCGCCAGCACCGGCTTGCGGCAGTTGTCGACGGCATTGAACGAGGCTTGCAGCTCAAGGATCTTGCGGCGCAGCAGGCGTGCGTTGCGGCCCACGTCCTTGCCGAATTCATTGGCCACCGAAGCCAGCATCATCAGGTCGATGCCAGACGAAAAATGCTTGCCGGCCCCGCTGAGCACCACGGCGCGCACGGCGTCGGTGTCTTCGACCCACTGGAAGATGTCGATGATTTCGGTCCAGAACGCGGCGTTCATCGCGTTGATCTTTTCCGGGCGGTTGATCTGCACATGGGCAACGTTGCCGGTGAGTTCGACGACGAAAGCTTGGTATTCGGACATGGCAGTGATCCCTGACTGGCGAGTAGTAAGGCCCGAACTATACCAAGGGTGCAGGACGGCGCATCGGCCAAAACCGGGACTGGCAAAGGTAATGAAATGTTGTGGCGCGGCGCTTCATGCAGCGGCGATACATTTCACCCAGGGCAGGCGATTTATCGGCTATACAATCAGGGCCATTGTCTGGAGTTGTGTATGCCGTCCACGTTTCGCTCATCGTTGATACTGGCCCTGGTGGTCGTGCTGACCGGCATCGGCGCGGGGCTTGGCGGCATGCTCCTGGCGTTGCTGCTGCACGGTATTCAACACCTGGCCTACGGCTACAGCCTCGACAGCCTGGTCAGCCACGAAACTTTCCTGCTCGGCGTGACCGCGGCCGCCCCCGAACGGCGCTTGCTGGTGCTGGTGGTGTGTGGCCTGGTGGCCGGGTTCGGCTGGTGGCTGATTTATCACTATGGCCGGCCGCTGGTGAGCATCAAGCAGGCGGTGTCGGAGAAGATGCCGATCATGCCGCCCAAGACCACCCTCGCCCACGCCGTGCTGCAGATCATCACCGTGGCCCTCGGCTCGCCCCTGGGCCGTGAAGTGGCGCCACGGGAAGTCGGGGCCTTGGCCGCCACCTGGTTATCGCAGCGGGCGCGACTCGCCCCGCCGATGCATCGCCTGATCGTCGCCTGCGGCGCCGGCGCAGGCCTGGCGGCGGTGTACAACGTGCCGTTGGGCGGCGCGGTGTTCGTGCTGGAAGTGCTGGTGGGCGTGTTCAGTTGGCCCGCCGCGGTGATTGCCTTGGCGACTTCGGCGATTGCCGCTTCGGTGGCGTGGATCGGGTTGGGTGCCGAATCCCAATACGTGGTGCCGCACTTCGTGCTGAGCCCGGCCTTGATCGCCTGGGCGGTGGTGTGCGGGCCAGTGTTCGGGTTGGCCGCTTACGGTTTCACCCGGCTCACCGGCCGCGCACGGGCGAATGCCGCACGAGGCTGGCGCCTGCCGGTGTTGTCAGTGATCAACTTCACGGTCATCGGCGTGTTGGCGATGTGGCTGCCGCAAATCCTCGGCAATGGCAAAGGCCCGGCACAACTGGGGTTCGACAACGAACTGAGCATTGGCCTGGCCGCGCTGCTGTTGCTGGTCAAGGTGCTGATCACCACCAGCAGCCTGCGCGCCGGCGCCGAAGGCGGGCTATTGACGCCGGGCCTGGCCAACGGCGCACTGCTGGCGATCATCCTTGGTGGCGCCTGGAGCCTGGCGTGGCCGGGCGTCCCCCTGGGGGCGTTTGCGATCATCGGTGCGGCGGCTTTTCTGGCGTCCAGCATGAGCATGCCGCTGACGGCGATTGTGCTGGTGGCGGAATTCACCCGTATTGAGCATGACTTCCTGGTGCCCATCATCCTCGCAGTGGTGGGCTCGATGTGCGTGAGCAAGCTGTGCCAGCGCCTGGAAAGTACTGGAAAAAAACCGTCCTAAGTACCATCCTTCGCGCTTTAAGCCGCCCCACCTGCGGCGCTCGACGTTTAAAGGATATGCCCATGCACGCCCACCCCCTCACCCCGGCCGAATTCGAATTCATCGAAGACACCCTGCTCAAATACGGCGACGACCATTCCGTACTGAACCTGGCCGAACTCGACGGCTACTTCACCGCCCTGGTGTCCAGCCCGGCCCAGGTGGACGTGGCCGAGTGGTTCCCGGCGATCTGGGGCGGGCAAAACCCCGAGTGGGAAAACATGGACGAAGCACAACGCTTCCTCGAACTGTGCGTGCGCCACCTCAACACCCTCGCCGAACAACTGGCGACCGACGCCAGCGGCTTCAAGGCCCGCTTCGACGAAACCGACCACCAGGGCCACACCGTGACCCTCGCCGAAGAATGGTGCTTCGGCTACATCCGCGGCGCCGCCATCGGCAACTGGCCGGAACTGCCAGCCGCCCAGGCTGCAGAGCTGGAAAAAATCTCCTGGTGCGCCGAACAAGACAACTTCGAACTGCCCGCCGACCTGGATGTACAGGCGCACCAACAACGCGTCAGCCAAATCGAACCCGCTGCACGGGCGCTGCATGACTACTGGTTGGTAAAACGGTAACCGCCTGAGACCGAGGCGCCTGCATCGCCGGCAAGCCGGCTCCTACAGGGGAATGCGGTCGGCAAACGCTACCGGTCGGCTCTAAGGCCGCCGCGTCTGCTTTTGATCTTAGGCGCCCCGTCAAACACGCTGGCCGGAATTCGGCAGGGATTTGGGGGGTAAACCGGCAGGGATGCCGGTTTAGCCGCCCCGCGCCATGGAGGGCGCGTGGCGGCGGCCCCCCAAATACCTGTCGGATTACGGGCACACCGAGCCTAGGCGAGGTGCCGAGTGTTGGGGCAAGAGCGTTTTGCTTACTTTTGCGCTCCATCAAAAGTGAGCCGCTGTAAGAGCGGAACCAATAGCCGCCGTTACCAAAGAAATGGATATGTACACCGTGAGGCCGCCATCGCAGGCAAGCCAGCTCCCACAGGTGGATTGATGCACAACCAGAAAATACCGGTGGCCGTTACCCCGCGCTCGACAAGCACCGCATCTATACCCGATTATTCGGGTCCGCCCGTCGGCCACTCCGTGCCACCTTGCCTTGATCAGGAGCCCTGTACCTTGAGTTCGCAAAAAACCGTGACCGTTACACCGCCCAACTTCCCCCTCAATGGCAAGGTCGCGCCCCCCGGCTCCAAATCCATCACCAACCGCGCCCTCCTGCTGGCCGCCCTCGCCAAAGGCACCAGCCGCCTGAGCGGCGCCCTCAAAAGCGACGACACCCGCCACATGTCCGTGGCCCTGCGCCAAATGGGCGTGACCATCGACGAACCCGACGACACCACTTTCGTCGTCACCGGCTCCGGCAAACTGCAACTGCCCACCCAGCCCCTGTTCCTCGGCAACGCCGGCACCGCCATGCGCTTTCTGACCGCCGCCGTGGCCACCGTTGAAGGCACCGTGGTGCTGGACGGCGACGACTACATGCAAAAACGCCCGATCGGTCCCCTGCTGGCCACCCTCGGCCAGAACGGCATCAAGGTTGACAGCCCCACCGGCTGCCCACCGGTCACCGTGCATGGCGTGGGCAAGGTGCAGGCCAAGCGGTTTGAAATCGACGGCGGTTTGTCCAGCCAATACGTGTCGGCCCTGCTGATGCTCGCGGCGTGCGGCGAAGCGCCGATTGAAGTGGCATTGACCGGCAAGGACATCGGCGCCCGTGGCTACGTGGACCTCACCCTGGACTGCATGCGCGCCTTCGGTGCCCAAGTGGAAGCCGTCAACGACACCACCTGGCGCGTCGCGCCTACCGGCTACACCGCCCATGACTACCTGATCGAACCGGACGCCTCCGCTGCCACCTACCTGTGGGCCGCCGAAGTGCTGACCGCTGGCCGCATCGACATCGGCGTGGCCGCCCAGGACTTCACCCAGCCGGACGCCAAGGCCCAGGCCGTGATCGCCCAGTTCCCGAACATGCAGGCCACGGTGGTCGGTTCGCAGATGCAGGACGCCATCCCGACCCTCGCAGTGCTGGCAGCGTTCAACAACACCCCGGTGCGCTTCACCGAGCTGGCCAACTTGCGCGTGAAGGAATGCGACCGCGTGCAAGCGCTGCATGACGGCCTCAACGAAATCCGCCCGGGCCTCGCGACCATCGAAGGCGACGACCTGATTGTGGCCAGCGACCCGGCACTGGCCGGCACCGCTTGCAACGCGCTGATCGACACCCACGCCGATCACCGCATCGCCATGTGCTTTGCACTGGCGGGCCTGAAGGTGGCGGGCATCCGCATCCAGGACCCGGACTGCGTGGCCAAGACCTATCCTGAGTACTGGAAGGCCCTGGGCAGTCTTGGGGTTCAACTGAGCTACTGAGCACCAGGCGCTGGAAGGGGGAGGCATTGCACATGAACATTCGCCAGCCCTGCCCACCCGGCGCCTGTGACTGCCAGCGCGAACAGCTGTTGGAGGCGCTGGGCAGCGACCAGCGCATCCTCCAGCTCACGCGCCAGGAAGAGAAAAAACTGCTCGAGCGCCTCGAAGACCTCAAGAGCCTGCAAGACCTCGAACGCATGCAACAGCTGATGTACCAGCAATTGGGCATCCGCGTGCATGTCGCGCCAGGCCACACCGAGGTCAAGAGCATGCGCGGGATCCAGATCGTCATCGACGACCTGCCAGGCCTGTGCCGTAAAACTAGACAATCGATCCCGGCCGCGATTCGCCGTGGCATGGAGAAGCGCCCGGAAATCGCCTACCGCCTGCTCGATGCCCACGACCTGTTTCGCGAAGGTTGACTCAGCCCGCCACCGCCTGCGTTTCAAACACGTTCATGCCGATGGACTTGGCCTTGTGCAGATGAACCTGTGCACTGCCGCTTTCCGACTCCAGCAACAATTCGGACGTCACCACCTGCGCGCCGCAGTAATCGAATATCCCGTAGTCGATCTGGGTGCCCATGGCCTTGGCATAACCGTGGCGTTCAAACGCGCTTGCATCGGCGGCGCCCAGCGCCAGCAGGTGCACCTGCAAGTGCCGCAGTTTTTTCACCACCGGGGTGTCCGGGCCGTAATCGATGGCCCAGCCATTAACGAACACGCGGTCGACCCAGCCCTTGAGCAATGCCGGCATCGACCACCAATAAATCGGGAAGGCCAGCACCAGCGCATCGGCGCGGTCGATACGCGCCTGTTCGGCGAGCACGTCGGCGGGCGGTGTGGCGCGGGTGCGGTGCACGAGGTGGTCTGCGGCGCTGTAACGTGGATCGAAGCCTTCGGCGGCCAGGTCGGCGATTTCGTAGGTGTGGCCTGCGGCCGCGAGCCCCGTGGCGACATGTGCGGCCAGGCTGTGGGTGAGGGATTGCGGGTCGTGATGAGCGACAACGATAAGTGCATGCATGACAGTGGCTCCCTTTCGGCTTAAGCTACGATTAGTAAGTTACGCCGATTAAGTTACTTTTGGTATATAAGCATGTCAAGCAGTGAATCCCCTGCCCCACGCCGTCGCCTGTCCCGTGAAGATCGCCTGCGCCAACTGTTGGATGTGGCCTGGCAGCTGGTGCGCGACGAAGGCACCGAAGCCCTGACCCTGGGCCGCCTGGCCGAACTGGCGGGTGTGACCAAGCCGGTGGTCTACGACCATTTTGTTACCCGTGCGGGCCTGCTGGCGGCGCTCTATGAAGATTTCGACGGGCGCCAGAACCAGGTGTTTAGCGATGCCATCGAAGCCAGCGCGGCCACCCTGGATGACCGCGCCTGGGTGATCGCCTCGTCCTATGTCGATTGCGTGTTGCTACAAGGGCGGGAGATTCCCGGGGTGATCGCGGCGCTGAGCAGTTCGCCGGAACTGGAAACCCTCAAGCGCGAGTACGAGGCGATTTTCCTGGCCAAGTGTCGCGACGCGCTGTCGCCGTTCGCGGCGGCTGGCAGCGTGTCACAGGCGGGCCTGCGCGCCATGCTCGGGGCGGCGGAAGCATTGTCCCACGCGGCGGCCAGTGGCGAGATCAGCCGTGAAGAGGCGCAACAGGAGTTACTGGCGACGATCCTGGCGATGGTCAATCGTGCGCGCGGTTAAATAATTATTCACGTGCGAGGAATAAAGCGGCGCGGCGGGTGTTTACCTGAGTACGGCGTGTGAATACAGCACATGGCCAGTACCCAAACCAGAAAAGACCCAGGAGTTTGACATGCTGAACAAACGCTCCCTTGCTGCTGCCATCCTGATTGCCTGTGCTTCGTCCATGGCCTTCGCCGCCCCTGCCAAAATCGCCGACAGCGCCAAAGGCAAAGTGTTGGTGGACAGCAAAGGCATGACGCTTTACACCTTCGCCAAAGACAGCGCCGGCAAGTCGGCCTGCAGCGGCCAGTGCCTGGCCAACTGGCCGGCGTTCACCGCTTCGGCCGCCGCCAAGGATGCCGACGGCTACACCGTGATCACCCGTGACGACGGCAGCAAGCAATGGGCCTACAAGGGCCAGGCGCTGTACACCTGGGTCAAGGACAGCAAGCCGGGCGACATCACCGGTGACGGCGTTGGCGGCAACTGGAACCTGGCCAAGCCATAAGCAAACCCCGCCCCTGTAGGAGCCCGCTTGCGGGCGATAGCGAATTTGAGGGCGCCATCGCCGGCAAGCCGGCTCCTACAGGTTTTGTACGAAGCGTTGGGCTTTGTGCGTGAGCTGGTCGAGGTGGCGGTCACGCTGTTTCTCGGCATCCACCATTGCGCGCTTGCCGTGCTTTTGCAGCAAGTAGGTGTGAATCTGCCGCACTTCCAATGAGCTGTAGATCGACGCCACATCCAGCACGCCCATCAGGCCATCCGTTGCGTAATCCCGCGTGTTCATCAGCACCTGGGTGCCCCGCGCGCCGCGCACTTGAAAGCCCATGGCCTCGAACGCCGGCACCTTCTCCACCGCACAGGCCAGTTCGGCGTGGGGGTAGTGCGCCAGCACGTCCTGCAGCATCGCCCGCGCCACGCCTTGGCGCCGCTTGCCGGCCTGCACCGCCATGAACGCAATGCCACACGCCTCGGGATCGTCCTTGACCGGCAGGTACAGCACAAAGCCGACGACCTGTTCCGGGTCTTGCGCGTCGGTGGCAACGATCAACTCGACCGCAATGCCCTTGGCTCCGCCCAGTGCCTCCAGGTACAGGTGCACCTCAAAACCGATCGCATATTGGTAGATGTTGTACAGCAAGTTGCTCGGCGGCAGCGCCACGCTGCTGATGTCGGTGAGGTTGTCCACCACCATTTGCAGGATCTGACCGTTGATAGGCTCGGGGCACGGGGTGGTGTAACGGGTAAGGCTGAACATGCAGGTTCCTGGGAATTTCGCGTCAAGACAGCGGCGATTGTACCTGTTGCAGCCCGCACACCTCACGTAAACATCCGCGCAACCAGCGATGGGCCAGGTCCGCGTCCAGGCGCGGGTGCCAGAGCATCGCCACGGTGAAGGCCGGTAAAGCCAATGGCAACTCGAAGCTGTGCAGGCCCTCGCGCTGGTGGACGGTGTAGCGCTCGGGCACGCTGGCGATCAGGTCGGTGTCCCGTGCCAGTGCGATGGCGGTGGAGAACCCGGCCACGATGGTAATGATCTGTCGCGGCATGCCTTGGGACTCAAGCAAATCATCAATCTGCCCTCGCGCTTGGCCACGGCGGGAGACGTACACGTGTTGCCCTTCGGCATAGCGCCGAATGCTGACAGTCCCCCGGCTGAGCGGATGCCCGCTGCGCACTACACCGATCAAGCGATCACGAAACAGCGCCTGGGTCAGCACCTCGGGGTTGGCACTGGCGTCGACCACACCGGTCTCCAGGTCGACGCTGCCATCGCGCAGCAAGGCGGTGTCCTTGTCGGTTTTAGTGACGAAGCGCAGGCGCACGCCAGGCGCCTCCCGGGCGATGCGCGCGAGCAATGCCGGGCCGAAGTTTTCGACGAACTCTTCGCTGGTGCGCAGGGTGAACGTACGTTCCACCCGGGCCATGTCCAAGGACTCGGCGGGCCGCAACACCGCCTGGGCCTCCTGCACCAAGCGGCTGACCTGCTCACGCAACGCCACCGCCCTGGGCGTCGGCACCAGGCCACGACCCGCGCGCACCAGCAGCGGGTCGCCGGTGGTCTCACGCAGGCGTGCCAGCGCCCGGCTCATCGCCGACGGGCTCAAGCGCAGGCGTTCTGCGGCGCGGGCGACGCTGCCTTCGGCGAGCAACACGTCCAGGGTGATCAACAAATTAAGGTCGGGCATCACGGCTCCTCATCAGGCGTTTCATGCAGGTATTAACTGCATACCCGGCGTCTTCCGCCATGTTAGGCCACGCCATAGAGTTGTGACAGTCGTGTTCACTCAAGGATTTACCCATGCACACTGCTTCACGAGGCGCCCTTGTCAGCCTGTCCCTGTCCATGTTGCTGGCCGCCTTGGGCACCAGCATTGCCAACGTCGGGTTGCCGGCGTTGGCCCATGTGTTTGATGCATCGTTTCACGCCGTGCAGTGGGTAGTGCTGGCCTACCTGCTGGCGATCACGGCGGTGATTGTCAGCGCCGGCAGCCTGGGCGATCGCGTGGGCCGTCGGCGTTTGTTGCTCGCCGGCTTGTTGTTGTTCGCCGTGGCCTGTGGGCTGTGTGGGTTGGCGCCGTCACTGCCATGGCTGGTGGCGGCGCGCGTCCTGCAGGGGCTTGGTGCGGCGGTGATGATGGCAATGACCCTCGCGATGGTCGGCGACACCGTGACCAAGGAACGCACCGGCCGGGTGATGGGCTTGCTCGGCACGATGTCGGCCGTGGGGACCGCGATGGGGCCTAGCGTGGGCGGGATGCTGCTCAGCTTGTGGGGTTGGCAAGCGTTGTTCCTGGTGGGCGTACCCTTGGGCCTGCTGGCCGCTGTCCTCGCCTGTCGCTACCTGCCGCTTGATCGACAGCCCCGGCTTCAGCCCACGGGCGAGCGCTTCTGGTCGCCGCTGAAAAATCCTGCCCTGCGCGTCGGCCTGGTCATCAGCGCGCTGGTGGCCGCCGTGATCATGACCACCTTTGTGGTGGGGCCGTTTTATCTGTCTCGGGGGCTGGGGCTCGATCCCGCCTGGATGGGCCTGGCCATGGCGGTCGGGCCTTGTGTGGCCGCGCTGACCGGTGTGCCCGCCGGCCGTCTGGTGGACCGCCTGGGCAGCCAACGCATGACCCTCGCGGGGCTAGGCGTCATGGCCCTCGGCGCCCTGCTGCTGTCTCTGGTCAGCGGGCTACCGGCCTATCTGGGTTCGCTGGTGTTGCTGACCGCCGGTTACAGCTTGTTCCAGGCCGCCAACAACACCGCGGTGATGAGCGATGTGCAGGCCTCACGCCGTGGCAAGGTCTCGGGCCTGTTGAACCTGTCACGCAACCTCGGCCTGATCTTCGGCGCGTCGGCCCTCGGCGCGGTGTTTGCCTGGGCTACACCGGACGTTACTCGTGCGCTGCCGCAATCAGTCGCCTACGGCCTGCACGTCACCTTTGGCGTGGCGCTTGGCCTGATCCTGTTGGCAGCGGGGATACGACACAAATATTGACAAGTTAAAATCGTAACGACTATTGTCTGACAACCTGATCACCAAGGCAGTCCCATGCTTGAGCTCCAACGCCCCGATTCGCTCGTCGTCCGGGTTGTCAGTGCCATCCGCGCAGAAATCGACTCCGGCCAGCTGCCGCCCGAGTCGCGCATGCCCACCGAACAGCAACTGGCTGAACAACTCAATGTCAGCCGTTCCGTGGTGCGCGAGGCGATTGCCCAGCTCAAGGCCGATGGCGTGATCACCGCGCGCCGGGGCCTGGGCTCGTTCATTTCGCAGACGCCGGCCGGTACGGTATTCCGCTTCCCCCAGGCCGACGGCCGCCGCCCCGACCTGGCGCAGATGTTCGAAGTGCGCCTGTGGATCGAAACCCAGGCCGCCTCGATTGCCGCCCGGCGCCGCGATGATGCCGACCTGCAGCGAATGAAAAGCGCCCTGCAGGCCATGCAGGACAACCGCGACAACTTCGAAGCCGCCGCCATCGCCGACGTCGAGTTCCACCGCGCCATCGCCGACGCCAGCAAGAATGACTACTTCGTGGCCTTCCACGACTTCCTGCGCAGCCAACTGGCCAGTGCGCGCAAGACCGCCTGGGAAAACTCCGCATCTCGCTTTGTGATCGGCTCGGCCGATGCCACTCAGGAACACCAAGCGCTTTATCAAGCCATCGCCGACGGTGACGCCTCACGCGCCGCCGCGAGTGCAGAGGCTCACCTGCGAGCGGCCGCGCGCCGCCTGAGCCTGGAGCTGCCCGCCACCCATTGATTGCTTTAAATAGCGTGTCCCTGGACACGCCCTTTTTTTAACAAAAACATTAGTCTGACAACCTGATAAGCAGACCGAAATGTGCAACCTTAGAGACTCCGCGTAATGATCCACGACTATTGCATCATCGGCGGCGGCATCGTCGGCCTGGCCACCGCCATGGAACTGCTCAAGCGCAAGCCCGGCGCGTCCCTGGTGATCCTGGAAAAAGAGTCGGTACTGGCCAAGCACCAGACCGGCCACAACAGCGGTGTGATCCACGCCGGCATCTACTACGCACCCGGCAGCCTGAAGGCCGACCTGTGCAAGCGCGGCGCCGAACAGACCAAGCAGTTCTGCACCGAACACGGCATCAAGTTCGAGGTGTGCGGCAAGCTGCTGGTGGCGTCCAACCCGCTGGAAATGCAACGTATGGAAGCGCTGTATGCGCGGTCTCAGCTCAACGGCATGAAGGTCGAGCGCCTGGATGCCGACCAGCTGCGCCAGCGTGAACCGAACATCGTCGGCCTGGGCGGGCTGTTTCTCGACGCCACCGGCATCGTCGACTACCGCGAGGTGTGCGAGACCATGGCCGAGGTGATCCGCCGTCGCTGTGGCCAGATCTGCCTGGACCGCACCGTGACCGCGATCCGCGAAGACACCGACAAGGTCACCATCAGCACCCGCAGCGAAACCTGGCAGGCGCGCCACCTGGTGGTGTGTGCGGGCTTGCAATCGGACCGGTTGGCGACGCTGGCCGGGGTGAAGATCGACCACCAGATCATCCCGTTCCGGGGCGAATACTTCCGCCTGCCGCCGGAAAAAAACAACATCGTCAACCACCTGATCTACCCGATTCCCGACCCGGAGCTGCCATTCCTTGGCGTGCACCTCACGCGCATGATCGACGGCAGCGTCACCGTCGGCCCGAATGCCGTGCTGGGCCTGGGCCGTGAGAACTACCGCAAGTTTTCGGTGAACTGGCGCGATGTGGCGCAGTACGCCAGCTTCCCGGGGTTCTGGAAAACCATCTGGCAGAACCTCGGCTCGGGCACCACCGAGATGAAAAATTCGCTGTTCAAGTCGGGCTACCTGGAGCAGTGCCGCAAGTACTGCCCATCGCTGACCCTCGACGACCTGCTGCCCTATGAAGCGGGCATCCGCGCCCAGGCAGTGATGCGCGACGGCAGCCTGGTACACGACTTTTTGTTCGCCCAGACCTCGCGAATGCTGCACGTGTGCAACGCGCCCTCGCCGGCCGCCACGTCAGCCATGCCCATCGGCGCGATGATCGCCGACCGCCTGTTCACCCCCGCGTAACACCCGGCACCAAACGTCCATTTGACAATAACTATAAAGACTCAGAAGGAAGTAACGCATGACGGCTCCCGCCTCCATCCCCAGCACTGAAACACCCGAGCAAACCCGCAAGCGCCTGCGCAAAGTCGCCGCCGCGACCATCTTTGGCTCGATGCTGGAGTGGTACGACTTTTACCTCTACGCCACCATGGCCGCGATTGTGTTTTCGAAGATTTTCTTCGATAACAGCGACCCGAAGACTGCCACGCTGATGGCGTTTTCCACCTTCGCCATCGGCTTTATCGCACGCCCGTTCGGCGGCATCCTGTTCGGCTACCTGGGCGACAAGTTCGGCCGCAAGCAAGTGCTGGTGCTGACGTTCTGCCTGATGGGCGTGTGCACCACGCTGATCGGCCTGATCCCCAGCTACGCTTCCATCGGCATCTGGGCGCCGATCGTGCTGGTGTTTATCCGCATCATCCAGGGCCTGGGCGCGGGTGCCGAGTTGTCTGGCGCGGCAGTGACGTCCTATGAACATGCCTCCCAAAACAAACGCGGCAGCCAGGGTGCCTGGCCGGCGCTGGGCCTGAACCTGGGCCTGCTGCTGTCCTCGCTCACGGTGTACCTGCTGACCATCAACGGCAACGAGTTCCTGCTGGCCGGCGGCTGGCGCATCCCGTTTGTGTGCAGCATCGTGCTGGTGGGCGTGGGCCTGTGGGTGCGCAACAGCATCCCGGAAACCCCGCAGTTCAATGAGCTGAGCAAGGCCGAAAGCAAAGCCAAGGCGTCGCCACTCAAGGCCTTGTTCAAGAACGACCTGAAGGGCCTGGCGGTGGTGTTCTTCGTGGCCATTGGCTACAACGCCCTGAGCTACATCTTCAAGACCTTTTCCCTGGCCTACCTCACCCAGTTCAAAGGCGTGGACGTGCACGTCACCTCGTTGTCGGTGACCATCGCCAGCCTGATCGCCATCGTCGCCGTGCCCTGCTTTGGTTGGCTGTGCGACAAGTGGAGCAGCAAGACCGTGCTGATGCTCGGCGGGGTTTGCTCGTTGCTGTTCGCTTACCCGTTCCTGGCGCTGCTCAACAGCGGCGAAAGCCTGATGATCTACCTCGCCATTGGCGTGGGCACCGGCATCCTCGCGCCGATGATGTTTGCGCCGCAGGGCTCGTTCCTGAGTCGGCAGTTCCCGACCCAGACCCGTTCTTCGGGCTTCGGCACCGGGCGTGAAATCGGCACGGCCATCGCTGGCGGCCTGGCGCCATTAGGTGCGTTGTCGATGGTCGCGGCCTCGGCCACTCACTCCACTGATGGCGTTGTGATAATCCTCGCGGTTTCGGCCTTGCTGGTGGTGGTGTTCGCCTTGTGCGACCAGGGCCGCAAACACTCGGCATTCAAGAACTGAGGAAAAAAGTTCGGACCAACGGGTGCATGGACGCACCTACATCGCGCATCATGGGCACTTTCAAGCTCAAGGGTAACGTCCATGCGCGTTCTGTCATTGATGATGGGTCTTACGACGCTGGCCGCCAGTTTGGTGTTCTGCGCCAGCGCGATGGCGAATGAAGAAAGTCAGTTGGTACAACAGATCAACGATTACCGCAGCCAGGTACAGCGCTGCGGCAACCAGGGTTCCCAGGAACTGCCACCGCTGGCCAGCGACACCCGGCTGGTGCTGCCCGCCACCAACGTTGGCGACCTGCAGCAGGCCCTGGCCCGTGCGGCCTACCCGATGGTCAACGTGCAGGCCATCAGCCTGTCGGGCCCCAAGGATGCACAAGCAGCGATGAAAGCCGTGCGCGAAAGTTTCTGCCGCGTAGTGCTGGACCCGCAATTTGTCGACATCGGCGTGAGCAACAGCGGCCAGGACTGGCGTATCGTGCTCGCCCGCCCGCTGCTGTCCAGTGGCCTGGGCGATTGGCAGACCGAAGGCAAGCAACTGCTCGGCCTGATCAACGCCGCCCGCGAACAGCCGCGCCAATGCGGCACCCAGGCCTTTACCGCAACCACCCCGCTGTCGTGGAACGACGACCTGGCCAATGCCGCCAACAGTCACACACGCAACATGGCCAACGGCAACTTCTTCGACCACCTCGACCACGACGGCCGCACCCCCGGTGACCGTGCCGAACTGGCCGGGTATATCGCCAAGAACATCGGCGAGAACATCGCCGCCGGCCTGGACACCCCACGCAAGGTAGTCGACGGCTGGCTGGCCAGCCCGGGCCATTGCGCCAACCTGATGAACCCGCAATTCCGTGAGCTGGGCGCCGCCTATGCGATGGACCCCAAGAGCGATGCGGGGATCTACTGGACGGGGGTTTTCGGCGCGCAATAACCGATTTTCAGCGGCCTCCACGCCACCGAAGCATCAAATTGATATCATTCGGAAAATCCCGCTGAACTGCCGGCGGGCATTCCGGTCTGTTGCTTGTCAGGCCACCCCTTCCTGGCATTGAATCGACCGAGGCACACAAGGTGTTTTCCCAATGATGAATTGGCTGCAAAGCAGCAGCGACATGGCTGAGCGGGTACGCCAGCATGATTGGGCAACCACGCCCCTGGGCCCGTTGGAACAGTGGCCCGATGTCCTCAAGACCACCGTGGCCTTGTGCTTTGCCTCCAGCTTCCCGCAGTCCATCGCGTGGGGCCCTCACCTGACCATGCTCTACAACGATGCCATGACCCCGATCCTGGGCGACAAGCCCTATGCGCTGGGGCGTCCGTTCAACGAGGTGTGGCGTGAAGCCTGGGCAGAGGTCAGCCCCATCGCCCAGGCGGCCTTCGAAGGGCATGCGACCTATGTCGAAAACTTCCCGCTGGTGATCGAACGCGGCGCCGGGGCCGAGCAGGCGTATTTCACCTTCTGCTACAGCCCGATCCGCGACTCCCTGGGCAAAGTCGTGGGCATGCTCAATACCGTCACCGAAACCACCGCTACCGTGTTTCTCACGCGCCGTCTGGCGGTGCTGGACGCCATCGGCAGTGCAGTGGCCAATGCCATCGATGCAGAAGCCATCATGACCAGCACCACGCGGTTGCTGGCCGAGCACCTGCACGTGTCGAACTGCGCGTATGCCGACATGGACGACGACCAGGACGGCTTCACCATTCGCGGCAACTGGGCCGCGCCCGGGTCACCCAGCATCGTCGGGCGCTACAGCCTGGCGTCGTTCGGCGAGCTGGCAGTGCGCCGCTTGCGCGCAGGCGAACCGCTGGTAATCCATGACAACCGCGTGGAGTTCGCCCCCAACGAAGCCGCCAGCTACCAGGCCCTGGGCGCCTTGGCGACGGTGTGCTTCCCGCTGATCAAGGACGGGCACCTGACGGCCCTGATGGCGGTGCATCACAAGAACGCCCGTGTGTGGTCGCCTTACGACCTGGCCTTGGTGGGCGAAGTCACCGAACGCTCCTGGGCGCATATCGAGCGCGTGCGCGCCGACGCGGCAGTGCGCGACGGGCTGACGGCCATCACCGAATTGAACGCCACCCTGGAGCAACGGGTAGAAGAGCGCACCACCGCGCTGACCCAGGCCGAAGCCGCCTTGCACCAATCGCAAAAACTCGAAGCCATCGGCCAATTGACCGGTGGCGTGGCCCATGACTTCAACAACCTGTTGACCATTATTCGCTCCTCAATGGACTTCCTGCGCCAGCCCGGGCTGTCCGAAGAGCGCCGCCAACGCTACATGGGCGCCGTCTCCGACACCGTCGAGCGGGCCAGCAAGCTCACCAGCCAACTGCTCGCCTTCGCCCGTCGCCAACCGCTCAACCCGGAAGTCTTCGACGTGAGCCTGCGGGTGAAGAACATCGGCGAAATGCTCGAAAGCGTGACCGGTGCGCGCATCCATGTGCAGATTGAGCTGCCTGCCACGCCGTGTCATGTACGCGTCGATTCCAGCCAGTTTGAAACCGCTTTGATCAACATGGCGCTCAACGCCCGTGACGCCATGGACGGCCAGGGCCAACTGACCCTGCGCGTGACTAGCGTGCCGGCCTTGCCGCGCATTCGCGGGGAGGCCGAGGTGCGCCAACCGTGTGTGGCGGTGTCCCTGGCCGACACCGGCAGCGGCATTCCCGGCGACAACGTGGAGCGCATTTTCGAGCCGTTTTTTACCACCAAGGCCGTCGGCAAAGGCACCGGTTTGGGCTTGTCCCAGGTGTTCGGATTTGCCAAGCAATCGGGCGGCAACGTCGATGTGGCCAGCACCCTCGGGCGCGGCACGGTGTTTACCCTGTACCTGCCCGAAGTGGCACCTCCCACCGTGCAACCCACTGCGCTTGCCGAAGAACACGCCCCGCTGCCCGACACCACGCTGCGGCATATCCTGATAGTGGAAGACAACCTGGAAGTGGGCCGCTTCGCCAACCAGATCCTGCAGGATCTCGGCTACCAGACCACCTGGGCCACCGATGCCGAACAGGCACTGGCGCTGGCCGGGGCGGATGCCATGGCCTTCGACGGGATTTTCTCGGACGTGGTCATGCCGGGCATGACCGGCGTGGCGATGGCCAGGCTGCTGCGCCAACGCCGCCCGGACCTGCCGGTGGTGCTCACGTCGGGCTACAGCGAAGAGTTGGCCGACAGCGGCTATGAAGGCTTCGAGTTCCTGGCCAAACCCTATTCGGCCGAGCAGGTGGCACGGGCGTTGGCCAAGTCGATGGCCCGGGACTGAGGCCTACTCCGCGACCGCCACCTGATTGCGCCCCAGGGCCTTGGCCCGGTACAGCGCCTTGTCGGCGGTGTTCATCAAGCTGTGCAGGTCTTGGTCGAGGCTGCGGGTGGTGGCCACGCCCAGGCTGGCGGTCAGGCCGTGCACGGGTTCGGCGGCCAGGCCGGAAATCGCCTTGATCAGTTGCTCGGCGATGTCGCGGGCGGTTTCCAATGAGGTGTTGGGCAACAGCACGGCAAACTCTTCGCCACCCAGGCGGCCGTACACGTCGGCCTGGCGAAACGACGCGCTGATCACCCCGCCAATCTGACGCAACACCTGGTCACCCGCCTGGTGGCCGTAGGTGTCGTTGATGTCCTTGAAGTGGTCCATGTCCATCATCAGCGCACTCAGCGGCTGCTGGTTGTGCCGGCACTGGGCGTACAAGAGTTGGGCGTGTTCGAAGAAGGCGCGACGGTTCATCAGCCCGGTGAGCTCGTCGGTCTGTGCGGCGCGGGTGGAGATGTTGTGGGCGCGTTCCATCTGACGGGTCAGGCGAAAGGCTTTTTCCAGGGCGTCAGACAATTTGCGCGTGGCGCTGACCACAAAGGTCGAGAACACCAGCACCGCAATCGCCACGCCCACTTGCATCGACGACGGCTGAAACAGCAGCCACAGCGTGCACGGCAGCAACACCAGGCCCATGGAGCCCAGGGTCATGTAGCGATAAGCCGAGTAACAGGACACCGCGCTGACCGACATGCCGACGGTAAACAGCATGACCAGCACCTGGGAGACACGGTCGTCGGTGGGCATCACGGCCAGGGCACCCAGGCCCCAGACGCCGGCCGACAGCATCAGCGTAACCCAATAGCGGCGCTCCCAACGGTCGGGAGTGCGTTCGATGTTCGGGCAGCGGAACCAGTCCATGAACATCTTGAGGCGTAGCAGCGAGGTGACCGCCAGCACCACCATCCAGATCAGCATCACCTTATGGTCGAAGCGATCCCAGCACAGCCAGCACAGCATGGCGGCGCCCAGGTAACTGCCGAAAATGGCGGCGAACGACTGACGAAACAGCTGGTGCAAACGGTCCGTTCGCACCTGCTCCTCGATAAAACAATCCTGGTCCCGCCCACGCCCAAGGCCGTTCATGAAATCCGCCTGCTTCGACTGCCACGACAAAGGCGCCATTGTGGCACCCTGCCAGTAGCGCGGACAACAGAATCCAGCACGGTAGAGCCCTTAAAGCGGTTCCGGCCGCAGAATCAGCACGCCAAGGGGCGGCAAATTCAGCGACAGCGACACCGGTTGCCCGTGACGTGGCTCATCCTGAGTAAACACCGCCCCGCCGTTGCCGTAGTTGGAGCCGGCATAGGTGTCGGCATCGCTGTTGATCACCTCACTCCAGCGCCCGGCAAACGGTACGCCCACGCCATAGGCCTCCCGCGGCACCGGGGTAAAGTTGGCGACCACCAGCACCGGCCGGCCATCCTTGCTCCAGCGCAGCCAGGCGTAGACGCTGTTGATCGCGTCGTCGCCGATCAGCCACTGGAAGCCCTGGGGCGCGTCGTCCTGCTCGTGCAACGCCGGTTCCTCGCGATACAGGCGGTTCAAATCGCCCACCAGTTTTTGCACGCCTTTGTGCTCGGCGTATTGCAGCAAGTACCAGTCCAGTTGCTGGTCGTGGTTCCACTCGCGCCACTGACCGAACTCGCAGCCCATGAACAGCAGCTTCTTGCCCGGGTGCATCCACATGAACGCCAGGTAGGCGCGCAGGTTGGCAAACTTCTGCCAGCGGTCGCCGGGCATCTTGTCGATCAGCGAATGCTTGCCGTGCACCACTTCATCGTGGGAGATCGGCAGGATAAAACGCTCGGACCAGGCGTACACCAGGCCGAAGCTCAACTCGTTGTGATGATGGGCGCGGTACACCGGATCCTGCTGGATGTAGTGCAGCGAATCGTGCATCCAGCCCATGTTCCACTTGTAGTTGAAGCCCAGGCCACCCTGCTGGGTTGGCTGGCTCACGCCGGGCCAGGCCGTGGACTCTTCGGCGATCACCAAGGCGCCGGGCGCTTCGAGGGCGACCACGTCATTCAAGTGGCGCAAAAAGTCGATGGCCTCCAGGTTCTCGCGGCCGCCATGGCGGTTGGGCACCCATTCGCCGGCCTTGCGCGAATAGTCGCGGTAAAGCATCGAGGCCACGGCATCCACGCGCAGGCCGTCCACGTGGAAATGCTTGAGCCAATGCAGGGCCGAGGCCAGCATAAAGCCATGCACTTCGGTGCGACCCAGGTTGTAGATCAAGGTGTCCCAGTCCTGGTGGAAACCTTCCAGCGGGTTGCCGTATTCGTACAGCGCGGTGCCGTCGAACTGCGCCAGGCCGTGGGTATCGGTAGGAAAATGCGCCGGCACCCAGTCAAGGATCACACCGATATCCGCCCGATGCAGGGCGTCGACAAAGTAGGCAAAGTCTTGCGGCGAACCAAACCGCGCAGTCGGCGCAAATTGTGACAGTGCCTGGTAACCCCAGGAGCCGCCGAACGGGTGCTCCATGATCGGCATCAGCTCGACATGGGTGAAGCCCAATTGCTGCACATAGGGGATCAAGCGCTCGGCCAGCTCACGCCAGTTGTACTGGCGCGCCACTTCGCCCGCCTCGTCCAGCTCGGCCTGCCAGGACCCCACGTGCAGTTCGTAAATGGACAGCGGCGCGGTGTGCTTCTGTTTCTCGACCCGCGCCTGCATCCACTCATGGTCTTGCCACTCGACCTGCAGCGGTTCGGCGACCTTTGACGCGGTGTCGGGAGGCAACTGCGTGGCCAGCGCCACTGGGTCAGCCTTGAGCGGCAAAATGCCGTGGCTGCCGAGAATCTCGTACTTGTAGGCCGCGCCCGGTTGCAGGCGTGGGATAAAGATCTCCCACACACCCGACGGATGCCGCAGGCGCATTGGGTGACGGCGACCGTCCCAGATATTGAAGTCGCCCACCACCGACACTCGCCGCGCATTCGGTGCCCACACCGCAAAGCGCACACCCTGCACGCCATCGACACTGGTCACCTGGGCGCCCAGGCAACTGCTGAGGTCGCGGTGGTTGCCTTCGGCAAACAGGTACAGGTCCATTTCGCCCAACAGCAATTGGCTGAAACTGTAGGGGTCTTCGGTGATCTGCTCGCCACCGGCCCACTGGATTTTCAGCAGGTAGTCCTGGCGCGTACCGAAGTGGCCGACAAACAAGCCCGGCACCAGGGTCGCATCGAGGCTGCCGATGGGGTCGCCACTGTCGCGCGCCAGTACCTGGACACTCAAGGCTTCCGGCAGGAAGGCGCGGATAAATTGGCCGCCCTGCTCGTCATCATGGGGCCCGAGAATCGAGAACGGGTCATGGTGTTCGGCGCGTACCAGCGCCTCGACATCTTTGGCTGCCGGTAATGCAGTCAACTTCGGTTGCAGCGGTTCTTTATGTGTAAAGCTCATGACGTCTCCCCACCGCGTGCAGTTTTCGATATAGGTGCTTGCTCACTGGAAGCGACCCCGCTGAGTAAACCGTGCAACCCTTGCAGGGGCACCGGCAACCAGGTCGGGCGGTTTTCCGCTTCGTAGGCCACTTCGTACGCGGCCTTCTCCAGGCTGAACAACGTCAGCGCTGCGTCCTGGCCGTTGGCATCCTGCCAGTCATGCGCCAGTGTAGACGTAGCTGCCTGATAAGCCTGGATAAATGCCTCGCGCGCCTCTTTCAGGTAACGCTCGGTTACCCGTCTGCGCGCCAACTCCGCTTCGGGCGAGTGATCCACGCCCTGAACATTGAGGGCCATGGCCGCCGCGTAATCAAACGAGCGCAGCACGCCACTCACATCTTTATAAGGGCTGTGCTTGCCACGCCGTTCATGTAACGGACGCGCCGGTTCCCCTTCAAAGTCGATCAGGTAGGCATCGCCCTGTACCACCAGTACCTGGCCCAGGTGCAAGTCCCCATGTACCCGGATGCGCAGCCCGCCTTTCGTGGCTTTGGCCAAGGCCTGCACGTAACGGCCTATGGCTTTTTCCCGGGCCAGCAATTCACTGACCAACGCCTGATCCGCGGGGTTCAACCGGGTTTCATGAAGTTTGAGTAATTGCAGCGCCCGGTCGAGCTGCGCGCCCACATCCCGGGCCCAGGCCTGGGTGTCCTTCGCCGTGGTCACCTCGGGCGCAAAGTCCTTGTTCGGCGTGCTTGCGCCCAAGACAACGTGCATTTCTCCCAGGCGTTGCCCCAGCAACCCGGCAAAGTCCTGCAACTCGCCAAGGGCGTTGTAATGCTGTTCCTGCTCGGAGATCGCCTCGGCCAACTCATCCCGAATCGCCCGCTCCAGGCTGTTCTGTGTCCAGGCCCACGCGTCGCCCTGATTGCTCAGGTAACCCTGGGCAATCATCAGCAGGTTGTCCTGCCCTTGCCCGTCACGGCGGATCACCGACCCCATCAGCGGCGAAATATTCGGATAACCCGCCTCGGTCAGGTACGCGCTCATTTCCAGTTCGGGGTGCACCCCGGAGGCCACCTTGCGGATCAGCTTGAGTACCAGGCTTTCACCCACCACCACCGAGCTGTTGGATTGCTCGGCCGACAGGTAACGCACCTGCGCCTCATCGGTCAGTTGCAGCGCCGCCAGGTGCGGTGTGGCGGCAAAGCGCAGGGGACCATCGCTGGAATCAATTACCGTACCGGCCTGCAAGCCCTGGATGACCGCCCGAATAAAGTGCTCAAGGCTGAAGGCATCGGTCACCAGCCCGACCTGGCGCGTGCGCCGTACCCGGGCCAGCGCCAACTGCTGGGGCAACGCCGTGGTGAGCTGGTCTTCGGCCAGAAACCCCAGCGGCAGTTGATAGCGGCTGACCTGGCCGTCGCTGGTCACCTCGATTTCACTGAGCAACACCGGGTGCTGCGGGTCGCCAAAGCGCACACCGTAGGCGATATGCACGCGGTCAATGGCGGCGTCCTTGCCAGCAAACCAACGGCGCTTGGGCAGCCAGGCCGGCAATGAGGTGTGCTCAAGGGTGTCGCGGCACGGCGCTTCCAGGAGTTCTTCCATACGTTTCTTCAGAACCAATGTGGTGAAGTCCGGCATGCTCTGGGCCGGCTCCACATGCCAGCTCGGCATCTGGTTTTCCGCCGCCAGCACGAACCAGTAGAAACCGTAAGGCGCCAACGTCAGCAGGAAATTTAGCTGGCCGATGGGCGGGAAGGCATTCCCGCCGAGCATCTCCACCGGCACCATGCCGGCGAAGGCCGACAGGTCCAGCTCGGCCGCCTGGGCACTGCGGGACACGTTGGCCACGCACAAGATGATCTCGGTGCGGCCGTCCTCCCCGGTGAACTCCCGGGTGTACGCCAGGATGCGCCGGTTGCTCGGCGAGAGCATTTTCAAGCTGCCCCGGCCAAATGCCTTGGATTGCTTGCGCACGGCGAGCATGCGCCGGGTCCAGTTCAACAGCGAGTGCGGGTCTTGGGTCTGGGTCTCGACGTTGACAGACTGGTAACCGTACAGCGGGTCCATGATCGGCGGCAGCACCAGGCTGGCCGGGTTGGCACGGGAGAAACCGCCATTGCGGTCGATGGACCATTGCATCGGCGTACGTACGCCATCGCGGTCGCCCAGGTAGATGTTGTCGCCCATGCCGATTTCATCGCCGTAATACAGGGTGGGCGTACCGGGCATCGACAGCAGCAGGCTATTGAGCAGTTCGACGCGGCGACGGTCACGCTCCATCAACGGCGCCAGACGCCGGCGAATGCCGAGGTTGATCCGCGCACGACGGTCGGCGGCGTAGTAGTTCCACAGGTAGTCGCGCTCTTTGTCGGTGACCATTTCCAAGGTCAATTCATCGTGGTTGCGCAGGAAGATCGCCCACTGGCAATTGGCAGGAATCTCCGGGGTCTGGCGCAGAATGTCGGTGATGGGGAAGCGATCTTCCTGGGCCAGGGCCATGTACATACGAGGCATCAACGGGAAGTGGAACGCCATGTGGCATTCATCGCCGTCGTCGCCCTTTTTGTCGCCAAAGTAGAGCTGGGTGTCTTCGGGCCATTGATTGGCTTCGGCCAGCAGCATGCGGTCGGGGTAATGCGCATCGATTTCGGCGCGAATCTGCTTGAGCACCTGATGGGTCTCGGGGAGGTTCTCGTTATTGGTGCCATCGCGTTCGATCAAGTAAGGAATGGCGTCCAGGCGCAGGCCGTCGATGCCCATGTCGAGCCAGTAGCGCATCACCGACAGCACGGCCTCCATAACTTTCGGGTTATCGAAATTCAGGTCCGGCTGGTGGGAATAGAAGCGGTGCCAAAAGTACTGGCCGGCCACCGGATCCCAGGTCCAATTGGACTTTTCGGTGTCGAGAAAAATGATGCGGGTGCCGTCGTACTTCTGGTCGTCATCAGACCACACGTAGAAATCCCGCGCTGCCGAGCCGGGCTTGGCCTTTCGCGCCCGCTGGAACCAAGGGTGCTGGTCGGACGTATGGTTGATCACCAGCTCGGTGATCACCCGCAGACCACGCTTGTGGGCCTCAGCGATAAAGCGCTTGGCGTCGGCCAGGGTGCCGTAGTCGCTATGCACACCTTGATATTCGGCGATGTCATAGCCGTCGTCGCGCCGTGGCGAGGGGTAGAACGGCAGCAGCCAGATCGTGTTCACGCCCAGGTCGGCGATGTAGTCCAGTTTGGCGATCAGCCCTGGAAAATCACCGATACCGTCGTTATTGGCGTCGAAATAGGATTTGACGTGAACCTGGTAGATCACCGCGTCCTTGTACCAGAGCGGGTCTTTGATGAAGGTGGACGGTGTGGGTTTCTTCGCCATTGGAAACTCCTGGAATTCTTTGACATTTGCCCGATGGAGCACGGTCAATGTGGGAGCTGGCTTGTCGGGTCGCCGCATCGCTGCGATAGCGGTGTGTCAGGGCCAGAAAGGCTGGCTGATAGACCGCTATCGCAGTGATGCGGCGACCCGACAAGCCAGCTCCCACAGGGGTTCTCCATCGGCTCAGGAAACGGTGATACGCCAAATACCGAACGGCATGTGCGGCTCGATACGCATCCATTGGGTCTTGCCGTACCAGGTCCAGCGATGGCCGTTCATCAGGTCTTCGCCCTGGGTCTGGGCATCGTCGGGCAGGCCCAATTCCCACAGCGGCAACTCAAAATTCGCTTCCTGGGCGTTGTAAGGATCCAGGCTCACCGCGACGAGAATGAAGTTGCTGCCATCCTCGCTGCGCTTGCCGAAGTACAGGATGTTGTCATTCCACGCGTTGTACAGCTTGAGCCCCAGATGGGTGTGCAAGGCCGGGTTTTGCCGGCGGATGCGGTTGAGCTGGGCGATCTCGGCAATGATGTTGCCAGGGGCGGTGAAATCCCTGACGCGGATCTCGTACTTTTCCGAATCCAGGTATTCCTCTTTGCCCGGCACAGGTGCGGCTTCGCACAGCTCAAAGCCTGAATACATACCCCAGAGGCCCGAGCCCATAGTGGCCAGCGCCGCGCGGATCAAGAAACCCGGGCGGCCAGATTCGTGCAGGAAGCCTGGGTTGATATCCGGCGTGTTGACAAAAAAGTTCGGCCGGAAGCACTCGCGCCAGGGCGACTCGTTCAACTGGGTGAAATATTCGCTCAGTTCGGCCTTGGTATTGCGCCAGGTGAAATAGGTGTAGCTCTGGGAATAACCGACCTTGCCCAGCCGCGCCATCATCGCCGGGGTGGTAAAGGCTTCCGCCAGGAAGATCACCTCCGGGTGCTTGGCGCGCACGTCACTGATTAGCCATTGCCAGAACGGCAGCGGCTTGGTGTGCGGGTTGTCGACGCGAAAAGTCTTCACCCCCTCTTCCACCCAGCCCACCACGATGTCACGCAACTCAGTCCACAGGCTCGGAATCGCGTCCGCCGCATAGAAGTCGACGTTGACGATGTCCTGGTATTTCTTCGGCGGGTTTTCCGCGTATTTGATCGTGCCGTCCGGCCGCCAGTTGAACCAGCCCGGGTGCTGCTTGAGCCACGGGTGGTCCTGGGAACACTGGATAGCAAAATCCAGGGCGATTTCCAGGCCATGCTCGGCGGCGGCCTTGACCAGGCGGCGGAAGTCAGCGCGGCTGCCCAGCTGCGGGTGAATCGCCTCGTGGCCGCCGTCCTCGCTACCGATGGCGTAAGGGCTGCCCGGGTCGTCCGGCCCGGCCGTGAGGGAATTGTTGCGGCCCTTGCGGTGGCTACGCCCGATGGGGTGGATCGGCGGGAAGTACAGCACGTCGAAGCCCATGTCATGGATCATCGACAGTCGCGAGTGCACGTCATTGAAGGTGCCGTGACGGGAGGGATCGTCGGTGATCGAGCGGGGAAACAACTCGTACCAACTGGCAAATTGCGCAGCCGTACGCTCCACATCGATCGGGTACACGGTGCTGATGCTCAAGTAGGCACGGTGGTCGGCCTGGGTCATCAGGTGTGCACTGTCTTCGTGCAGGAACTGCGCGACCTGCTCGGTTTCCAGCAAGCCCGAGAGTTCATGGTGCAACAGCATCAGACGGTCGCGCAGTTCGTTGTCGCTGCGCTCGGCCGCTTGCAGCACCAGGCTGCGCCCCTCCTGCAACTCCAGGCTGACCGGCACGCCGGCCTCGTGTTTCTTGCGCAGTTCGTAGCAGAAACTGGCGAAGGTATCGATCCAGGCCTCGATGCAATATTCGTGGGGCCCAAGCGCTTCGACGGTAAACGCCCCCTCCCAGCCATTGTTGCCCACGTCAGTCATCACCACGCTGTGCCAGCTTTCATCGCGCAGCGGGCGCCAGCGGATCAAGACAGCGAGCTTGTCATGACCGTCGGCGAACACCTTGCTGGTCACGTGAACCCGCTGGCCAACCACGGCCTTGACGGCAAATTCGCCGCCGTCGATCACGGGTGTGGTGCTTTCGATGGCGATCCTGGGCAACAGCAAGGCCTGGGACAGCGGCAATATGGAATCGTCTGGAGCCAGTGTTTCAGCAGTCATCGAGCATCTTCCCCTTACGCCCTGTGGACGCTCTTTGCTTGATCCGAATTCTGATACGGCGAAGCTCTCCCTGAGCGGGCCGTCATAGGTCCGAGCCCGGGCCCCGGTTAAAAGTTCAGGTGGATGTGCCGCCATTGAGCGGGGAATCAATTCACCGCGCCGGCTGTCCACCGATAGAGCAAAGCACAAAGGAGGCCACACCGATGAATATCCCGATCCCGGCTGAAACGCCGGACCCGAATATCGACAACCCGACCCTGCCGCCCAGCGAACCAGAGCCGATTCCGGAGAAAGAACCGCCTGAAAACGAGCCGCCTGCGGTGGAGGAACCGCCGACGACAATGCCGCCCGTCATTGTTTGAAACGCTCATACACGCAGGGGCTCGGTGCTCGACGCCGGGCCCTTTTCAGCACCTGCGTATGAGAGCCGTCCTTTCACTACAATTAGCGAAATGCCTTACAGCACTATCGGTCTACACCCCGCTTTACCACGATTCGACGTCCTTATACTCGTGTGCGTAAACGCTCTGGTCAGGTTGCTGGCAGTAGCGTTTTGTTGAACTCCCACGAGGCCAAAACCATGTCGATCATCAATCCGCATTACGTCCCCCCTGCCGGTACTGGGCAAAACACCAACGTGCCGCCACGTCACTCATCACCGCCCGCCAATCTCCCGAATCCAACCCCGAGCTCTGGCCCAAACTGGTCCACACCGCCCACGCAGCCTGCCCCGGGAAAAGGGGATAAGACCGTCAATGAATTGAACGCACTGCTGACCCCGGAAAACATCGAAGAACTCATGAACAACCCCGACTCGGACAAGTCGCGTGCGATCCTCACCCAGCTCCGCCCACTCATGACCCAAGCCAATATCAGCCAATGTTTGCAAGGTCAAAATGCTGAAGCGAACGCCAAGACTCTTGAAAAAATTGGCGAGCGTCTAGACAAGAACAAGCTCGAAGCCAACCAGAATTCATGCCTCAAAGGGTTAGGTGATAAATACCTGCATCAGGCCAAATACAGAAATCTCGAAATGCTATTTAAAGCATTCGATGCGGAGCTTGGCGATTTCGCCAACTTTTTAAGCAGCTCGAATGAAAACCTGAAAAACCTCAAGACGCGAATGTTCGGGACGAAAGCTAACACCAAAGAGTTGAACGATTTCGGTGGCCGCCTGAGCAAAGGTAAAATCGAAAAGATGCGACGCGAAGGCCCAGGCGGCCAAAGCTGAGTCAATGCTTCAACCCCGCTCACGGTTCCTTTTCGAGCAGTTTGACGATCCTCGGCATCAGGCTGAAGACCGCCAGGGCCAGCAACGTACTCAGCACCGCCGTCGACTCGCGCCCCAGCCCCGCCGCCACACCGATGGCGGCCGTCATCCACAACCCGGCTGCGGTGGTCAGGCCCTTGACGTGCTGTCCCGCCTCATCCTCCTTGCCTTTGAGGATGGTGCCAGCCCCGAGGAACCCGATCCCCGCAATCACACCCTGCAACACCCGGCTCATGGCATCCGCCTGGCTGCCAGACATCTGCGGTACCAACACAAACAGGGCAGCCCCCAAGGCCACCAGCATATGGGTGCGCACCCCGGCCGCCTTGCCCTTGCTCTCTCGTTCAAACCCGAGGATGCCGCCCAGCACAGCGGCAATCAGCAGGCGCACGGTAATCTGTGTCACCTGCCGGGCATCGCCGATATCGGCGAATTCGGCCTGCAGGGTTTGCCACACTTCATGCCACCAGGCGTCCATGGATGCGTTCCTTTGTCGTTATGGGTAATGGATGGACAGCGGCGACCGTCAGTCAGTTGCCTGGAACGTTGGAGGACCTGGCCAAGCCCAATCTTTACCAGCCTGAGAAAAGGAACGTGTCATGCCTGTACGTATCGAAAGCCACACCTGCCGCTTCAAGGTCGATGAGAACGGCCAGGAACAGAGCCTGCCCGCTGAGCAAGTGACGGTGAGCACCGACAGCGCCAAAGCCATGTCATTTGTGCAACTGGGCGCCGACCGGGTGTACATCACAGAAGCCGAGGCCGACGCCTTGACCGTTGCCGGCGCCAAGGACGGGCGTAAGCACTTGAAGGCCACCGACAGTGATTCGGTGATTTGATTGATCTGTATCAGCACCTTCGTCAATGGCCTGCACCCCTTGCGACACGGGGTGCAGCACATTGTCGCAGGCGGTGAAACGCGCTTCATCTGATCCGCTTTTTATCGCAATAGCTGAGTCTGTTATGCAAACAGAGCGCCGGTCATAGTTCATTCGCCTGATGGAGGCTGATGAGCAAACGACCATGAGCGAAAGAATCCCCGTCCGAACCGTGGAAATCCATGAGCCTGCGCACCCAAAGAAGGTGAAGGCCAAATCCAGCGACAACCTGATCCATACCCGCAGTTTCACCGGCTTGTTCCGCACCTTGCGCGTCAGTGGTGCAGGCTTTCTGTTCCTGGCCTTCTTCGGCACGGTGTGGCTGAACTGGGGCGGTCGCCAGGCTGTGCTGTGGGACCTGGCTGAAAGCAAGTTCCACATCTTTGGCGCCACCTTCTGGCCCCAGGACTTCATTCTGCTGTCAGCCCTGTTGATCATCTGTGCCTTTGGCCTGTTTGCGATCACCGTGTTTGCCGGGCGTGTGTGGTGCGGCTACACCTGCCCGCAAAGTTCGTTCACCTGGCTGTTCATGTGGTGCGAAAAGGTCACCGAGGGCGAGCGCAACCAACGCATCAAACTGCAGGCCGCGCCCTGGAGCCTGAACAAACTGGCACGGCGCTCGGCCAAGCACACCTTGTGGCTGGGCATCAGCGTGTTGACCGGCCTGACGTTTGTCGGCTACTTCACCCCCGTGCGCCCCCTGGCTGAAGAGCTACTGACCTGGCAAATGGGCGGCGTAAGCCTGTTCTGGGTGCTGTTCTTTACCGGCGCCACCTACATCAATGCCGGCTGGCTGCGTGAAGCAGTGTGTATGCACATGTGTCCGTATGCGCGATTCCAAAGCGTGATGTTCGACAAGGACACCCTGACCATTTCCTACGATGTGGCCCGTGGCGAAAACAGAGGCCCGCGCAAACGCGAGGTCAAGCCCGCCGACGTCGGCCTGGGTGACTGCATCGACTGCCAGCTGTGCGTGCAGGTGTGCCCCACCGGTATCGACATCCGGGACGGCCTGCAAATGGAGTGCATCGGCTGCGCCGCCTGCATCGATGCCTGCGATTCGATCATGGACAAGATGGGTTACGCCCGTGGCCTGGTCAGCTACACCTCCGAACATCAGTTGCAAGGTGGCAAGACTCACCTGCTCAGGCCACGCCTGATCGGCTACAGTGCGGTGCTGCTGGTGATGATTGCGGCGTTGGTGGTGGCGTTGATCGAACGACCAATGGTGTCGCTGGACGTGACCAAGGACCGTGGCATGTTCCGTGAGAACAGCCAGGGCATGATCGAAAACATCTACAGCCTCAAGGTCATCAACAAGACCCAGCAACGCCAGGACTACCGCCTGGAACTGGTGGACGCCGAAGGCTTCCAGCTGCAGGGCAAGACCGAGATCAGCTTGGCCCCGGGGGAAATCAGCGATGTGCCGGTGTCGGTGGCGCTGCTGGCCGACAAGCCGGCGAGCAGTTCGCAGACGTTGCGCTTCAAGGTCACGGATGTGGATGAGCCGTGGATCTACAGTGCCGCCGACAGCCGCTTTGTGGCGCCATTGAACCGCTGAGGTCTATCCAAATCTGTGAAAATCCAACTGTGGGAGCGGGCTTGCCCGCGATAGCGTCAGGTCAGCCAGCACTGCCGTCGGATGTGCCGCCGTCATCGCAGGCAAGCCAGCTCCCACATGTTGCCCGGCGTCAATTTCAACACGTTAATTAGGCCCCCATGAAACGCTACGAAAAATTCGCCGATGACATCGCAGAACTGATCCGCTCCGGGGTGCTTGGCCCCGGCCAGCGCGTGCCGTCGGTGCGCTATGCCAGCCAGACCTACGGCGTCAGCCCGTCCACGGTGTTCCAGGCCTACTACCTGCTGGAGCGGCGCGGGCTGATTCGCGCACGGCCGCGTTCGGGCTACTTTGTGAATACCCATGCGCCCAGCCCGTTTTCCGAACCGGTGGTAAGCGAACAGGTGCACGAGTCCACCGAAGTCGACGTCAGCGAACTGGTGTTCTCGGTGCTCGACTCGATCAAGGACCCGAACACCGTGCCGTTCGGCTCGGCGTTCCCCAGCCCCATGCTGTTCCCGCTGCCGCGCCTGGCCCGCTCCCTGGCCAGCGCCAGCCGCGAGATGGACCCGCGCCTGGTGGTCACCGATATGTCGCCGGGCAACCCGCAACTGCGTCGGCAGATCGCCCTGCGCTACATGGTCGGCGGCCTGATGCTGCCGATGGAAGAACTGCTGATCACCAATGGCGCCCTGGAGGCCCTCAACCTGTGCTTACAAGCGGTGACGGAACCCGGCGACCTGGTGGCGATTGAAGCGCCGGCGTTCTACGCCTGCCTGCAGGTACTGGAGCGCTTGAAACTCAAAGCCGTGGAAATCCCCGTGCACCCGCGCGACGGCATTGACCTCAACGCCCTGGCCCAAAGCCTCGAGCGCTACCCGATCAAGGCATGCTGGACCATGACCAGCTTCCAGAACCCCATGGGCGCCACCCTGCCGGAAGCCAAGAAACAAGCGTTGGTGGAGCTGCTGCGCAGCCATCAGGTACCGCTGATCGAAGACGATGTGTACGCCGAGCTGTATTACGGGCAGCAGGCGCCCAAGCCGGCCAAGGCCTTTGACACTGAAGGGTTGGTGATGCATTGCGGCTCGTTCGCCAAGAGCCTGGCCCCGGGCTACCGCGTGGGCTGGGTGGCGGCCGGGCGCTTTGCGCAGAAAGTCGAGCGCCTGAAGCTGATGACCTCGTTGTGCCCCTCAATGCCGGCCCAGGCGGCGATTGCCGACTACCTGCAACATGGCGGGTATGACCGGCACTTGCGCAAATTGCGCTACGCCCTGGAAGAACAGCAAAGTGCGATGCTGGCGGCGATTGCCCGTTACTTCCCGGCGCAGACCCGGGTCAGCCAGCCGGCCGGAGGCTATTTCCTGTGGCTGGAACTGCCGGAGCAGACCGACTCGCTGAAACTGTTCCAGATGGCGTTGGCCCAAGGCATCAGCATCGCACCAGGGCCGATCTTCTCGGCGACCCAGCGCTTTCGCAACTGCATTCGCCTGAACTATGGCAGCCCATGGACCGAGGCATCGGAGAAAGCGATGGAGACATTGGGGCGGATCGTGCGGTCATTTTGAGCCGGAACCGAATCAAGGAAATGGCCACACAGGAGGGCGCATTCTTCTCTTATTGAAGATTGCACCTTCCCTGGTTCAATGTTGAGTTCCCCATGAGCATGCCTATTCGCACGGGCCTTCCACGGTCACCCATCCCCCCCAACTACATGCGTGCAGCCGAACAGAAACAAGTGCGCGAGATGACCAGCCCGATGGGACGCCCGGCCGGCGACCATCGCTCGGCAGAACGGATCATCGAACAAAGCCCGGTGCTGAGGCGCTTACTGGACAACCACGACAACTACCACGTGCTTGATGAATTGATGATGCAGGTCGGTAATTGGACCGAGGCTAACCCTGACCCGAAATCCCGGGCCAACGCGGCCTACGACCTAGACAAAGTCTTGCGTTTCATCGACAACGTCGACGATCGCGCCCTCAGTTGCAGCCGAAACCGCAATGGCTATATCGACGGTTTTTGCACAAATGGCTATGGCACCGCCCACAACTCGGAGGCCCGCCTGTTGCAGGCCTTTTCCTATAAAGGCTACGAGATTCTGCGCTACCTGCCGACCTGACCACCCACGCCCTTAGCGGCCGCCGCCCAAATCCAGAAAGGTGCCGGTGGTATACGAGGCTTTGTCCGACAGCAACCAGATAATCGCCTCGGCCACTTCATCCGGGCGCCCGCCGCGCGCCATGGGGATGCCCGACTCGAGTTTGCTGACACGGTCCGGATCGCCACTGAGGGCATGGAAGTCAGTAAAGATATAGCCAGGACGTACGGCGTTGACCCGAATGCCCTCACCTGCCACTTCCTTGGACAGGCCCACGGTGAAGGTGTCGAGCGCGCCTTTGGACGCGGCATAGTCGACGTACTCGCCCGGCGACCCCAGGCGCGCCGCGACCGACGACACGTTGACAATGCTGCCGCCCTGCCCGCCATGCTTTGGCGACATGCGCAGCACCGCATGCTTGGCACACAGGATCGGCCCCAGCACGTTGGTCTTCATGATCTTGAGAATGCGGAACTCGGACATTTCATCGACCCGCGACTTATGCCCCACGGTACCGGCATTGTTGACCAGCGCAGTGACTCGGCCCAGCTCGGCATCGACGCGGTGGAACAGGCCGATCACTTCATCCTCGATGCTCACATCGGCGCGCACAGTGATCGCCTGGGCACCCAGCGCACGGACCTGCTCCAGCACGCGATGGGCCGCCTCTTCGTCAGACTGGTAGTTGATGCAGATGCGATAGCCCTGGCGCGCCGCCAGCAAGGCCGTCTCGGCGCCAATCCCACGACTGCCCCCGGTGATGATGACGACTTTGTCCATGCGTGTGGTCTCCTGATTCAACCTGATGTGTATGGCTGGATCCAAGAATACCTGTCACGCACGGCTTTTGTCAGGGGCTACGGCGTCTTCGGCGCGCTGGATATCGGCCATGAATCCATCGGCAGGCAGCGGGTGCCCCAACAGGTAGCCTTGCAGGGAATTACACCCCAGGCGCGTCAGGAAGTTCTGCTGCACATCGGTCTCCACGCCTTCGGCCACAATACGCAGGCCCAGGGCCTGACCCAGGGCAACAATGGCCGAAACGATGGCGGCGTCGTCGCTGTCGTGCTCCAGGTCGCGCACGAAGCCCCGGTCAATCTTCAACTCGTTGGCCGGCAGGCGCTTGAGGTACATAAGGCTGGAGTAGCCGGTACCGAAATCATCGATGGACAGGTCGACGCCCATGTCGGAGAGCTGTTGCAACACCGTCATGCTCGCGTCGGCGTCGCTCATGGCGGTGGTCTCGGTGATTTCCAGGGTCAGGCTGTTGGCCGGCAACTGGTGACGCTCCAGTGCAGTGGCCACGCTCTTGACCAGCCCGGCGTGACAGAACTGCAAGGCCGACAGGTTCACCGCAATGCGCCAGTCCTCATAGCCCTGGGCGTACCACAGCGCCATCTGGCGACAGGCTTCGTTGAGCACCCATTCGCCAATCGGAATGATCAGCCCGGTCTTTTCCGCCAGCTCGATAAACATCGCCGGCAACAACAGGCCCTGTTGCGGATGCTCCCAACGCAACAAGGCCTCGGCGCCCACCGCGATACCACTGACCGCGTCGAACTTGGGCTGGTAATACAAACGGAATTGCTCGTGCTCGACGGCATTGCGTAAGTCCTGCAGCAGTTGCAGTTGCTTGCGCGCATTGGTGTTCATCGACACATCGAAGAAGCTGTAGCCGTTCTTGCCCATGCCCTTGGCGTGGTACATCGCGGCATCGGCGTTCATCAACAGTTCCTGGGGGTTGTTGCCGTTCCCCGGGAACATGGCAATGCCGACGCTGGCCGAAATCTTCAATTCGTGTTCGGCCACCTTGAACGCGCGATTGATCAGGCCCACCTGGCGCTCGGCCAGGCCCATGGCGTCATCGGGCTGGCTCAGTTGCACCAGCAGCACGAATTCATCGCCGCCGATACGCGCCAGGGTGTCCTGACCGCGTAGGTCTTCCCGCAGGCGCAGGCCGACTTCGCGCAGCAACTGGTCGCCCATGTGGTGACCGAAGGCGTCGTTGACCGGCTTGAAGCCATCCAGGTCGATAAACATCAGCGCAAAGCAACCGCCCTGCTCCTTCACTGCCTGAATGGCCTGCTGGATACGGTCGGCCAACAAGGTGCGATTGGGCAGGCCAGTGAGCATGTCGTGCAGCGCCAGGTGAGTCAGTTCCTGGTTGGCCAGGGTCAGGGAATCGGCCAGCACCGCCGTGCGGGCTTCCAGGCGAGCGTCGAGCAACGAGGTCAGCAGTGCGATGATCAACACCGCCAACGAGGTCACCAACACCACGTTGTCCAGGCCTTTACCGCTCAAGCCGGTCAGCGCCGCGCCACAGAAACTCTCGTCGGCAAAGCGTGCGGCGGCCATGCCGGTGTAGTGCATGCCGACGATCGCCACGCCCATTACCACCGCCGCGCCGCCGCGCGCCAGGCGCACGTACGGGGTGTTGCGCCGCAAGTTGTGGGCGATCCACAGCGCTGCGCCGGACGCCACCACGGCGATCAGCAACGAGGCGCCAAACAGCGTGGGGTCGTAGTCAATGCCGGGGGTCATGCGCATGGCGGCCATGCCGGTGTAGTGCATGGTGCTGATGCCGGCGCCCATGACCAATGCGCCAAACGCCAGTTGCCAGGCGAGCAGGCGGGGTTGGTTGATCAGCCATAATGCGAAGCCGCTGGAGAGCACCGCGATCAACAGCGACAGCGCGGTAATGCCCACGTCAAAGCCCAGGGCGAACGGCAGGCGCAACGCCAACATGCCGATAAAGTGCATGGACCACACGCCCACCCCCATCGCCACGGCCCCGCCGGTCATCCACAGGTACACCGCGCGGCCTTTGGTGGTCGCGATGCGACCGGCCAGGTCCAGGGCGGTATAGGACGCCAGGATCGCGACGAACAAGGAGATCACGACAAGAGAGGGAGAATAACTACCGATGAGCATGGGACTTCTCAAAACCGACGGGCCTGAAAAGCCCGTGCCAGGTGGCAAAGCGAGCGATTGTAGCGAGAATAATTCTTGTACAGTTGAATTATTAGCGTATAGCCATCACTGGCATTTTGACGTCAATCTACCGACTCAAAACCGAAGGAAATTCGGCGCGAAATTGAATCCAAATATGGGGTTTGTGTGGGAACTGGCTTGCCTGCGATAGCGGTGCATCAGCTACCGCAAAGTCGACTGGACCACCGCGATCGCCGGCAAGCCGGCTCCTACAGGGGGTCGGTGGTGTACCCAGTTTCCCGGCCGGGCATAGATCCAAATGTGGGAGCTGGCTTGCCTGCGATAGCATCGCCTCGTTGCACCTGACCACCGAGTCGCCTGTATCGCAGGCAAGCCAGCTCCCACACAAGCCCGGCTCCCACACTCAGTCAGTCTTCACATCCGTGTTGCCATCCCAACCGCCACCCAGCGCGGCGATCAGTTGCACACTGGCCACCAATCGAGTCTGCAGCAGGGTCAGCACCGTGCGCTCGTTGCTCAGGGCCGTGGCCTGTACGGTAACCACATCCAGGTAGGCGATCAGGCCGGCCTTGTACTGGTTCTGGGTCAGGCGCAGGGATTCACGTGCTGCGGCCAGCGCTTCGTTGCTGACCACGGCCTCGTCTTCCAGCACCTTGAGCTGCACCATGTAGTTTTCCACTTCACGGAAGCCGTCGAGCACGGTCTGGCGGTACTTGGCCACGGTTTCGTCATAGCTGGCGATGCTGCGGTCGACTTCGGCCGAACGCTGGCCGCCGTCGAACAGGGTCATGGCCAGTTTGGGCCCCACCGACCAGAAACGGTTCGGCAGGCTGATCCAGTCGGCATAGGTGCTGCTCGAATAGCCGCCGGCCAGGCTCAGGGTCAGGTCCGGGTAGTAAGCAGCCTTGGCCACGCCAATGTTGGCGTTGGCGGCGATCACCGAACGTTCGGCCGAGGCGATGTCCGGGCGGCGTTCCAGCAGCTGCGACGGCACGCTCGCCGGAATCTGCGGCAGCGCCGGGATGCTTTGGCTGACGGCCAGGTTGAAGTTGGCCGGCGCCTCGCCGATCAACACCGCGATGGCGTTTTCCAGCTGGGCGCGCTGCCAGATCAGGTCGATCAGGCTGGCCTGGGTGGTCTTGAGCTGGGTTTGCGCCTGGGCGATGGCGTCCTTGCCGGAAATGCCGGCACGGTATTGGTTTTCGGTCATGGTCAGCGAACGCTGGTAGGCGTCCAATGTGGCTTGCAGCAGACGGGTCTGTTCGTCCATGACTCGCAGTTGCAGGTAGTCCTGCACCAGTTCCGATTGCTGGCTCAGGCGCATCGCCGCCAGGTCCGCCGAGCTGGCTTCGGCCGTGGCTTCATTGGCTTCCAGGCCTCGGCGCAGCTTGCCCCAGACGTCGGCTTCCCAACTCACACCCAGTTGAGCATTGAGGGTGTCACGGATACCGCTGCTGGAACTGCTCAGGCTGGCGTTACTGCTGCCAGTGCCCTGGCTGGCGCGGGTTTTACCGGCGCTCAGGTCCACCGTCGGGAAAAACGCGCCACGGGCACTGCGCACTTGGGCCTGGGCCTGGCGAAAGCGCGCTTCGGCCTGGGCGACGGTCTGGTTGGAAGTGTTCAGGCGCACCACCAGGTCATTGAGCTGAGGGTCGCCGTAGAGCTCCCACCAGGCGCCACGGGCCAGGGAGTCGCTGGGGGTGGCTTGGCGCCAGCCCTGGGCTTCCTTGAATTGCGCCGGTTCGATGACGTCCGGGCGTTTGTAGTCGGGGCCGATGGCGCAGGCGCTGAGCAGCAGGGCCAACACGACGGTAGGAACGAACTTACTCGCGAAGGTGGTCAACGAGAATGCGCTCAATCCGCAGGTACGCGGTGCATGGGCGTTTTTCGCCGGCAAGCCGGCTCCTACAGGAAAATGCATCGGAGCGGCAAACAGATGCGGTGCATTGGCAGGTGTTGAATCGGTCATAGCGCAGTGTCCAAGGCAGCATCGGTCCGCACGCCGCGCCAGGCATTGAAGCGATGGCGTGCGCGGTCTAGATAGAGGTAAACCACCGGGGTGGTGTAAAGGGTCAGGATCTGGCTGAACACCAGGCCACCGATAATGGTCAGGCCCAGGGGCTGGCGCATTTCGGCGCCATCGCCGGCGCCGAGCAGCAACGGCAATGCGCCGAGGATCGCCGCCAGGGTGGTCATCAGGATCGGCCGCAGACGCAGCAGGCAGGCACTGCGGATCGACTCCAGCGGGCTCATGCCATCGTGGCGTTCCAGTTGCAGCGCCAGGTCGATCATCAGGATCGCGTTTTTCTTCACCACGCCGATCAGCAGGAACAAGCCCAACAGCGAGATCAGGCTGAACTCGCCGCCCAACAGGTAGATGGACAGCAGCGCCCCCACCCCCGCCGACGGCAAGGTGGACAGGATGGTCAACGGATGAATGTAGCTTTCGTACAGGATGCCCAGCACCAGGTACACCGCCACCAGCGCGCCGAGGATCATGAACGGCTGGCCCTTCTGGGTCGCCGCAAACGCATCGGCGGTGCCGGCCATCTTGGCGATCACGTCTTCCGGCAAGCCGACCTTGGCCACCGCCCGTTCGATGGCGGCCATGCCCTGCTCCACCGTCACGCCGGGCGCCATATCGAAGGCAATGTTCTGCGAAGCGAACTGGCCCTCATGGCGCACGGTGTCATCGGCCAGGCTGTTTTCGTAATGGGCGATGGTCGACAGCGGAATCCGCGCGCCCGTGGAGGTGATGACCTGCACCTGGTTGAGGGTGATCGGGTCCTTGGCATAAAGCGGGTTGACCTCCATCACCACCTGGTACTGGTTGAGGCTGTCGTAGATGGTCGAGATCTGCCGTTGGCTGTAGGCGTTGTTGAGCACCGAGGTGACCATGGCCATGTCCACCCCGAGGCGCTTGGCCTGGTCGCGGTCCACGATCAGCGTGACCTGCGCTGCGCCGCGTCCTTCACGGGCGTCGATGGCGGTCAGCTCAGGCAACGTATGGAACGCGGCCACCACCTTCGGGTACCACTCGCGCAGCGCCGCCAGGTCACCGCTCTGCAGGATGTAGGAATACTGCGCGCTGCTCTGGTCACGGCTGCCACCAAACTGCAGGTCCTGGTCGGCCATCAGGAACAACCGCCCGCCCGGCACCAGTGGCACGTCCTTGCGCAGGCGCTCGATCACCGCCTGGGCGGAAATCTTGCGCTCGCTGATGGGCTTGAGGCGCACCAGCATCACCGCGTTATTGGTGCCGTTGTTGCCACCAATGAAGCCGGCCACGCTGAGCACCGCCGGGTCCTTGAGCACAGCCTGGCGAAAGGTTTCCATCTTCGGCTGCATCACGCCGAACGACAGGCCGTCGTCACCGCGCACAAAACCGATCAACTGCCCGGTGTCCTGCTGCGGCATGAACGTCTTCGGCACCACCACATACAGGGCGACGTTGACGCCAATCGTCAGCAACAGACTGAACAAGGTCAGGCGCCGGTGGCGCAACACCCAGTCAAGGCTGGTGGCATAACCGGCGACCATACGGTCGTTGACCTTCTGGCTCCAGCGTTGCAGGCCGGTCATCTGGCCTTTGATATGCGGCTTGAGCCAGCGTGCGCAGAGCATCGGCGTCAGCGTCAGCGACACCACCAGCGACACGATGATCGCCGCCGACAGCGTGATGGAAAACTCGCGGAACAGGTTGGTGACAATCCCGCCCATGAACAGGATCGACAGGAACACCGCCACCAGCGACACGTTCATCGACAGCAAGGTAAACCCGACTTCCTGGGCGCCCAGGTACGCCGCCTTCATCGGCGGCACGCCCTCGTCGATATGCCGAGAAATGTTCTCCAGCACCACGATGGCGTCATCCACCACCAGGCCGGTGGCCAGGATCAGCGCCATCAGCGAGAAGTTGTTCAGCGAGAAGCCAAACAGGTACATCACCGCAAAAGTGCCCACCAGCGACACCGGCACCGCCAGCGTCGGAATCAGCGAGGCGCGGAAGTTGCCCAGGAACAGGTAGACCACCAGGATCACCAGCGCCACGGCAATCAGCAGGGTCATTTCGGCTTCATGCAAGGTCGCGGTGATCACCGGCGAGCGGTCCATCGCCAGGCTCAGCTTGACGCTGCTCGGCAGCACCGCCTGCAAGGCCGGCAATTGCGCCTTGATCTGCCGTACGGTCTCGATGATGTTGGCGCCGGACTGGCGGTTGATCACCAGCAGCACCGCCGCATCATTGTTGAAGAAGCCGCTGTTGTAGCGGTCTTCCACGCCGTCGCTGATCTTGGCCACATCCCCCAGGCGCAAGGCGGCGCCGTTCTGGTAGCGAATCAGCAGCGGCTCGTAGTCCTTGGCTTTTTCCAGTTGGTCGTTGGCCTGGATCTGCCAGTTGCGCTCGCTGTCTTCCAGGGAACCTTTAGGCCGGCGCTGGTTGGCGTTGGCGATGGTATTGCGCACGTCGTCGAGGGCTACGCCGTATTGGTCGAGGGCCTTGGGCTGCAACTCGATGCGCACGGCGGGCAACGAACTGCCGCCGATCTGCACTTCGCCCACGCCCGGCACCTGGGACAGGCTTTGGGACAGGATGGTCGAGGCCAGGTCGTACAACTCGCCCTTGGGCAGCACGTCCGAGGTCAGCGACAGCACCATGATCGGCGCCTGGGACGGGTTGATCTTCTTGTAGGTGGGCATGCTGCGCATGCCACTGGGCAACAGGTTGCGCGATGCATTGATCGCCGCCTGCACTTCCCGCGCCGCCCCGTTGATGTCCCGGTCGGAGTCGAACGCCAGGATCACCCGCGTGGAGCCCTGGCTCGACGAGCTGCTCATGGTGGTGATGCCGGCAATCGAGCCGAAGGAGCGCTCCAGCGGCGTGGCCACGGTGGACGCCATCACCTCGGGGCTGGCCCCGGGCAAGCTGGCCGACACCACGATCACCGGGAAGTCGATCTGCGGCAACGGCGAGACCGGCAACAAGTTGAAGCTCACGCCGCCCAGCAACATGATCGCCAGGCTCAGCAGCATGGTAGCTACCGGCCGGCGAATGAAAGGTCCGGACAGGTTCATGACTCAACCGGCTCCAGGCTTTGCGGCTCTTTGCGCCAGCGCCGGCCCAGACGATCGAAGTACAGGTAGATGACCGGCGTGGTGAACAGGGTCAGTACCTGGCTCACCAGCAGGCCGCCGACCATCACCAGGCCCAGGGGCTGGCGCAACTCCGCGCCGGAACCGGTGGCCAGCATCAACGGCACCGCGCCGAACAAGGCCGCCAGCGTGGTCATCAGGATCGGCCGGAAGCGCAACAGCGCCGCCTGGTAGATCGCGGTCTGCGGGTCCAGGCCCTGGTTGCGTTCGGCGTCGAGGGCGAAGTCGATCATCATGATCGCGTTCTTCTTCACGATACCGATCAGCAAGATGATGCCGATGATCGCGATCATGCCCAGGTCATTGCCGCTGAGCAGCAACGCCAATAGCGCCCCCACGGCGGCCGACGGCAAGGTCGAGAGAATGGTGATCGGGTGGATATAACTCTCGTAGAGCACGCCGAGCACGATGTACATGGTGACCACTGCCGCCAGGATCAGCAGCAAGGTGCTCGACAACGAGGCTTCGAACGCCTGGGCCGCGCCCTGGAACTGGGTCTGCACGCCCACCGGCATGCCGATGTCCTTCTGGGTCTGGTTAATCAGCTCCACGCCTTTGCCCAGCGCCACGCCGGGGGCCAGGTTGAACGACATCATCACTGCCGGGAACTGGCCGATATGCGCGACGGCCAACTGTGCCTGGCGCTGCTCCACATGCGCCAGGCTGGACAGGCGCACCTGCCCGCCGTCGGTGGTTTTCACATGAATCTGGTTCAGCGCGGCCGGGCCGAGGGTTTCGCCGGACTGGGCCTGCAACACCACGCGGTACTGGCTGGCCTGGGTGTAAATCGTAGAAATCTGCCGCTGGCCGAAGGCGTCGTACAGCGCATCAGTGATGGTCGACACACTCACGCCCAGCCGCGAAGCCGCGTCGCGGTCGATCACCAGGAACACTTGCAGGCCCTTGTCCTGCAGGTCGCTGGCCACATCGGTCAGTTCCGGCAATTGGCTCAACGCATGCACCAGCTTGTCACTCCACAGCGCCAGCAGGTCGGCGTCAGGCGAGGACATGCTGAACTGGTACTGGGTACGGCTGACGCGGTCTTCGATGGTCAGGTCCTGCACCGGCTGCATGAACAGGCGGATGCCCACCAGCTTGTCGATTTCCGGCTGCAGGCGCGTGATCACCTGGGCGGCGCTCAAGTCGCGCTGGCCGTGGGGCTTGAGGTTGATCAGCAGGCGACCGCTGTTGAGGGTGGCGTTATCACCGTCCACACCAATGTAAGAAGACAGGCTTTCCACGGCCGGGTCGGCCAGGATGATCTTGGCCAGCTCCTGCTGGCGCTGGCT
This sequence comes from Pseudomonas sp. GW821-FHT05H12, assembly GCF_059419385.1. Lineage (NCBI taxonomy): Bacteria > Pseudomonadati > Pseudomonadota > Gammaproteobacteria > Pseudomonadales > Pseudomonadaceae > Pseudomonas > Pseudomonas sp. GW821-FHT05H12. Next base: position 82,235 of record NZ_JBWKRS010000010.1, on the reverse strand, counting down.
CATGGCCGCAAACGAGATCGACTGCGGTGCCTCGGAAATGCCCTGGATGACGCCGGTGTCCTGCACCGGGAAGAAGCCCTTGGGCACCACCAGGTACAGGAACACGGTGAGGCCCAGGGTGGCGATGGCCACCAGCAGGGTCAGCGGCTGGTGCTTGAGCACCCACTGCAATTTGCGCCCGTAGGCTTCGATCAGCCAATCGATCCACGCGCCGCTGGCCTTGTAGAAACGCCCCTGCTCTTCTTCCTTGGGCTCACGCTTGAGCAAGCGCGCGCACATCATCGGTGTAAGGGTCAGGGACACCACCAGGGAAATAAGGATGGCGACTGCCAGGGTGATGGCAAATTCGCGGAACAGGCGCCCGACCACATCGGCCATGAACAGCAACGGGATCAATACGGCGATCAGCGACAAGGTCAGGGACACCAGGGTAAAGCCGATCTGCTTGGCGCCCTTGAGCGCGGCGGCCAGCGGCGTCTCGCCTTCCTCGATGTAGCGGGAGATGTTCTCCAGCATCACGATGGCGTCGTCCACCACGAACCCGGTGGCGATGGTCAGGGCCATCAGCGTCAGGTTGTTGATGGAGAACCCCGCCAGGTACATCACGCCAAAGGTGCCCACCAGCGACAACGGCACGGCGATGGACGGAATGATCGTGGCGCTGAAACGGCGCAGGAACAGGAACGTCACCATCACCACCAGGGCAATGGCGATCAGCAATTCGTGTTGTACATCGGTGACCGAGGCGCGGATGGTCTGGGTGCGGTCGGTGAGCACCGTCACGTCAAGGCCTGCGGGCAGGTTGTCGGTGATGCTCGGCAGCAGCGCCTTGATGCGGTCCACCACTTCAATCACGTTGGCGCCCGGCTGGCGCTGGATATTGAGCAGCACGGCCTGATTTTCATTGGCCCAGGCGGCGAGGCGTTCGTTCTCGGCGCCGTCGACGATCTGTGCCACGTCCTTCAGACGCAACGGCGCACCGTTGTTGTAGGCCAGGATCAGCTCGGCGTACTGCTGGGGCGAGACCAACTGATCGTTGGCATCGAGCATCGACACGCGAGTGGGGCCGTCAAAGTTGCCCTTGGGCTGGTTGACGTTGGACGCGGCGATCAGGGTACGCACATCCGACAGGTTCAAACCATTGGCCGCCAGGGCCTCCGGGTTGACCTTGATGCGCACGGCCTGGCGCTGGCCACCGGCGATGCTGACCATGCCGACGCCGCTGATCTGTGCAATTTTTTGCGCCATGCGCGTGTCGACCAGGTCATTGAGCTTGGGCAACAGCATGGTCTTGGAGGTAATCGCCAGGGTCAGCACCGGCGTATCGGCCGGGTTGACCTTGTTGTACACCGGTGGCGCGGGCAAGTCCTTGGGCAGCAGGTTGGTGGCGGCGTTGATCGCGGCCTGTACCTGTTGCTCGGCGACATCCATGTTGATGTCGAGGTTGAAACGCAGGGTCAGCACCGAAGCGCCGCCCGAGCTGGTGGACGCCATCTGCGTCAGCCCGGGCATTTGTCCGAACTGGCGTTCGAGGGGCGCGGTGACCGCACTGGTCATCACGTCCGGGCTGGCGCCGGGGTACAGGGTCATCACTCGGATCGTCGGGTAATCCACCTGGGGCAGAGCCGACACCGGCAGCAAGCGGTACGCGATGATGCCGGCCAGGACAATGGCCAGCATGCTCAGCGTGGTAGCAACCGGGCGAAGGATAAACAGCCGCGACAGGTTCATGAACCGACCTTTTGCGCCTTGCCGGCGCTGGCGCCGGTCTCCCCTTTCGCCGCAGGCTTGCCTTGCAGGTGTTCGGTCGGGGTGGTCGGCACTTCGCTGCTGTCATTGACCACTTCGATCTCGCTGCCGTCCTTCAAGCGGTCGGTACCTTCCAGCACCACGCGGTCGCCCGCGGCCAGGCCTTCCTTGATCACGGTGTTGTCGCCATCGCTGTCGCCGATCACCAGGGGCTGGACCTTGACCTTCTTGTCGCCGTCGAGCTTGTAGACGAAGGTACCGTTGTTGCCGAACTGGATGGCGGCAGACGGTGCCAGCACTGCGTTGTGCAGGGTGTCGGCAAGCAGGTGCACGTTGACGAACTGGTTGGGGAACAGCGCCTGGTCCTTGTTATCGAAACGGCCCTTGAACTTCAGGGTGCCGGTGGTCACGTCGATCTGGTTGTCGAGGCTTTGCAGCACGCCGGTTGCCTGTTGTTTGACGTCGCCTCGGTCCCAGGCTTCAACGGGCAGTTTGTTGCCGGCGTGGTAGCGGGTGAGCACGGTGTCCAGGGTGTTTTCCGGCAGGGTGAAGACCACGCTGATGGGCTGGGTCTGGGTGATCACGGCGAGGAAGGTGGTGTCGTTGGCCGCCACCAGATTGCCCACATCGACCTGACGCAGGCCGACACGGCCGCTGATCGGCGCGCGGATCTTGGTGAATTCGAGGTTGAGCTTGGCGTCGTCCACCGCGCCCTGGTTGGTCTTGACCGTGCCCTGGTATTGCAGGACCAGCGCTTCGGCGGTGTCTAGGGTCTGTTTGGCGATGCTGTCCTGGGCGTACAGGTCGCGGTAACGCTGCACGTCGACCTGGGCGTTCTTCAACTGCGCCTGGTTCTGCAATAGCGTGCCCTGGGCCTGGAGCAAGGCGTTCTGGTAGCTGCGCGGGTCGATTTCCGCCAACAGGTCACCGGCCTTGACCATCTGCCCTTCTTCAAAGGCGATCTTCACCAGTTCGCCACCCACCCGGCTGCGCACATTGATGGTGTTGAGCGCCGTCACCGTGCCCAACGCCTTGTAGTACACCGGGAAGTCACCCAATACCGCCGGCGCCACGCGCACCGGAATCGGGCCGGTGGAACCGCCGAAGCCCGGGCGCATCATCCCCGACTTGCCAGCGCGCTCGGCCGGTTTCTTGGCGGCGGCGTCCTTGTGGCTGGCGGGCCAGAATTTCCAGCACAGGCCGGCGATGACCAGCAGCACGAGCAGGCCGAACAGCCAGCGGCGGGAATTGCGGGGGGAGGATTGCATGGAATGATCAACCATTGGGCGCGAGAGCTTCTTCTTTGGGAGGCTGAAAGATAAGCACTGGTGCGCATTTAGAAAAGCGCCTTTACCGGCTATTTACCTTGGACTTACAACTTTTAACTTCTGACCTTAGTCCATTCGCTATTGGGCTAAGCGTTTGAGCGACAAATAAAAACGGCCTGGACTAGGCCAGGCCGCAATCATGCAGCACGCGTGTTACTGCAAAACGACAGTAATGCGCAGAAACAGTTACTTCAAAACAGCCAGGGCTGCTTCGTAGTTCGGCTCTTGGCCGATTTCAGCAACTAGCTCGCTGTGCAGCACCTTGTCGTTTTCATCCAGTACGACCACAGCGCGAGCGGTCAGGCCCTTGAGGGCGCCTTCAGCGATGGCCACGCCGTAGTCGACGGCGAAGGCAGCGCTGCGGAAGTCCGACAGGTTCTTAACGTTTTCCAGGCCTTCAGCACCGCAGAAGCGCGCCTGGGCGAATGGCAGGTCGGTGGAGATGCACAGCACAACGGCGTTGTTCAGGTCGTTGGCCTGGGCGTTGAACTTGCGAACCGACGTCGCGCAGGTCGGCGTGTCGACGCTTGGGAAGATATTCAGCACTTTGCGCTTGCCGGCAAAGGTGGCCAGGGTTGCGTCCGACAGGTCGCCGGCGGTCAGGGTGAAGTCCGGCGCCTGGGAGCCGACTTGCGGCAGATCGCCTTCAACCTGGATCGGGTTGCCACGGTGGGTGACTTGAGCCATGAACAGAATCCTTATGCTGGGTTTATTGAAACGAATTCGAGAGGCCGAAGTTAACCACAAAGTAGGACAGGCAACTATGCGCGGGTGCATTCTTTTACAGCGCCCCCCTCTGAGGGCGCTGCCAGGTTCTAGAGCGTGAAGGTCTGCGTCACCGTCTTGCGATCATCCGGTCCATCCATATCAAAAATGAACACGACTTTGACGGTAATCGCCGTGGAGCTGCCTATCGAGAAATTTTTCTCTGTGAGCCAGTCATGCCAAACCCCGTCCTGGCGCATGCTGTCGGGCGAGTTAAGCGCATAGCTCCCGGTGACGTTACCGGTTACTTCCACATTGATATTGGCTTTGTGTCGATTGATGTGGCCGGTGATCTTGTATCTATCGGTTTGGAACCTCAGCATGCTGTCCTGCTTCAGCCAGCGGACGCTCAGGTGACCGGCGTATCTGTTGTCGTACTCGCCGGTTATCGTCGCGCTCTGCCAGTTATGCGGCGCGTCAGAGTGTTGATCGATGGTTTTGTCGTCCTTGGGGTCTGCTGCTTTCATTTCAGTGATCTCCATAATCGGGTTCGGTGAACCCTGAACTTAGGGCCCGAGCTCACGCTATCACCGCCCGGCGAGTTCGATCACTGTGACAAATCACAGTCTTAAAGATGAATTGCGCATCAAAATAACCGGGCTAATCGCCGTCTCTTCGAACACCCGGTCAACGCGGGATGTGCTCTAATCGCCGGTTTTTCGCACACACCCCGAGGGTCCGTCACCTTGATTACTCAACCCGCCACCAAAGTCCTGGTCATTGGTTATGTCTGGCCGGAACCCCGTTCCTCGGCGGCAGGCGGGCATATGATGCAGATTCTTGAGAGTTTCCTGACGCAAGGCTGGGACATCACCTTCAGCAGCCCTGCGACGATCGGCGAACACAAGGCTGACTTGCCCGGACTGGGCATCCGCGAATGCGCGATTGAACTCAATAACAGCAGTTTCGATGACTTTATCCGCGAACTGGCCCCGGATATCGTGCTGTTCGACCGTTTCATGATGGAGGAGCAGTTCGGCTGGCGCGTGGAGAAATGCTGCCCCAACGCCTTGCGCGTACTGGAAACCTCCGACCTGCAAAGCCTGCGCGACGCTCGCCACCAACGTCAGAAGGACCACCTCAAAGCCCACCCGGACAGCGACGACTTCACCGCGCTGTTCGCACCAGCGCTGGAAGAAGAGTTCCAGTTGATGGCCGACACCGACCTGGCCAAGCGCGAGATCGCGGCGATTTACCGCTGTGATATCAGCCTGATGATCTCTGACGTGGAGATCCGCCTGCTCACCGAGCAGTTCAAAGTGCCCGCCGCCCTGCTCCATTGGTGCCCGCTGATGCTGCAGCCGCCGACCGAGGCGTTCGCGCCATTCGAGGACCGCGCGCACTTTCTCAGCATCGGCAACTTCCGTCATGCGCCGAACTGGGACGCGGTGCTGTGGATGAAGAACAGCCTGTGGCCGCTGATCCGCCAGCATCTGCCGGGCGCCCAGCTGCATGTCTACGGGGCCTACACGCCGCCCAAGGCCACGGCGCTGCACAACCCGGCGCAGGGCTTTCATGTGATGAACTGGGCCGAAGACGCGCTGCAGGTGATGACCGCCGCACGTATCTGCCTGGCGCCGTTGCGTTTTGGCGCCGGCATCAAGGGCAAGCTGGTGGACGCGATGCTCTGCGGCACGCCGAGTGTCACCACGCCGATCGGTGCCGAAGCCATGGGCGATGGCCAACCGTGGCCGGGTGTGATCGAACAGAGCGCCTCGGCCCTGGCGGCCGCGGCCGTGGCGCTGTACCAGGACCGCGCACGCTGGACCGAGGCCCAGGAAAACGGGCGCCAGTTGCTGGCGCGCCGTTACGACCAGGACATGCATGGCCCGGCGCTGGTGGCCTGCCTGGAACACTGTCGCCGCAACCTGTCAGCCCATCGCCGGGACAACTTCACCGGCAGCATGCTGCGCCACCATGCGCATAAAAGTACGCAGTACATGTCCCAATGGATCGAAGCGAAAAACCGCGTCGTGTAAACACCAGCGCTGGCGAGGTCGCGCACGAGGGGGCATTATCCTACGCAGCAACCACAATAAAGCGACGGCAGCATGACCCGAGCAGCGCGTATCACCGACCCTTCCTACGAGCTGATGGACGACCACAACGGCCTGTCCATCATCTATCGCCAGCACGGTTTCCCCTGCCCGCTGGTGCGCTGGCATTTCCACAAGGAATACGAGCTGCACCTGATTGTCGCCAGTTCCGGCAAAGTGTTCATCGGCGACTATATCGGCAACTTCTACCCGGAAAGCCTGTTCCTCACCGGCCCCAACCTGCCCCACAACTGGATCAGCCAAGTGGAGGAAGACGAGGTGGTGCCCAAGCGCGACATGCTGGTGAACTTCACGGATGAGCTGTTTGAAAGCGGCAGCCAGATCTTCGCTGAACTCAAGACCCTGGCACCGTTGTTGGAGCGCGCCCAATACGGCATCGAGTTTCGCTGCAAAAAAACCATCGCCCAGGCCATGACCTTGATGCAACGCATCGAAGACGCCCAGGGCATGGCGCGCCTGGGGCACTTTTTTATCCTGCTGGAGGTGCTCAGTGCCTGCGAGGACTACCAGTTGCTGTCCGGGGTGAATACGCCGCAACTGGCCGACGAACACAGCATCGACCGCACTAACCGCGCGGTGGACTACATCTTTGCCCACTACGCGCGCGAGTTGCCGCTGGAGGAAGTGGCGGATTACCTGGGTATGAAGCCGACGTATTTCTCGCGGGTGTTTAAACAGGCCACCGGGCGTACGTTTATCGAGTTCGTCAACCGGCTGCGCATCAGCAAGTCGTGCGAATTGTTGGCCGATGGCGACAAGGCGGTGACGGATGTGTGTTTTGAGTCGGGCTTTAACAACATCTCCAATTTCAACCGGCGCTTCCAGCAGCTCAAGGGCATGACCCCTTCCCACTACCGCCGCCTGGCGGTGCAGCGGTTGACCGAGCAGAACCTGGCCTGAATCGCTTTCTGTGGGCGCCGGCTTCCTGGCGATGCAGGCACCGCGGGGTGTCGGGGGCACCGTGTCGATGCCATCGCCGGCAAGCCGGCTCCTACAGGGGGGGGCGGGGTCTGCTTGGGTCAATCGTTTCAGCCCATCACGACGCAAGTGCAAAAAAGTATCAGTGCCAGTGCGCCCAAGGATTTGTCACATCGCCATTTCAAGGCTGTAATCAACCGCACACTCTTCCTGGCTCGTTGCAGGAAGACACAACAACAATAACTGTCCTTCTGTAGCCCCTGGGCGCAGAAATGGAGTGCGCGATGAAGTTCACAGCAAAAGCTCTGCTTGCCTCTACCTGCATGATGACCTGCATGACCCTCAGCGCCGTCAGCTTTGGCGCGCAGATCCTGACCATTGCCACCGTCAACAACAGCGACATGATCCGCATGCAAAAGCTCTCGAAAACCTTCGAGACCGAGCATCCGGAGATCAAGCTCAATTGGGTGGTACTCGAAGAAAACGTGCTGCGCCAGCGCCTGACCACTGACATTGCCACCCAGGGCGGACAGTTCGACGTGTTGACCATCGGCATGTACGAAGCTGCACTCTGGGGCGCCAAGGGTTGGCTGGAGCCAATGAAAGACCTGCCGGCGTCCTACGACCTCGACGATGTTTTCCCTTCTGTGCGTGACGGTTTGTCTGTCAAAGGCTCGCTGTACGCCCTGCCGTTCTACGCCGAAAGCTCGATTACCTATTACCGCACCGACCTGTTCAAGGACGCCGGGCTGACCATGCCCGAGCACCCGACCTGGACCCAGATCGGCGAATTCGCGGAAAAACTCACCGACAAGACCAAAGAACAGTACGGCCTGTGCCTGCGCGGCAAAGCCGGCTGGGGTGAGAACATGGCGCTGATCACCACCCTGGCCAACGGCTACGGTGCGCGTTGGTTCGATGAGAAGTGGCAGCCAGAATTCAATGGTCCTGAATGGAAGGACGCGCTGACCTTCTACGTCGACAACATGAAGAAATCCGGCCCGCCGGGCGCTTCCAGCAACGGTTTCAACGAAAACCTGGCGCTGTTCAACAGCGGCAAGTGCGCGATCTGGGTCGATGCCAGCGTCGCGGGTTCGTTCGTCACCGACAAGACCCAGAGCAAAGTGGCCGACCACGTCGGCTTTACCTTTGCCCCTCACGAGAAGACCGACAAGGGCACCTCGTGGCTGTACTCCTGGAGCCTGGCGATTCCGACCAGTTCCAAGGCCAAGGACGCCGCCAAGGTGTTCACCAGCTGGGCGACCTCCAAGGAATACAGCCAGCTCGTGGCCAAGACCGACGGTATCGCCAACGTACCGCCAGGCACGCGCAAATCGACCTACAGCGACGAATACATGAAGGCCGCGCCGTTTGCCAAGGTGACCCTGGAATCGCTGAAAGTCGCGGACCCGACCAAACCGACCCTCAAGCCGGTGCCGTATATCGGTATCCAGTTGGTGACCATTCCTGAGTTCCAGGCCATTGGTACCCAGGTCGGCAAGTTCTTCTCCGGCGCCTTGACCGGTCAGCAAACGGTGGACCAGGCGCTGACTGCCGCGCAGACCACCACCGAGCGCGAGATGAAGCGCGCCGGTTATCCCAAATAGGCCTGACTCACCCTTGTAAATGTGGGAACCCCATCAATGTGGGAGCCGGGCTTGCCCGCGATAGCGGTCTGTCAGTTGATGAATGTGTGTGCTGACACACCGCTATCGCAGGCAAGCCAGCTCCCACATTGGATCGCGCTCCGACGCTGGCCCTGCCTGTAATCGACTGGTTTTGATCACCATGAATACACCTCCCAAAAACCGCCTGGCCAACCCCGGCTGGTTCCTTGTCAGCCCCTCGGTGGCCTTGCTGCTGCTGTGGATGATCGTGCCGCTGGGCATGACCCTGTACTTCTCCTTGATCCGCTACAACCTGCTCTACCCCGGTGAAAACCAATTCGTGGGGCTGGAGAACTTCACCTACTTCATCACCGATTCGGGCTTCTTGCCCGGCGCCACCAATACCTTGCTGCTGGTGGGCAGTGTGCTGTTGATCAGCGTGGTGTTTGGCGTGTTGATCAGTGCGTTGCTGGAGGCCAGTGAGTTCTTCGGTCGCGGCCTGGTACGGGTGTTGCTGATTTCGCCGTTCTTCATCATGCCCACGGTCGGTGCGCTGATCTGGAAGAACCTGATTTTCCACCCGGTGTCGGGGATTCTCGCCGCCGTGTGGAAGCTGTTCGGTGCCGAGCCGGTGGACTGGCTGGCGCACTACCCGCTGCTGTCGATCATCATCATTGTGTCGTGGCAATGGCTGCCCTTCGCCATCCTGCTGTTGATGACCGCCATGCAGTCCCTCGACCAGGAACAAAAGGAAGCCGCGCGCCTGGACGGTGCCGGCGCCATCGCGATCTTCTGGCACCTCACCCTGCCCCACCTGGCCCGCCCAATTGCCGTGGTGGTGATGATCGAGACGATCTTCCTGCTCTCGGTGTTTGCCGAAATCTTCACCACCACCAACGGCGGCCCGGGCTACGCCTCGACCAACCTGGCGTACCTGATCTACAACCAGGCGCTGGTGCAATTCGACGTGGGCATGGCCTCGGCAGGCGGCTTGATTGCCGTAGTCATCGCCAATATCGCGGCGATCATCCTGGTGCGGATGATCGGCAAAAACCTGACTGACAAGCCTTGAGGGCCGCGCCATGACGCTTCAACAATCCCGCCGCCTGCAAAGCCTGCTGCTCGGCACCCTGGCCTGGGCCATCGCGATCCTGATTTTCTTCCCGATCTTCTGGATGGTGCTGACCAGCTTCAAGACCGAAATCGACGCGTTCGCCACACCGCCGCAGTTCATCTTCACGCCGACGCTGGAGAACTACCTGCACATCAACGAGCGCAGCAACTACTTCGCCTACGCCTGGAACTCGGTGGTGATCTCGTTCAGCGCCACCGCCCTGTGCCTGCTGATCTCGGTGCCGGCCGCCTACTCCATGGCGTTCTACGAAACCCAGCGCACCAAGGGCACGCTGCTGTGGATGCTCTCCACCAAGATGCTGCCGCCGGTGGGCGTGCTGATGCCGATCTACCTGCTGGCCAAGAGCTTTGGCCTGCTGGATACGCGGATCGCGCTGATCATCATCTACACGCTGATCAACCTGCCGATCGTGGTGTGGATGGTTTACACCTACTTCAAGGACATCCCCAAGGACATCCTCGAGGCTGCCCGCCTGGACGGCGCCACCCTGTGGCAAGAAATGGTCCGCGTGCTGCTGCCGATTGCCAAGGGTGGCCTGGCGTCCACGGTGCTGCTGTCGTTGATCCTGTGCTGGAACGAGGCGTTCTGGTCGCTGAACCTCACCTCGTCCAACGCCGCGCCACTGACCGCGCTGATTGCCTCCTACTCCAGCCCCGAAGGGTTGTTCTGGGCCAAATTGTCTGCCGTCTCGACCCTGGCCTGCGCGCCGATCCTGATTTTTGGCTGGATCAGCCAGAAACAGCTGGTGCGCGGCTTGTCCTTCGGCGCCGTGAAATAACCCACATGCCCTGTAGGAGCCGGCTTGCCGGCGATAAGGCCCTTGAGCCCTGCGGCGACCTTCAAATCGCCATCGCCGGCAAGCCGGCTCCTACGAAGAGCGTGTGCGGTTTTAACGAATAACTACAAGCGGAGGCCCATCATGGCCAACCTGAAAATCAAGAATCTGCAAAAAGGCTTCGAAGGTTTCTCCATCATCAAGGGCATCGACCTTGAGGTGAATGACAAGGAATTCGTGGTGTTCGTCGGCCCGTCGGGCTGCGGTAAATCCACCCTGCTGCGTCTGATCGCCGGCCTGGAAGAAGTCACCGAAGGCACCATCGAGCTGGACGGTCGCGACATCACCGAAGTGACCCCGGCCAAGCGTGACCTGGCGATGGTGTTCCAGACCTACGCGCTGTACCCGCACATGAGCGTGCGCAAGAACATGTCGTTTGCCCTGGACCTGGCCGGCGTCGACAAGAAGCTGGTCGAGAGCAAAGTCAGTGAAGCGGCGCGCATCCTCGAGCTGGGCCCGTTGCTGGAGCGCAAGCCCAAGCAGCTCTCCGGCGGCCAGCGCCAGCGTGTGGCCATCGGCCGGGCGATTGTGCGCAACCCGAAGATCTTCCTGTTCGACGAGCCGCTGTCCAACCTCGATGCCGCCCTGCGCGTGCAGATGCGCCTGGAACTGGCGCGCCTGCATAAAGAACTGCAAGCCACCATGATTTACGTGACCCACGACCAGGTCGAAGCCATGACCCTGGCCGACAAAGTGGTGGTGCTCAACAGCGGCCGCATCGAGCAGGTCGGCTCTCCGCTGGAGCTGTACCACCAGCCGGCCAATCTATTTGTGGCGGGCTTTCTCGGCACGCCGAAAATGGGCTTCCTCAAGGGCAAGGTCACCCGCGTCGACGGCCAGGGCTGCGAAGTACAACTGGACGCCGGCACCCTGATCAACCTGCCCCAGAGCGGTGCCAGCCTGAGCGTCGGCAGCACCGTGACCTTGGGCATTCGCCCGGAACACCTGGAAATCGCCACGCCGGGCCAGACCACCCTGACCGTCACCGCCGACGTGGGCGAGCGCCTGGGCAGCGACACCTTCTGCCACGTCGTCACCGCCAACGGCGAACCGTTGACCATGCGGATTCGTGGCGACATGGCCAGCCAATACGGCGAGACGCTGCACCTGCACCTGGACCCGGCGCACTGCCATCTGTTCGACACCGAAGGCAAAGCCGTGGCCCGCCCACTGCGCGCTGCCGCCTGATTTTGCGAGAGTTGCCATGAAACTGAATAAACAGAACCTCACCCAGTTGGCGCCGCAGGTGAAAATCCCGGCGTATGCCATCGCCAGCACCACCCAAGGCATCGCCCACATTGGCGTCGGCGGTTTCCACCGTGCGCACCAGGCCTATTACACCGACGCGCTGATGAACACCGGCGTGGGCCTGGACTGGAGCATCTGCGGCGTCGGCCTGCGTGCCGAGGACCGCAAGGCCCGCGACGACCTGGCCGGCCAGGACTACCTGTTCACCCTGTATGAACTGGGCGATACCGACGACACCGAAGTGCGCGTGATCGGTTCTATCAGCGACATGCTGCTGGCCGAAGACGGCGCCCAGGCGTTGATCGACAAACTGGCGGACCCGGCGATTCGCATTGTGTCGCTGACCATCACCGAAGGCGGCTACTGCATCGACGACAGCAACGGCGAGTTCATGGCCCACTTGCCACAGATCCAGCACGATTTGGCGCACCCGAATGCACCCAAGACCGTGTTCGGCTTCATCTGCGCCGCCCTCACTAAACGGCGCGCCGCCGGCACCCCGGCGTTTACCGTGATGTCTTGCGATAACCTGCCGCACAACGGCGCCGTCACGCGCAAGGCACTGCTGGCGTTCGCCGCGCTGCACAACGCCGAGCTGCATGACTGGATCAAAGCCAATGTGAGCTTCCCCAATGCAATGGTCGACCGCATCACGCCGATGACCAGCACCGCGCACCGTCTGCAATTGCACGACGAACACGGTATCGACGATGCCTGGCCGGTGGTCTGCGAGCCTTTTGTGCAGTGGGTGCTGGAAGACAAATTCGTCAACGGCCGCCCGGCCTGGGAAAAGGTCGGCGTGCAGTTCACCGACGACGTGACGCCCTACGAAGAGATGAAGATCGGCCTGCTCAACGGCAGCCACCTGGCCCTCACTTACCTGGGCTTTCTCAAAGGCTACCGGTTTGTCCACGAAACCATGAATGACCCGGTGTTCGTGGCCTACATGCGTGCGTACATGGACCTGGACGTCACACCGAACCTGGCGCCGGTGCCGGGCATCGACCTGACCGAATACAAGCAGACACTGGTGGACCGCTTCTCCAACCAGGCGATTGCCGACCAGTTGGAACGCGTCTGTTCCGATGGCTCGTCGAAGTTTCCCAAGTTCACCGTGCCGACCATCAACCGCCTGATTGCCGACGGGCGCGAGACCGAGCGCGCGGCGCTGGTGGTGGCGGCCTGGGCGTTGTACCTGAAGGGTGTGGATGAGAATGGCGTGAGCTACAAGATCCCGGATCCCCGTGCGCAGTTTTGCCAAGAGCTGGTGAGTGACGATGCGCTGATCAGCAAGCGCCTGCTGGGGGTGGAGGAGATTTTCGGCACGGCTATTCCCAACTCGCCCGCGTTTGTGGCAGCGTTTGAGCGGTGTTTTGCGAGCCTGCGCGACCACGGCGTGACCGCCACCCTGAAAACCCTCCTGAAGCAACCCGCTTAAACCTGTAGGAGCCGGCTTGCCGGCGATAGCGGTCTGTCAGTCACTTCTTGGCTGGCTGAACCACCGCCATCGCCGGCAAGCCGGCTCCTACAGGGAGCGTATTTCACTCCGACAATACTGCTGAGCAGACCACCATGACCCAGCAAAACCTGTTTCTCGGCATCGACTGCGGCACCCAGGGCACCAAGGCCATCGTCCTCGACGCCAGCAGCGGCAAGGTGCTGGGCCTGGGCGCGGCTGCGCACAGCCTGATCAGCGGCGCCAATGGCCGTCGCGAGCAGCACACCCAGGAATGGTTGGACGCCTTTACCGAAGCCACCCACCGTGCCTTGCAGCAGGCTGGCGTGGACGGCCAGGACGTTCTTGGCATCGGCGTTTCCGGTCAGCAACATGGCCTGGTGCTGCTGGATGACAGTGGCCAGGTTCTGCGTCCGGCCAAGCTGTGGTGCGACACCGAAACCGCGCCCGAAAACGACCGCCTGCTCGAATACTTGGGCGGTGAAAGCGGTTCGCTGGAGCGCCTCGGCGTGGCCATTGCGCCGGGCTACACCGTCTCCAAGTTGCTGTGGACCCGCGAGCAGCACCCGGATATTTTTGCGCGCATCGCGCATATCCTGCTGCCCCATGACTACCTCAACTACTGGCTCACCGGCCGTGCCGCCGCGGAATATGGCGATGCATCGGGCACCGGGTATTTCAACGTGCGCAGCCGCCAGTGGGACGTGGACCTGCTCAAGCACATCGACCCCAGCGGGCGCCTTGAAGCCGCGTTGCCCACCTTGATCGAGGCCGACCAACGCGTCGGCACTATCCTGCCAGCAATTGCCGAGCGCCTGGGCATCAACCCCAACGCCCTCGTCGCCAGTGGCGGCGGTGACAACATGATGGGCGCCATCGGTACCGGCAATATCGCGCCGGGCGTGATCACCATGAGCCTCGGCTCCTCCGGCACCGTCTATGCGTTCGCCGAGCAACCAAATGTAAGCCCGCAGGCCTCGGTCGCCACGTTCTGCTCGTCCAGCGGCGGTTGGCTGCCGCTGATCTGCACCATGAACCTGACCAACGCCACCGGGGTGATCCGCGAGCTGTTCGACCTCGACCTGGTCGCGTTCAACACGCTGGTGGAACAGGCCCCCATCGGCGCCGACGGCGTGAGCATGCTGCCGTTCCTCAACGGTGAACGGGTGCCCGCCCTGCCCCACGCCACCGGCAGCCTGCATGGGCTGACCATGACTAACCTGACGCGCGCCAACCTGTGCCGCGCCGTGGTCGAAGGCACGACCTTCGGCCTGCGCTACGGCCTGGACCTGCTGCGCCAGACCGGCCTGCAAAGCCAAAGCATCCGCTTGATCGGCGGCGGCTCGAAGAGCCCGGTGTGGCGGCAGATGGTTGCCGATATCATGAACACCGAAGTGATCTGTACAGAACAAAGCGAAGCCGCCGCCCTGGGCGCGGCGATCCAGGCGGCGTGGTGCCAGTCCGGCGAAACCCTGGCCAGCCTGTGCGACAAATGCGTGAGCGTCGACCCGGCCAGCCGTACCCTGCCGGTGGCGGCCAGTGTCAGCGCCTATCAACAGGCGTACGAACGCTATCAACAACTCGTGGCAACCCTTTAAGAGCGAACGACTATGTATCTGGTGTGTGGTGAAGCGCTGTTCGATTTCTTCAGCGAGGAAGATGCCAGCGGGCAGGCTTCCAAGGTCAACTACAAGGCCATTGCCGGGGGCTCGCCGTTCAACGTGGCCGTGGGTTTGCGCCGCCTGGGCATCGAAGCCGGGCTGTTTGGCGGCGTGTCTACCGACTTCCTCGGCCGCCGCCTGTTGCAGGTGCTCAGGGACGAAGGCGTCAGCGAGCAGTTCCTGGTGGAGTTCGCCGCACCGACCACCCTGTCGATGGTGGCCGTGGGCGCCAACGGCTCACCGCAGTACAACTTCCGTGGTGAAGGCTGTGCCGACCGGCTGCTGGAAGTCACCCATCTGCCCGAGTTGGGCGCAGACATCCGTGGCCTGCACATTGGCTCGTTCTCCCTGGTCGTGCAGCCGATTGGCGACACGCTGCTGAACCTGGTCAAGCGTGAAAGCGGCAAGCGCTTGATCAGCCTCGACCCCAACGTGCGCCTCAACCCGCAACCGGATATCCAGTTGTGGCGTGACCGTGTGGCCGAGTTGGTCAAGCATGCCGACCTGATCAAGGTCAGCGACGAAGACCTGCACTTGCTCTACCCCGAGCAGTCGCCGGAAAGCGTGCTGCAAGGCTGGCTGCAACACCGCTGCCAGTTGGTGTTCCTCACCCGGGGTGGCGAAGGGGCCAGCGTGTTCAGCCGCCAGCACGGCCATTGGTCGCAACCGGCCGTAGAGGTGGTGATGGCCGATACGGTCGGCG
This sequence comes from Pseudomonas sp. GW821-FHT05H12, assembly GCF_059419385.1. NCBI lineage: Bacteria > Pseudomonadati > Pseudomonadota > Gammaproteobacteria > Pseudomonadales > Pseudomonadaceae > Pseudomonas > Pseudomonas sp. GW821-FHT05H12. The sequence continues at coordinate 66,773 of NZ_JBWKRS010000010.1, read as the reverse complement.
CCGGCGATACCTTCCAGGCCGCGCTGATTGCCTGGTTGACCGAGCACAATCTGGATTCGGTCGAGGGCCTGCAACAGCTTACCCGCGCGCAGATCGACGCCATGCTCGGCTTTGCGATCCGCGCCGCCGCCCTCACTTGCGGTAAGACCGGGCCGGATCTGCCCTATCGCCAGCAGTTGGGCTGAACACGCGTTCATGAAGGTTTTGTCAGTTAGCGCATCATTAATCGAAGGTTAATCCCCCAGGTCGACAGTGAACTTGACCGCACTCACCGCCCCCGGGGGCCCGTGCGGCCGCCGGCCCGTCGTGTTGATGGGCCTGCGAACGACTTGCGGAGAACCCTCATGAAACTGCGTACTTTACTGTTCACCGGCACCTTGGCCCTGGCCGCGCTCTCAGGCGTCGCCCAGGCTGACACTGCCCAGCAAACCGATGCCAAACCCGTGCCCTATCAATACGGCATGCCCTTGAACATCGACAAAGTGATTGCCATGCACGAAACCGACACCAATGTGTGCAAAGTCATCAACGCCGACATCAAGTTCGTCGATAAAGCCGGCAAAATCGAAGATGTGGGCTACCGCAAGATGTCGGAAGCCTGCGACTTCCAGAACTGAGCCGTTGAAACAGACAAGGCAGGCCCGCGCATAAACGAGTAGTCTTGCGGGCTTGTCACCAGGCTGAAAGGATTCGCCATGTCACTTAGCTTCCGCGCCCTCGCTACGTTTACCGCCCTGCTCTGCTTCGCCCTCGCATTGGTCTGGGGCCTGCGTCCCGACCTGCTGCTGTGGTTGTGGAGCGTCGAGTATTCCAGCGCGACCGGGCTGGTCTCACGCCGCAACGCCGCGCTGTTCCTGGCGATCGGCATCATGTTCTATCGCGCTCGCCATGCACCGCCCTCTGACACACGAAGCGCCCTGACCACCGGCTTTATCACCGGGTGCCTGGTATTGGCTGTGCTGGGGTTCAGTGAATGGATCAATGGCAATGCAGGGCCAGGCATCCTGCTGGCAGTGGCAACAGAAACCGTACTGGGCCTGGCGTTTCTCCAGGCCCACAGGTCGTCGGTGATTCAACCTCAGACGTCGGCCTAGTAGTAGCCGCGTCCTCCCACTCTTTGCAGGGCGGGTGCATGGGTGTGCTTGAGGTCTTCGCGCAACCCGGTGATCAGGTTGCAAATGGCTCGACTGCTGTCGAGCTTGTCGGCGTTGATGCCTTTTACTTCCAGATCCACTCGGTCACGGTCGCGGTCGTCATAGACCTTGATCGTCAGCGAGGCATCTTCGGCTTTGGTGCATTCGCACCGTTTGGGCAGGAAACTTCCTTCAATAATGCTGCGAAGTTCTAATTCCGAAAGCATGGCCAACCTCTCCTTTTATGAGACTGCCAATCAGTTTTTATGAACGCTCAAGTTGCTGGCAGGTGCGTGCCTGCCACGTCTTGCCAACCCTGGAAGACGCTTTCAATCACCAGCCTACTCGGCAAAATCCCCTCTCGTTGTAACCTTTCCTCATAAGTGACGAGGATTGTTATATATCCCGGAAAGGTTTTTACATTCAGTCATCAAACTCTCGGCGAATGGCAGGGATTAAACGTTTAATCCCGGACTTCCGGTTAAACAGCCGTTTGCGCCGCCACTCTTTCAGCAACATGTCGCAAACTATCGAAATTGATATTGGCACCTGAGTTGATCGCCACCAGGGTCTGGCCACGCGTACCGGTTCGCTCGACGTAACGACGAATGCCTGCCACGGCGAGTGCGCCTGAGGGTTCGGTGATTGAGCGGGTATCGTCGTAGATCAGCTTGATGGCGCTGCACAACTCGTCGTTGCTCACGGTGATCACTTCATCCACCCAGTCGCGACAGATTTCATACCCATAGGCACCGACCTGCGCCACGGCGGTGCCATCGGCAAACCCGTCGACACTGGGCAACACCACCCGCTCACCCGCACGCAAAGCTGCCAACAGGCAGCTGGAGCCTTCGGGCTCGACGCCGATGATGCGCACCTGGGGCCGCAGGTATTTGACGTAGGCGGCAACGCCGGCGATCAAGCCCCCGCCGCCGACCGGTACGAAGATCGCATCCAGCGCACCCTGTTGCTGGCGCAGCACTTCCATGGCCACGGTGCCCTGGCCCGCGATCACGTCCGGGTCATCGAACGGCGACACAAAGGTGCAACCCGAAGTCTCGGCCAATTGCAGCGCATGGGCCAGCGCGAAGGGAAAGCTCTCCCCATGCAACACCGCCTCGGCACCTCGGGAGCGCACACCCAGCACCTTCAGTTGCGGCGTGCTGCAGGGCATGACGATGCGTGCCTTGATCCCCAGCTCCAGCGCGGCCAGTGCCACACCTTGGGCGTGGTTGCCCGCCGACGCGGTGACCACGCCCCGGGCCCTTTGCTCGGCCGTGAGCTGCACCAACTTGTTGTAGGCGCCGCGGATCTTGAAGGAAAAGGTCGGCTGCAGGTCCTCACGCTTGAGCAACACCTGATTGCCCAGCAACGCCGACAACGCCGGGGCTGCCTGCAAGGGCGTGCGCACTGCCAGGTCATAGACCGGGGCGGCGAGGATCTTTTTCACGTAGTGCTCAAGCAGTTCCGGGTTGGCGGTGTGTGGAACGGGGCACGTGCTCATCGGTGTCTCCTGGCGCTTTGTTTGAAGGCCCTGGAGACGGAAAAACAAAACCCGCCTCTAGGGCGGGTTGGGGTGCAGCCGTGTGCTATCCCGCCAAATGAGGAATGGCGGTAATAATCATCAGCGGGCTACGCAAGGTTTGTAATGTCATGCAACGAAATTAACCGGCGCCTGGCGGGCACGTCAATGGCCTGCTGCCATTTAGCGGCTGGGGGTTTACGATGGATATACGAAACATATACGCTTTGTATATCAACTCAACACAGTGAAGACCATGGGCATCGTCAAGATCACCGACCAACTGCACGAACAGCTTCGCCTGGCCAGCGCCGCCATGGACCGCTCCATCAACGCCCAGGCCGAGTTCTGGATCAAGATCGGCCTGCTCGCCGAACTCAACCCCCACCTGCCTTACAACGAGCTGATCAACAAACTGTTGCTGGACAAGCCCGACCTGATCCGGGGGCGCAGTTGATGATCAAGACCGCCCCACAATTGGCCGTAATGCGTGAATCCGGCCGCCTGCTGGCCCAGGTGTTCAGCATGCTCGACGGGTTTGTCTGCGCCGGCCGCTCCACCCTGGAGCTGGACGCCGCCGTCGAGGCCTTCATCCGCAACGACCTGAAAGCCCGCCCCGCCAGCCTGGGCCAATACGACTACCCATTTAGCATCAACACCTCGATCAACGAGGTGGTGTGCCATGGCATGCCCAGCGCCAAGGACATCCTCAAGGACGGCGACATCATCAACATCGACATCACCCTGGAAAAAGGCGGGTTTATCGCCGATTCCAGCAAGATGTACATGATCGGCAACGTGGCGCCCAAGGCGCGGCGCCTGGTGGAAATGACCTTCGAGGCGATGTGGGCCGGCATTCGCCAGGTCAAGCCCGGGGCGCGGCTGGGTGATATCGGCCATGCGATCCAGAGCCACGCACAGGCCAACGGCTACAGCGTGGTGCGTGATTACTGCGGCCATGGCATCGGCCGGCAGATGCACGAGGAACCGCAAGTGCTGCACTTCGGCCGCCCTGGCACCGGGCTGGAACTGCGCGAAGGCATGGTGTTCACCATCGAGCCCATGCTCAACCAGGGTGGCGCCAAGGTGCGCAGCCTCAAGGATGGCTGGACGGTGGTGACCAAGGACAATAGCTTGTCAGCGCAGTGGGAACACACCGTGGCGGTGACGGCGGACGGCTTCGAAGTGCTGACCCTGCAGCCCACCCCCTGATGACATAACCCTGTAGGAGCCGGCTTGCCGGCGATGCGGACAACGCGGTGATTCAGGTACACCGCAGTGATGCCATCGCCGGCAAGCCGGCTCCTACAGAGATCAGCATCACCTCGTAGGATCTGGCTTGCCAGCTCCCACAGAGTCAGGGGACAGGGGACAGAGGTCACACGACGTTGGCGCCGCCGGCGATTCGCTTGAGCCCCAACACCATCAACCCCGCCCCCAGCCCCATCGCCGCCAGGAACAGCGGGTACGAAATCCACCACGGCGTACCCGCCGTCATCATGCTGAATTCCGACATGCCGCCCACGCTGGCGATCAGGTTGAGCGGCAGGAACACCACGTTGATCAACGTCAGCTTGCGCAACAGGTTGTTCATGCTGTTGTTCATCAGGTTGCCGCGTGCGTCGATCAGCCCGGAGAACACGTTGGAGTAGATCTCTGCCTGTTTGTAGCACTGGTGGTTTTCGATGATCAGGTCGTCGATCAGGCCCAGGGTCTGGGCGCTGAAGTGTTCCTTCTCGGCGTGGTTGCGCAGCCGCGTCAGCACGGCGCCGTTGCTGTGCAGGGCGTTGATGTAATAGATCAGGCTCTCGCTGAGGCTGAACATCTGCATCAGGTGATGGTTGCTCATGGAGGCGTTGAACTGTTGCTGCAACTCCCGTGCAACCAGCTTGATCACCTTGAGGTGGCCCAGGTAGTGGTGGATGTTGTTGAGCAGCAAGTCGAGCAGCACGTCCAGTGGCGCGTGCAAGGGGTGGCGCTTGCCCAAGCCGGTAAGCGGGGTTTCATCGGGGGCGATCACCAGCAGCCGGTCCGGTGAAAACAGCAAGCCGCAGGACGACACTTCAAACACCAGGCTGCCACCGCCGGAGTAGTTTTCCGGGCGTTTCCAGATCAGGAACAGGTTGTCGGGGTGGAACTCGATTCGCGAGACTTCGTCCGGGTCGAGTGCCGAGGCCAGTGCGTGTTCATCCAGCTTGTAATGGTCACGCAGCCTGTCTCGCTCGGCCGGGTCAGGGTTGTTGAACAACAGGATGGGGGCCTCGTCACTGTCCCCGCTGCGCAGCGTGCCATCGATCAGGTCAAAGCGCTGGATCATCGCCGGCTACCAGACCTGGCCTTGGCGCTTGAGCTCCAGGCGCCGCACAAACTCCTCCAGCACCAGGGCATACAGGTCGTCCTGCAAATAGGCATCTTCGATGCCGGCGTCCATATTGGGGTTGTCGTTGACCTCGATCACCACCACCTTGTCACCGGATTGCTTGAGGTCCACGCCATACAGGCCGTCACCGATCAGGTTGGCGGTCTTCACAGCCAGTTCGACCACGGCCTTCGGCGCCTCGTGGACCGCGAGGGTGCGGCATTCGCCGTTGATGTCCTGGCCGATGGCCTTGTGGTTGTAGATCTGCCAATGGCCCTTGGACATGAAGTACTGGCAGGCAAAGATCGGCTTGCGGTTGAGTACGCCGATGCGCCAGTCGTACTCGGTGTAGAAAAACTCCTGGGCCAGCAGCAGCACCGAATGTTCGAACAGCTCGGCCGTGGCCTTGAGCAGGGCCTCCTGGCTCTCCACCTTGATCACACCCCGGGAGAAACAACCGTCGGGGATCTTCAGTACCAAGGGGAAACCCAGGCGTTCGCCGACCCGTTCGAAGTCTTCCGGTCGTTCCTTGTAGAGAATCTCGGTGGCGGGCATGCCCAGTTGATGGCTGTTAAGCAGGTCGGTGAGGTAGACCTTGTTGGTGCAGCGCAGGATCGACGCCGGGTCATCCATCACCACCAGGCCTTCGCTCTCGGCCTTCTTGGCGAAGCGGTAGGTGTGGTTGTCGACGCTGGTGGTCTCACGGATCAGCAAGGCGTCGTATTCGGCGAGGCGTGCGTAGTCCTTGCGTTCAATCAGCTCCACGTCGATACCCAGGCCTTTGCCGACCCGCACGAAGTTGTCCAGGGCACGGGCGTTGGACGGGGGCAGTTGCTCTTGAGGATCGTGGAGGATGGCCAGGTCATAACGGGCCAATCGGCGTGAACGGGGTTGGCGCCAGATCTTGCGGCTGAAGTTGTCGAGGGCGTGGGCGAATTGATCTTCCTGATCATCACGCAACTTGTGCAGCACGCCGGACTTGACCCCTTCGATATGCCAGCCATTGTTCTTTCTGAATTCAACTAAGAGGATCGGGCACGGGAAGGTTTCAAATAACTGGCGGGCCAGATCCTGCAACGGTTCTATATTGGTGCGGCCGAAGTAAAGGGTCAGGGTAAACCCTTCGGTATTGCTGTAAAGGTGATGACTCAAGGCTTTATCGAGGGTTTTATCCAGGTCATCCAGGGCCAGGCCATACAGTGACTTTTTGGTCAGTTCACTGATGGTGCGCACCGACGGAATCACCTTGTGCCCCCGCGCTTCAGCCAGCAACGAGCAGTAATAGCCGTGCCCCAGGTACTTGTAGCTGCGGCACAGGTTGATGACCTGCACACGCTTGCCGCTCTCGTTTTCCCGCGTCTGTTCCAGGTATTCCTGGGCGGTGACGATGTCTTCGCTGGGGAAGTAGGAGGCCCAATCTTCCTTGCGTTCGACAATGATCACTACTTGACTGGCCCCTTTGGGTGGTGCGCAAAAATAACCTTTGTTAGTTATTGTCGCCGCGAGGGTTTGCTCGGATACTTCACGCCAATGACCTTGTACCGCCGACATAATATTTGATCCGCTTTAGAGAACTCGACCTTTTCTATTAAGCACGATCTTTTAGAGAAGTCCCGTTTCGTTACGCAACTTTTACGGCGGTTATATGGCTCTTTCCTTTCGCGTTGCAACACCGGCCGATGTGCCTGAATTGGTGGCCTTGGAACAGCATTGTTTCACCACCGACCGGCTCTCGCCGCGCAGTTTCCAGTGGATGGTCAGCCGCGCCCACGGGCAGTTGCTGGTGGCGGAAAATGACGAGCAATTGCTCGGCTACGCCCTGGTGTTGTTCCATCGCGGCACCTCATTGGCGCGCCTGTACTCCATCGCCATTGCCGAACACGCGCGCGGCATAGGCCTGGGCAAGCAATTGCTGGCCCGTATCGAGGCCTGCGCCGTCGAGCACGACTGTGCCTACCTGCGCCTGGAAGTGCGCACCGACAACCCCGGCGCCCTCGCCCTCTACGAACGCAATGGCTACCGGCGCTTCGCCCTGATCAACGATTACTACGAAGACCATACCGCCGCCCTGCGCCTGGAAAAACGCATCCTGCAGCATCACACCGTACTCCCGCAGAGCGTGCCGTATTACCAACAGACCACCGACTTCACCTGCGGCGCCGCCTGCCTGCTGATGGCCATGGGCGCGCTAGTGCCTGGGCGTGTGGCGCAGCGGCGCGAAGAGCTGCAAATCTGGCGCGAAGCGACCACCGTGTTCATGACCGCCGGCCATGGCGGTTGCAGCCCTCAGGGTTTGGCGCTGGCCGCCTGGCGTCGGGGGTTTCGCGTGCGGATGCAGGTGAATGTACGTGGGCCGTTGTTTCTCGATGGCGTGCGCGACCCGCACAAGAAGGACGTGATGCGTGTGGTGCACGAGGCGTTCGAGGAAGAACTGGCAGGCAGCGACGTCGAACAGGTACTCGGCGGCGCCCTGGACTTGCCACGGGTGCTGCAGGCAGGCGGGCAACCGCTGGTGTTGATCAGCAGCTACCGCCTTACGCGCTCCAAGTCGCCGCACTGGGTGATGGTCACTGACTGCGACGACGAGTTTGTCTACCTGCACGACCCGGATGTGGACCACAGCCAGCACCGCCAGCCCCTGGACTGCCAGCACCTGCCGGTCAGCCATGGGGAGTTCGAGCGCATGTGTCGGTTTGGCAACAACAAGTTGCGAGCGGCGGTGATGCTGTTTAGGCCACCTGCTTGATCGCGGCCTTGGCTTCCAGTTCGCGCACCAGCGGCAACACGCGCTTGCCGAAGTACTCGACTTCTTCCTGGAAGTGCAGGAAGCCGGCGAGCACCAGGTCCACACCGACCGCCTTGAGCGCGACGATGCGCTCGGCAATCTGTTGCGGGGTGCCGATCAGGTTGGTCTTGAAGCCGTCGTTGTACTGCACCAGGTCTTCGAAGCTGGACTTGGCCCAGTTGCCCTCGCCTTCGGGCGACGCCTTGCCCGCTTGCTTGGCCGCATCGCCAAACGCATTCACGGCTTCCGGGTCGGCTTTTTCGATGATCTCGGCGAGCACGGCGCGGGCCTCTTCTTCGGTGTCACGGGCGATGACAAACGCATTCACACCGACTTTGACCGAATGATTATTCGCGGCCGCCTTGGCACGGATATCGTCGACCTGAGCCTTGATACCTTCCGGGGTGTTGCCGTTGGTGAAATACCAGTCCGACACCCGCGCCGCCATGTCCCGCGCGGCTCGTGAGCTGCCGCCCTGGAACACCTCGGGCTGGCCCAGTGGCTTGGGCTTGAGGGTGTAGTTGTTGAAGCGGTAGAAGTCGCCCTTGAAAGTGAAGTCGTCCTGGCTCCAGATGCCCTTGAGGGCACGGATGAACTCTTCGGAACGGCGATAACGCTCATCGTGTTCCAGCCAATGTTCGCCGATGGCCTGGAACTCGCCCTTGAACCAGCCGCTGACGATGTTCACCGCAATGCGGCCGTTGGTGAGCTGGTCGATGGTCGCCAATTGCTTGGCCGCCAACGCCGGTTGCCACGGGCCGGGCAGGATCGCTGCAATGACTTTGAGCTTGGTCGTCGCTGCCAGCAATGCGTGGCTGAACGCCACGGACTCATGCTGGTTCTCGGCGCCGTAGCCGGCAGTAAAGCGAATCTGCGTCAGGCCATAGTCAAAGCCGGCCTCTTCGGCCAATTGCGCCAGTTTGCGGTTGTAGTCGATGCCCCAATGGGTGCGCTGTTCGATCTTGCTCACTACCAGCCCACCGCTGACGTTGGGCACCCAATAGGCAAATTTCACGGCTTGCTGACTCATCGGACCTTACCTCGCACACAGGGATGTAGGAGGGTCAGAGCAGCAAGCGTGCCAGCCACCGGCAAAGGCCCGGCGTACAGGCGCCGCCTTAAGAAACGGGGCAGTAACGGACTGTATCGCGGGTGTCAGGGATCGCACCGCTTTGTCGTTCCACTGTTGCTGGAGCAACAGTCAGCCAGGGTTTCAGCCCGTAAATACGGGCTGAAACACCCGGCACGGACTGTGCAATCGCCCTGGTACTTGAACACTGCCAAGGAGCTGCCTCCCATGACCGAGCAACACGTGATCAACCCGCTGTCCATCGGCGTCGACTACCCCACACTGGCCGCACGCTTTCGGCCGATCTTCCAGCGCATCGCCGACGGCGCGGTTGAGCGTGAGCAGGCCCGCACCCTGCCCTACGAACCCATCCGGTGGCTCAAGGAAGCCGGCTTTGGCGCCGTGCGGGTGCCGGTGGAATATGGCGGTGGCGGCGCATCCCTGCCCCAGTTGTTCGAGCTGCTGATCGAACTGGCTGCTGCCGACTCCAACGTGCCCCAGGTCCTGCGCGGGCACTTTGCGTTTGCCGAGGACCGACTGAACGCGCCACCCGGTGCCGGACGCGACCTGTGGTTCAAGCGTTTTGTCGACGGCGATATCGTCGGCTGCGCCTGGACGGAAATCGGTGATGTCGCGATTGGCGATGTGGTCACTCAGGTCAGCCCGGACGGTGATCAGTGGAAGCTCAACGGTGAGAAGTTCTACAGCACCGGCAGCCTGTTTTCGGACTGGATCGACGTGTACGCCCAGCGCAGCGACACCGGCGCTTCGGTGATCGCCGCCACCCGCACGCGCCAGCCGGGTGTGGTGCAAAGCGATGACTGGGACGGGTTTGGCCAGCGCACCACGGGCAGTGGCACTACGCGTTTTACCGATGCGGTGGTCGAGGGCGACAACGTTATCGATTTTGCTACCCGGTTCAAGTATCAGACGGCCTTTTACCAGTTGGTGCTGTTGGCGAGCCTGGCGGGGATTGGGCGGGCGGCGCTTAATGATGTGGCGCAGCAGGTGCGTAGTCGTAAGCGTATTTACAGCCATGGCAATGCGGCGCATGTGAGTCAGGATGCGCAGATTCTGCAGGTGGTGGGTGAAGTGGCGGCTTTGGTGTATGCGGCTGAGGCCAGTGCGTTGAAGGCGGCTGTTCCGGCGCAGCGGGCTTACCTGGCGCGGTTTTCGGGGGATGCGGTGTTGGAGCGGGAGGCCAATGTGGCGGCGGAGATTGAGTCGGCGACGGCGCAGGTGGTGGTGTCGCAGTTGGTGCAGCGGGCGACCACTGAGTTGTTCAATGCGCTGGGGGCTTCGGATGTGCGCCAGGGGAAAGCGCTGGACCGGCATTGGCGGAATGCGCGGACGGTGTCGTCGCATAATCCGGTGATTTATAAGGCGCGGATTGTGGGGGATTGGGTGGTGAATGGGCGTGAACCGCCGTTTGTTTGGCAGATTGGGAATGGGGTGGGTCGGGGGTGAGGTTTGATTGGGGGCTTATCCGTTATTGGGGTGATGGCTGAGTATGGTTTCGCCCTTACGGCGACTCACTTTGGAAAAGCCCCAAAGTAAGCAAAGGGCTCTTGCCCCAACACTCGGCACCTCGCTTAGGCTCGGTGTGCCCGTAATCCGACAGTGATTTGGGGGGCCGCCGCCACGCGCCATCCATGGCGCGGGGCGGCTAAACCGGCATCCCTGCCGGTTTACCCCCCAAATCCCTGCCGAATTCCGGCCAGCGTGTTTGACGGGGCGCTTCAGATCAAAATCAAAAGCAAGAGCACAGCGGCCTGACAGCCGGCTTGAGTGGTGTAGAGCAAAGGCAAAGGCAAACGCGGTCCACTGTAGGAGCCGGCTTGCCGGCGATGGTCGTTAACGATAAAGCAAAAAATCAGACAGAACGCGACACCCTGTGGGAGCTGGCTTGCCTGCGATGGCATCCACGCGGTGCACCTGTTTCACCGAGGTGCCTGCATCGCCGGCAAGCCGGCTCCTACAGGGGAATGCGGTCGGCTCTAAGGCCGCCGTGTCTGCTTTTGATTTTGATCTTAGGCGCCCCGTTTAACACGCTGGCCGAACGCAGGTTTGAATCCGTGGGTAACCCGGCAGGACGCCGGGTTAGCCGTTACCCAAACAATGGATATGTACTCAGTGCCCAATCAAAGCGTCATCGCCGCCAACCACCCAAATGCCAACAGCGGAATGTTGTAGTGCAAAAACGTCGGCACCACCGTATCCCAGATATGGTGATGCTGGCCGTCAATGTTCAAACCGGAGGTCGGGCCCAGAGTGGAGTCCGACGCCGGCGACCCCGCATCGCCCAACGCGCCGGCCGTGCCGACGATGCACACAATGGCCAGCGGACTGAAACCCAGCTGCACACACAGCGGCACAAAAATCGCCGCCAGGATCGGCACCGTGGAGAACGACGACCCAATGCCCATGGTCACCAGCAAGCCCACCAACAGCATCAGCAAGGCGCCGACACCACGGCTGTGGCCGATAAAGGCCGCCGAGGTTTCCACCAGCGAGCGCACGTCGCCCGTGGCCTTGAGCACTTCGGCGAAGCCTGAGGAGGCGATCATGATGAAGCCGATCATGGCCATCATCTTCATGCCTTCGGTGAACAGGTCGTCGGTCTCGCGCCAGCGCACGATGCCCGACACCGAGAAGATCAGGAAACCGGCCAGGGCGCCAATGATCATCGAGTCCAGCCACAGCTGAATGATGAACGCCGAGGCAATCGCCAGGCCGGCCACCAGCAGGGTCAGTGGGTTGTACTGCACGGCCACTTGCTCAACCCGCTCGATTTTCTCCAGGTCATACACGCGTTTCTTGCGATAGCTGACGAACACCGCCACCAGCAGGCCGACCACCATGCCCAAGGCCGGCAACCCCATGGCGTGGGTGACGTTGACCTGGCTGATGTCCACCCCGCTCTTGGCCACGTTGGCCAGCAGGATCTGGTTGAGGAAGATATTGCCGAAGCCCACCGGCAGGAACATGTACGGGGTGATCAGGCCGAAGGTCATCACACAGGCAATGAGGCGGCGGTCCAGTTGCAGCTTGGTCAGCACGTACAGCAGCGGCGGCACCAGCAACGGGATAAACGCGATATGGATCGGCAGGATGTTCTGCGAGGCGATCGCCACCACCCAGAGCAGGCCGATCAACAGCCATTTGACGTGGCTGCCGCCAGTGGCTTCCTGGCGGTCCACCAGCATCAGCGCCTTGTCGGCCAGGGCGTGGGCCAGGCCGGATTTGGCAATGGCCACGGCGAACGCACCGAGCAAGGCGTAGGACAATGCCACAGTGGCGCCGCCGCCCAACCCGCCGTTGAAGGCCTTGAGCGTGGCCTCGATGCCCAAGCCGCCAGTGAGGCCGCCCACCAGGGCGCCGACGATGATGGCGATGACCACATGCACGCGGGACAAGCTGAGCACCAGCATGGTGCCGACCGCGGCAATGACTGCGTTAATCATGGTTACCTCAAGCAGAAACATAAAAAACAGGCAGGCCCGCGCCCAGGCGGCCATCGGGTGGCTGCCAGCGTGCAGGCTTGAAGGAGGTCTTATTAGAGGGCGCGCACTTTGCAGCAGGCGCGGCCGCATGTCAAAAAACGGCGCCGCTTTTGGGTTTAAATTGAACGTTTAAATAATAAAGAACCGAAAAACGCGGCCGATACAGAGGCTCTCTGTGTTTTCAGGTTAAGGATGCGCCTCGATGTCTCTCAGACAGCTTTCCATTCAATGGAAAATCACCCTGCTCGCCGGCCTGTGCCTGCTGGGGATCGTGACCCTGCTGGTGGGTTTGTCGTTGTATCGCATGGAGCAGAGCTCGGAGCAGGTCAAGGCGTCCAGCATGCAGATGCTCGATCAGGCCGCCCAGGCGCGCATCGAAGCCCAGGGTGAAGCCCAGGCACTGGGCATTCGCCGTCAGTTCATGGACGCTTACCAATACGGCCACGGGTTTTCCCGCCAAGTGCTGTTTTTGCGTGAACAGGCCGAAAAACGCTTCCTGGATGCGTTCGACACCCGCGAAGACCTGACCCGCCAGGTCAAGTCGGCCCTGCAGGCCAACCCCGACTTGCTCGGCTTGTCCCTGGTGTTCGAAGCCAACGCCCTGGATGGCAAGGACGAGCTGTTCGCCAACCAGGCAGAGCTGGGCAGTAACGACAAGGGCCGCTTCGCCCTGTACTGGTCGCAGCCCACGCCCGGCAAACTGGAGTCGATGGCGCTGCCGGAAAGCGACATGGCCGACACCCGCGTCGGCCCCAGCGGTGAAAAGGCCAACGCCTGGTTCACCTGCCCGCGCACCACGCTCAAGCCCTGTGTGATCGAGCCGTACTTTTATGTGATCAACGGGCAGAACGTGCTGATGACCAGCATCGTGTTCCCGCTGATGGTCAACGGCAAAGTCATCGCTTCGCTGTCGGTGGACATCAACCTGAACAGCCTGCAGGCCGTGAGCCAACAGGCGAGCCAGAAGCTGTATGACGGCCAGACTCAAGTCAGCATCCTGAGCCCCACTGGCGTGCTCGCCGGCTACAGCCCGGACGCCAGCAAGCTCAGCCAGCGCCTGGACACGGTCGACACCGCCAGCGGTGCGCAATTGATCAGCGCCCTGGCCAGCAGCAACCAGATCCGCAGCCTGCGCACCGACCATCAGCTCAAAGTGCTGGCGCCGTTCGCGCCGATCCCGGACGGCAAGGCATGGGGCGTGTTGCTGGATGTGCCGGAGAAAGTCCTGGTGGCCCCGGCCGAAGCGCTGAAAACCCAACTGGATGCCGACAATGCCAAGGGCACCCTGCTGGAGCTGAGCCTGGGCCTGTTCGCGGCCGTGCTTGGCCTGATCCTGGTGTGGCTGATGGCGCGCAGCGTGACCCGGCCGATCCTCGGCGTGGCCAGCATGCTCGAAGACATCGCCAGCGGCGAAGGCGACCTCACCCGCCGCCTGGCCTACGACAAAAAGGACGAACTGGGGCAGTTGGCCGGCTGGTTCAACCGTTTCCTCGACAAGCTGCAACCGATCATTGCCGAGGTGAAGCGTTCGGTGCAGGACGCCCGTGGCACCGCTGACCAATCGGCGGCCATTGCCACTGAAACCAGTGCTGGCATGGAGCAGCAATATCGCCAGGTCGATCAAGTGGCCACCGCCTCCCACGAAATGAGCGCCACCGCCCAGGACGTCGCCCGCAGCGCCGCCCAGGCAGCCCAGGCCGCGCGCGATGCCGACCAATCGACCCGTGAAGGCCTGACCGTGATCGACCGCACCACCACCAACATTGGCAACCTGGCCGCCGACATGAGCACGGCCATGGCCCAGGTCGAAGGCTTGGCAGCCAACAGCGAGAAAATCGGTTCGGTGCTGGAAGTGATTCGCGGCATCGCCGAGCAGACCAACCTGCTGGCTCTCAACGCCGCCATCGAAGCGGCGCGTGCCGGTGAGGCCGGTCGCGGTTTTGCCGTGGTGGCCGATGAGGTGCGCAACCTGGCGCGCCGCACCCAGGAGTCGGTGGAAGAAACCCGCCTGGTGATTGAGCAACTGCAAAGCGGCACCGAAGACGTGGTGGGCGCCATGGGCAACAGCTATCGCCAGGCCCAGGGCAGCGTCGAGCAGGTCGGCCAGGCCGTGACCGCCCTGCGCCAGATCGGCGATGCGGTGACGGTGATCAGCGACATGAACCTGCAGATCGCCAGCGCCGCTGAAGAGCAGAGCGCGGTGGCCGAGGAGATCAACAGCAACGTGGCGACGATCCGGGATGTGACCGAGTCGTTGTCGGAACAGGCCAATGAATCGGCGCGGGTGAGCCAGGCGCTGAACAGCCTGGCGAATCAGCAGCAAGGGCTGATGGATCAATTCCGGGTGTAACGGATTGCCCTCGAATGGGGTGGCGATCCAATGTGGGAGCGGGCTTGCCCGCGATGCAGGCAACCCGGTGTGTCAGTCACACCTCTGTGATGCCATCGCAGGCAAGCCAGCTCCCACATTGTTAATCGGTGGCGTGTCAATTTTGTCGTTTGGGGAGTTCGATCAGGGCCTTCAAGCCGCCCAGTTCGCTTTCTTGCAGTTGGAGCACCCCGCCCCACACTTCGACGATATCGCGCACGATCCCCAAGCCCAAACCGTGGCCGTCGATCTGCTCGTCCAGGCGTGCGCCTCGGCTGAGCACCTGGTCGCGCTGGGTTTCGGGAATGCCGGGGCCATCGTCTTCAACGGCCACTAAGTAGTGCTGCGGCGTTTCGCTGATCGTCAGGCGCACGTCCGCATCTGCCCATTTGCAGGCGTTGTCCAGCAGGTTACCCAGCAGTTCCAGCAGATCCTCACGGTCCCAGGGCAGTTGCAGCCCAGGGGGCACGTGGTAGCTCAGGTCCAGGTGCTCGCCGTGGATCATGGTCAACGTGGCCAGCAATACGGGCAGTTCTTTTTCGCAGTCGAACAACGCGCCTGGCAGGGTTTCACCGGCCAGGCGCGCGCGATTGAGTTCGCGGTTGAGGCGCTGTTGCACCTGTTCCAGTTGATCGCGCAACAGTTTGCTCAGTTCGGGGTGGTCCTTGAGGGCCTCGCTTGAGGCTGCACTCAACAACACGGCGAGCGGGGTTTTCAGGGCATGGCCCAGGTTGCCCAGGGCATTGCGCGAGCGCTTGAGGCTGTCTTCGGTGTGGGCCAACAGGTGGTTGATCTGTGCCACCAACGGTTCCAGCTCCAGCGGCACCTGGGTGTCGAGTTGCGAGCGCTGGCCTTGTTGCAATTGGGCGATCTGTTCACGCGCGGTTTCCAGCGGGCGCAACGCACGGCGCACGGTAACCCGCTGCAAGACCAGCACCAGCAACAGCGCGGCCAGGCCGAGGATCAGGCCGACCCGACGCATCAGGCGGAAGCTCTCCCGCACGGGCGTGTAGTCCTGCGCCACGCTGATCGAGATCAACTGGCCATAGCGCTTATAGTCCGCGCGCAGCACCAGCAGTTGCTGGCCTTCCGGCCCCAATTGCAGGTTGCCTTTGAGCCCGGTCTCGGGCAGGCGGGGCAGTTCCTGGTCCCATAGCGAACGGGAGCGCCAGTGGGTATCGGCAAAATCAATGCGAAAGTAATGCCCGGAAAACGGCCGTTGGTAGGCCGGCGACAAGCGCTGCTCATCCAACTGCACACCGCCTGCCCCACGTACCAGCGCCACCAGCAGGTTCTCGGCGTCGTTGCGCAACCCCGCTTCCAGGTAGCGCTGCAACCCGGCTTCGAACAACCACAGGCTGGTTTGCGCCAGCACCACGCCGACGACCACCATCACACTGATCAACCCCAGGCTGAGGCGCCGTTGAATCGACCTCATGCGGGGCTGGCGCCAAACAGATAACCCTGGCCACGCCGGGTTTCGATCACGCTGCGGCCCAGCTTGCGGCGCAAGTGGTTGACGTGGACTTCCAGCACGTTGGAATCGCGCTCGGTCTCGCCGTCATACAGGTGCTCGGCCAGGTGGCTTTTCGACAGGATTTGTTCGGGATGCAGCATGAAATAGCGCAGCAGGCGAAATTCAGCGGCGGTCAGCTGGATCTCCTCGCCATCACGCAACACGCATTGACGACCCTCATCCAGGTGCAACCCGGCCGCCTGCAAGGTGGGCTGGTTGGCCCGGCCATGGGAGCGGCGCAACAGCGCCTGGATACGCAGGTAGAGTTCTTCGGGGTGAAATGGCTTGCTCAGGTAATCGTCAGCGCCGGCCTTGAGCCCTTCGATGCGTTCGGCCCAGGAGTCCCGGGCGGTAAGAATCAACACCGGCGTGGCCAAGGCGGCGATGCGCCATTGCGCCAGCACCTCAAGCCCTGGCAGGCCGGGCAAGCCGAGGTCGAGGATGATCAGGTCGTAGGGTTCACTGCGGCCTTGATAGACCGCGTCGCGACCATCGGCCAGCCAGTCGACGGCATAGCCCTGGCGCTGCAGGCCGGCCAGCAGTTCATCGGCCAGAGGCACGTTGTCTTCCACCAGGAGCAGGCGCATCAGTCGTCTTCCTTATCTTTGAGCAGCTCGCCGGTGCTGGCATTCAGCTCGATTTCACGCACCACGCCGTCAGCGGTCAACAGTTCGATTTCATAGATATAGCGCACCGGCCGGTCGTCGTGTTCTTCCAGCTCGGCGTCCAGCAACTTGGACCCAGGGTAGCGCTCGAACGCCGGCCCCAACAAATCTTCCAGGGGCGCGATGACCCCCTTTTGGCGCAGGCGCAACGCTTCGTCCTGCCCGAGGTCATGGGCCGCCAGGCCTGAGCTGATCAGCAGTAACACCAGCGCCACTCGACCGCCCGTGCGTCGATATACCTTCATTACCCATCCTGTTGTTCCTTGACGTCGCCACGTTAGCCGTCGCAACTTAACTGAAACTGAATTGCCACCATGGCAATTGCCGATAGTCCATTTCCCCAACTGTTGTGCGAGATTTCTTATACTGATCCGCTCGCTTCAATTGAGACTGGTATGACTGCCATCCACATCAAGTTTCCCGCATTGACCCTCAAGGCCGGCAAACGCGCCTTTACGCGCATTCGTGAGCAAGGCCTCAAACCGGCCGATGTCGGCATCCTACCCGGTGCGGCCGGCGGCCCCAAGGCCTTGGGTATCCAGGGCCTGGACCTGGCGCTGTTCGGCGACTGGCTGCCACGCATGCCGCGCGAGCGCGCGTTGATCGGCGCGTCCATCGGCTCCTGGCGGTTTGCCAGCGCCTGCTTGCCCGACCCGGTGCAAGGTCTGCTCGACCTCGGCCGCCTGTACAACGAACAAAGCTTCGCCAAAGGCGTGACCATGGCCGAAGTCAGCCGCAGTTGCCAGCGCATGCTCGACGACTTGCTCGCCGGCCGTGATGCGCGGGTGCTAGACAACCCCGACTATCGCCTGAACATCATGGTGGTCAAAAGCCACGGGCTGCTCGCCGATGACCACCGTGGCCGCCTCGGGTTGGGCCTGTCGTCAGTGATCGCCGACAACCTGCGGGGCCGCGCGCGGCTGTCGCGGCATTTCGAACGGCTGATCATCCACGACCCGCGCCAGGCACCACCGGTGCATCCGTTGCAGGATTTCCCGTCGCGCTTCCTCGACCTGGAATTGGGTAACCTGCGCCAGGCGCTGCTGGCCTCGGGCTCGATCCCCATGGTGATGCAAGGCGTGCGCGACCTGCCAGGCGCGGGCGCAGGCACCTACCGCGACGGCGGCCTGCTGGACTACCACCTCGACCTGCCCTACCACGGCGACGACATCGTGCTGTACCCGCACTTTACCGACCGGGTCATCCCCGGCTGGTTCGACAAAGGCCTACCGTGGCGGCGCAGCAATCAACAGGGTTTGCAGGATGTGTTGCTACTCGCTCCGTCCAAGGATTACCTGGCCCGCCTGCCCCACGGCAAACTGCCGGACCGCAGCGACTTCAAGCGTTTCATGGGCGATGACCCGAGCCGTAACAAGTACTGGCAAACCGCGATGAGCGAGAGCCGGCGCTTGGGGGATGAGTTTCTGGAATTGGCGGACAACAACCAATTGGGCGAACGACTCCAGCCCCTGTAGGAGCCCGGCTTGCCGGCGATGGGCGTTCACGCGGGAAACCTGAATAAACACGGCGCCTACGGAGGGACGGTATGCGCGGTGTGGGATCAAGCTGTTAAACTCGCCGCCTGCCAGATACCTGACCGAGCTGAAAATACTGTGGAAATCTTCAAAGAGTTTACCTTCGAGTCCGCCCACCGCCTGCCCCACGTACCGGAAGGCCACAAATGCGGGCGCCTGCATGGGCATTCGTTCAAGGTGGCGATCCACCTGAGCGGTGACCTGGATCCCCATACCGGCTGGATTCGCGACTTCTCGGAGATCAAGGCGATTTTCAAGCCGCTCTACGAACGCCTCGACCACAACTACCTCAACGACATTCCCGGCCTGGAAAACCCCACCAGCGAAGTGCTGGCCAAGTGGATCTGGAATGAGCTCAAGCCCCTGCTGCCGGAACTCAGTGCGATCCGCATCCACGAGACCTGCACCAGTGGTTGCATCTATCGCGGCGAGTAAGCCTCCGACTGCTGAAAAACCACCTGCGGGTGGTTTTTTTATGTCCGGCTCCCGTACAGTCATGACCTCCAGCCCACTCGGAGCACGCTGTCATGATGCGCCCTGCCAACGCCCATGATGTGGCCGCCATCGAAGCCATCGTTGAGGCCGCCTACTCGCCTTACATCACGCGTATCGGCCGCCAACCCGGTCCTATGCTGGAAAACTATCAGGCGCTTGTCGCGGCGGGAGGCGTACACGTGCTGGACAATGCCGGGCAGATACAGGGCTTCATTATCCTGCTGGATGCTCCCGACGCGCTGTTGCTGGACAACCTGGCCGTCGCCCCGCAAGCCCAGGGCCTGGGGTTGGGGCGCCAACTCATGGACTTTGCCGAACAACAGGCGCGCGACGCGGGCTACACGGCCATCCAGCTCTACACCAACGTGGCAATGACTGAAAACATTGCGCTGTACACCCGTCGAGGTTATGTCGAGACCCATCGGGCCGAAGCACACGGCCTGCACCGGGTGTACATGCGCAAACCCCTTTAGGAGCGTCCATGGAAAACACCTGGCTGGCCCAGGCCAAACGCTTGCAGGCGTTGGCCTCCACGGGGCTGCATTTTTGCACTGACGATTTTGAGCGCGAGCGCCTGGAGGAAATCGCCGAGATTGCCCACAGCATGCTGGCGCAATTGGGCAACGTGCCGCTGGAGCGCATCACCGGGTTGGTGCCGGACTTTGCCAAGCGCTATTCCACGCCGATGATCGACGTGCGGGGCGCGGTGATCGAGGGCGACCGAATCCTGCTGGTGCGCGAATTGACCGATGGCTGCTGGGCACTGCCGGGCGGCTATGCCGATATCGGCCTGTCGGCGGCGGAAAACATCGTCAAGGAGATCCGCGAAGAGGCCGGGTTGACCGTCACGGCGCAGGCGCTGTACAGCGTCACCCACAAGGCCAAGGGCATGTATCGCCCGGATGTGCGGGATTTCTACAAGCTGTACTTTTTGTGTGAACGTGTCGATCAACTGGCCCCCATGGCCGGGTTCGAAACCACCGAAGTGGGCTTTTTCAGCCTGGATGACCTGCCGCCGCTTTCCCGTGGACGCACCATCGAAAGTGACCTGGAAGCCGCGTTCGCCTTTCATCGCGGCGAGACCACCCAGACACTGTTCGACTGACCCAGACTGAACGCCTGATTGCTTTTTGCCCAAGAGGAACTTGCCCATGCACATCATCAACGCCCGCCTGCGCAACCGTGAAGGCCTGCATGATCTGCACCTGGAACATGGCCGGATCGCCAGCATCACCGCGCAAACCACGGCGCCCGTACTGGCGGACGACGACCTGGACGCTGCCGGCAACCTGGTGATCCCGCCCTTTGTCGAGCCTCACATCCACCTCGATGCCACCCTCACGGCCGGCGAGCCGCGCTGGAACATGAGCGGCACGCTGTTCGAAGGCATCGAGTGCTGGGGCGAGCGCAAAGCCACCATCACCGGGGCAGACACCAAGGCCCGCGCCAAGAAAACCATCGAGGCCCTGGCGGCCCACGGTATCCAGCATGTACGCACCCACGTCGACGTCACCGACCCAGACCTCACCGCGCTTAAAGCGATGCTGGACGTGCGCGAAGAAAGCGCGCACCTGATCGACCTGCAAATTGTCGCGTTCCCCCAGGAGGGCATCGAGTCCTACCGCAATGGCCGCGAACTGATGGAAGAAGCCATTCGCCTGGGCGCCGATGTGGTCGGTGGCATTCCGCATTTCGAATACACCCGCGACCAGGGCGTTAGCTCGGTCAAGTTTCTGATGGACCTGGCCGAACGCACCGGTTGCCTGGTGGACGTGCACTGCGACGAAACCGACGACCCGCACTCACGCTTTCTCGAAGTGCTCGCCGAAGAGGCCCGCAGCCGTGGCATGGGCGCGCGCGTCACCGCCAGCCATACGACCGCCATGGGCTCCTACGACAATGCCTACTGCGCCAAGCTGTTCCGCCTGCTGGGGCATTCGGGCATCAGTTTTGTCTCCTGTCCCACCGAAAGCATCCACCTGCAGGGCCGCTTCGACAGTTTCCCGAAACGCCGGGGCGTCACCCGCGTCAACGAACTGCTGGAAGCGGGCATGAACGTCTGCTTCGGCCAGGACTCCATCGTCGACCCGTGGTACCCGCTGGGCAACGGCAACATCCTGCGCGTGCTTGAAGCCGGTTTGCACATCTGCCACATGCTCGGTTATCGCAACCTGCAAAGCGCGCTGGACCTGGTCACCGACAACAGCGCAAAGGCCATGGCCTTGGGCGACCGCTACGGCCTTGAGCCGGGGCGCCCGGCGAACCTGCTGATCCTGTCGGCAGACAGCGACTACGAGGTGATCCGCAGCCAGGGCCTGGCGCTGTATTCGATCCGCCATGGCAAAGTGCTGATGAAACGGCAACCAGCGCAGGTGACGTTTTTATAACGCGCCTGGATGCTGCTTCAGGTTTGTGGCCGCGCCGTGCCAAACAGGCTGACGCTCAGCAAGGTGTCGCCCTGTGTCAACAAACGCACGGGCGCCGTACCTCCCGGCATCACCACCGCGACTTCGCCGCCGCCCACCCAGCCTGCTCGCCACGCCGCGCAGGCCACGGCGCTGGCGCTGGTCCCCGAAGATGCCGTGGGCCCCTCCCCGCGTTCGAACACCCGCGCCAGCACTTGATTGCCCTGCCCACGGGCAGCCCACTGCAAATTGACACCCGCTGCACACGGAACACCACCGCCCGCCGGTGGCGCGAATGCAACGGCTTTCAAGGGTTCGAACAAGGCGGGTTGATGCATTCGAGAGTTATTTGGCAGCAGCGCAGGGTCTTCGACCAATGTGACGCAATGCGGGTTGCCCACACGCACGAACTGGCTGCACGACCATTGCGGCTCAAGCGCCGTCAGTGAGGCCACCTGGCTGAATTCACGGTTCGCTGCTTTCACGCTGCCCACGTTACGGGCGCCAACCGCCTGCGGCCCGAACTCGGGCAAACCCAGTGCCAGCCAGAACCCCGCCACGTCCTCGTAGAAAGCAGGCTCCACCCGGGTGATGACCGGCGATTGCGCATCAGCTTTATCGTGATGCACCCGCAACTCGCCCCCCTGGCTTAGCAAGCCTTGGTCGGTCAGGGCCTGGGCGAAGATGGTCAGGCCATTGCCGCTGCGCTCGGCGAGGGTGCCGTCAGTGTTGACGATCAACACATCGAACGGTGCCTCGGCCTGGAACGGCCCGATCAATAGCCCGTCGCTTCGATGGGCCTTGGCATCCGCAGGGCGTGGCAAGGAGCCCCAGCCACACTCGGCGGCAATGGCTGAAGACGCCCAAGCCTTACGGGTATTCGCAGCCTCGGCGGCGCTGTCAGGAAGATTGATGCCCTGGCGTCTTAATAGGGCCGGGCTGACCACGCCATAGATATTGCCGCGGGCATCGTAGAAGTGGGTCATAGCGTGATTCACCCCAGCAGTCGCAGGCTGTCCAAGAAAAAAGAGCCACGCGATTGTGTGGGAAACCACCTGCCGAGTTCAATTCAGAGGTGATCTGGAGGGTAGCAACTCGCGTAAAAGCTCTGGGGTTCATCAGCCCTCACGAGGATTACACACCTTCCAGACCACATCTGACAAAGCCTGTGTGGCCGGCAGGCCGCCTCAGGTTCCATGTTTGTAAAAATAAAATTCAAGACCGCCGCGCCAATCCGCTTTCCCATGGAACCCGGCTCGCTCGATGCGGCCTGATGTGCAAGGATGTCGCGCCGGACATCGTTCTTTGAACGCAAAACCAAGGATTCTTCATGACTGCCATCCCCACCCCAGCGCCCGTGGTTCCCGGGCGGCTGGAACAAATGTCGACCCGCATCGCTTTTTTTATCGCAGGTTTCGGTATCGCCGCCTGGGCGCCGCTGGTGCCTTATGCCAAGGCTCGCGCGCAACTCAATGAGGGCACCCTGGGCCTGTTGTTGCTGTGCCTGGGCGTGGGGTCGATTATCGCCATGCCCGTGGCGGGCGCCCTGGCGTCGCGCTTTGGCTGCCGGCGCGTGTTGACCGCAGGGACGATCCTGATCTGCGTGGCGCTGCCGATGCTGGCGACCGTCAGTTCGATTCCCTTACTGATAGCCGCGCTGTTCCTGTTTGGCGCAGGCCTGGGCACCGTGGATTCCACGGTCAACCTGCAAGCGGTGATCGTTGAACGCGCCAGCGGCAAGACCATGATGTCGGGCTTCCATGGGTTGTTCAGCCTGGGTGGCATCGTCGGTGCAGCCGGCGTGGCCGGGCTGTTGGGGCTGGGCCTTTCGCCGTTGCAGGCAACCCTCGTGGTGATCGCCGTGATGGCCGCAGCCTTGCTCAAGGCCGGGCCGCACCTGCTGCCCTACGGCAGTGAAAGCTCAGGGCCCGCCTTTGCGATCCCCCATGGTGTCGTGCTGTTTATCGGCTGCCTGTGTTTTATCGTGTTTCTGGCTGAAGGTGCGGTGCTTGACTGGAGCGCGGTGTTCCTCAGCGCCGAGCGCGGCCTTGACGAAGCCTACGCCGGCCTGGGCTATGCCGCTTTCGCCTTGACCATGACGGCCGGTCGCCTGACAGGTGACGCCATTGTGCGCAGGTTGGGTGCCACCCGCGTGATCATGATCGGCGGCGCACTCGCCACTGCCGGCATGCTATTGGCCACGCTGTCCCCCGCCTGGCAAACCGCGTTGCTGGGGTATGCACTGGTGGGCGCCGGTTGCTCCAACATCGTGCCGGTGCTGTACACCGCGGTGGGCAAACAAAAGGTCATGCCGGAACATATCGCGGTGCCGGCCATCACCACCCTGGGGTATGCCGGCATTCTGGCCGGCCCCGCCGTGATCGGTTTTATCGCCCATGGCAGCAGCCTGAGCACGGCCTTCGTACTGATCGCCACACTGCTGGCGGCGGTGGCTATCAGTGGCAAGATCCTCAAGGTCTAGCCCCGTCACTTCGTTTTGTGAGCCTCATCCTGCTCCAGCCAGCGATCGAGGCTCTTGTTGCTCAGCCAGCCTTCCTGGTAAGGCGGACCGAACAGCCGGGCGCCATTGGCGCGCTCCAGCGAACGCAACAGGCCCGGGCGTTCGATGATGTTCTTTGCGGTATAGACACACAGCTCGCTGTATTTCGGCCGGGGCATGCCAGTCGACGGTTCCAGCACGGCCTCGCCTTGTGGATCGACGTCGTAAGGGTCTTGCATCACTGCCTTGAGCGTGACGATTTCGACGAACTGGTGGGGCTCGAAAAAATAGGTGCGATCCTTGGTCTTGTCTCTCAACTGCTCGAACAAACCTTGAAACGCCTGGACCACCTGGGCATTCCCTTGGGCATGGAAGGGATCCTGGCTGTACACGCTTGGAGAGCTGTTACCTTGCAACGCGGTAGCGGCCCGAAGGCTGTCGCGGGTGATATCGCCCTCGCTGCTCAAGATTGCATCGCTCAACCGTGGGCGCTGGAGAATCTCCCTGGCGACCTGGATCACCCGATCCAACGCATCGTTGTCACCCAGGCTCAGGGCGGCAACCTGCTGCAGCGAAGACCGGGTCAAGCGCCCGTCTTTCAGAAACGGATGCAACATGTCATAGCCTTTTTCCAACGTGGCGGCCAATTGCTTGTCCGTCGAGAGGGCTCCAGGTTGCGAACAGTTCGCCCGCGCGACCGCAGGGTTCTGCAGCGCACGCAGGTGTCGAGTCGACAAGGCTGTGCGCAACAGCGCTGGCTTGCGAGGTGCGCTATCCCCGGCAAGGT
This sequence comes from Pseudomonas sp. GW821-FHT05H12, assembly GCF_059419385.1. Lineage (NCBI taxonomy): Bacteria > Pseudomonadati > Pseudomonadota > Gammaproteobacteria > Pseudomonadales > Pseudomonadaceae > Pseudomonas > Pseudomonas sp. GW821-FHT05H12. Next base: position 42,131 of record NZ_JBWKRS010000010.1, on the reverse strand, counting down.
CTTGAACCCAGGTGGCCCCGGCTGCGTCGTTCCAACTGCCAACTGGGGCCGTGGGGGGAGGCTCGGCAGGTCTTGGCACCGAACCGCCCAGGACGGCTGGCCAAACGTGAGGCAGTGAACCCTCGATAGTCATGCGGTTTCTCCAACTTTTCTCTTATGCGTACTGACCCGATGAGCGCCATCGAAATGGCTGGGATCAGGAAATCGGTCCCGTGGGTCGAGCTGCAATGTATGTGGTTGGCTAAACCCGACAGTTCCGGATAACGCACGAATACCAATTTCAATATGTAAAAAATCGGGCCGTGGGGTTAACCCCACCGGTGTCCACGCCACCAGGCCGCCAAGCCACTGATCAGCGTTGCCAACGCAAAACCTGCGGGTTTCGGCGGTTTGCTGCGAGACGTGCAAGGTTGCCCGGTGGGCAGCATGCCCCGGGAGAAGTCATCGGCGACCGGGGCCTGGAATTTGCGCTGCCCGACAAAGGCTTTCATTCGACGGGCCTGGGCAGCATGTTCACTGGGCAGCACCAGGGGCGCCGGCAGGGCGACATCTCCCTTGGCCGTGGGCGTGTCTGCTGCACCGACCCCGCACAAAGGCTCACGACAGATCCTCTGCGAGGATTGAAACGAGGTAGCAGTCATCGGTTGGACCTGACTCTGAGTCTGAAAGACAGCCGGCAGCATCAAGCCGGTGGATGTGACCTCTGTGGCATTTCGTCATAAACCGTTCCAAGGCCAAAAGACACGCAAAAAAAATCGCAGCCCCGAGGGCTGCGATTGTTCACGTCGATGACGGATCAGAACCCGACGCTGGCCTGCACAAAGAACGTGCGCGGCTGGCCCAGGTACAACCCGGCGTTGTTGTCGCTGGAACGGGTGTAGTGCTGCTGGTCGAAGACGTTTTTCACACCGACGCCCAGTTTCAGGTTCGACAGTTGCGCACCGAAGTCGTACCCACTGCGCACGTTGACCGAGACATAACCCGGGATATCACCGTACTGGCCATCGGCAGTGCCCTGGGTGATGTAGGTGGTGCCGGTGCCTGGCGCACGTTGGGCGGACTGGGCAAACACATCCAGGTTGTGGGTCCAGTGATTCACGTCATAACGCAGGCCCAGGGTTGCCACTTCACGGGAGTACAGCGGCAGGTCGCGGCCCTTGAACGGTACGTCGCCCTCGGAGGTGGCCTTGGTGTAGGTGAAACCGGCGCTGGCGGTGAGGCCGTCCAGGCGAGGGTCGAGGTTCGACAGGTCATAGTGGGCCGAGGTCTCGATCCCCTGGTGCTTGGTGGCGCCCAGGTTGGTCCAGCCCACGTCGTTGCTGACGTATTGCAGTTCATCCGAGAAGTCGATGTAGAACAGCGTCACTTCGCCGCCCCAGACGCTGTCGTTGTAGCGCGTGCCGATCTCGTAGGTCTTGGCTTTCTCCGGGTTCAGGCCGTTGGCGGTCTGGTCGCCGGTGCCGCCCTGCCCCAGCTGGAAGTACTGCAGGCTGCCAAAGGAGGTTTCATAGTTGGCAAACAGTTTCCAGGCATCGGAGACGTGGTACATCACGCTCAGGGCCGGCAGCGGTTCGTTGTTGTGAACTTCGCGGCGTTTTTCCTGGGTGCGCGTGCCGTTCAGGGCCACCACCGGGCGGTCATGCCATTCGGTACGGATGTCTTCGAAGCGAATGCCCGGGGTGATGGTCCACTTGCCGATATCGACTTTGTTATCGATATAGAACGCGTTGGCTTCGGTGCCACCGGTGCGGTCCTGGTAGACATGGCCATCGCTCTGGCCGCCCGGGGTCGGCACATTGTTGACCAGGTTCAGGCTGCTGGCCTGCTCGTGCATGCCCTCCTTGAGGTAGCGATAACCGAGGCTGACTTCCTGGGTGCTCGGGCCCACGTCGAACACATGGGACACACGCGGCTCGATGCCGAAGGTGTAGTAGGTGCGCGGGTAGGAGCCGATGGTCTTGAGGTCGCGGTTGGCGATGTTGCTGCCACGGAAACTGTCGGAGTAGTAGGTCAGCACTTCGGCCTGGGTACGGTCGTCGATCTGACGGATGTATTTGAAGGACATGTCTTTGCGGCGGCCACTGAAGTTGTCCCAGTCACGCACCGATTGGTACGGGTTGGCGTCGAACTGCTTCTGGGTCAGGCCGCCGGGCATGTCGGCGCTGGCGTCGTAGTAGTGGAAGTTGAGCGAGAAATCGTCTTGATCGGTCGGCGCCCAGTGGGTCTTGAAGATCACGTCGTCGATGTCGTTGGAGTTGTTGCTGCTGCGATAACCGTTGCCCTTCACACCGGAGTACAGCAACGCCGCGCCAATACCGTTATCGGCTGTGCCGCCGACGAAAGCGTTTTCGATGTGCTTCCAGCCGCCGTGGGCCGAGGTTTCCAGGGTGGTGCCGACGTCGCCGGAGAATTTCTCGGGAATCGCACGGGTCACGAAGTTGATCACGCCACCGACGTTTTGTGGCCCATAACGCACGGAACCGGCGCCACGCACCACGTCGATGCTGTCCAGGTTGCCGGCAGAGATCGGCGCCATCGACAGTTGCGGCTGGCCATAGGGGGCGAACGCGGCCGGCACGCCGTCAATCAGCACGGTGGAACGTGGCGACAGGCGCGACGTCAGGCCACGCACACCGACGTTGAGGGAAATGTCGCTGCCGCCGGTGCCGTTGGACTCTTGCACCTGCACACCCGGCACACGGCGCAACACGTCGCCGACGTTCATCGCGCCCTGCTCCACCATCGCCTCGCGACGGATCACGGTACGGGCGCCCGGGTGGTTCTGCACCACTTCGGCGTTGGCATCACCCAGCCAGTCGCCGACCACCTTGATGTCGGTGACGCCCAGCTCCAGGGGCGAGCCGGCTTCACCGGTGCCGCTGCTCAGCGGGCGCAGGGTCACGGAGCCCGCATCGATCTGGTAGTCCAGACCGCTGCCTTGCAGCAATTGGCGCAAGGCTTGTTCAGGCGAGAGGTTGCCGTCGACCGCAGGCGCTTGCTTGCCGGCGACCATGTCGGGGCTGAAGAACACTTGCAGGGAGGTTTGCTGGCCCAGTTGGCTCAGCGCTGCGCCCAGGGGTTGGGCGCGGATGTGAATCCCGTCATCGGCATAGGCTTCGGGCAGCGCGGCACTGACGGCCAGTGCAAGGGCCAGGGGCGCCCAGCGGGAGACTTTATTGTTTTTCACGGCGAGTTTTTTCACGTCGAACCTAGTCCTGTGATCGCAAGAGTATGCGGCTGTTAATGCAAACCAGTTGCAGTTGCAGGAGAAGACGAAGAACTCGGAAAAAACCTGAATGTCAGCGTGAAATAATTTCCTGGCTGCCATCCGGCAAGGTGCGCAAGGCCACCGGCAGGATGTGCGGCAGGGCTTTGAGCAAGGCGTCGGTGTCACTGGACTTGAACACGCTGGTCAAACGCAGGTTACTCACCGCGGCCGTGCTGACCCGCAATGGCTGCTCGCGATAGCGCGACACTTCCCGTGCCACCTCACCGAGGCTGGCGTTGTTGAACACCAGCTTGCCCGTACGCCAGGCGGTCAACTCATCGGCATTTACGGCGTACGCTGCGGCGACTTGCCCTTGTGCATCGATATGCGTGCCCCGGCCTGCCGTCAGCGTCACGCTCTGGTCCGCAGAACGCCCCTGTACCTTGACCGTACCGGCCTCCACCACCACGCGGGTCTGGTCGTCATCCCGGCGCACGTCAAACCGCGTGCCGGTGACCGTCACCTGCCCTGCCCCGGCCGCCACGACGAAGGGGCGGCTGGTGTCATGTTCAACGCTGAACATCGCTTCGCCCTGTTTGAGCTCCACACCGCGCCGGCCTTTTTCATAGTGCACGGCGACCACGCTGCGGCTGTTGAGGTCCATCACTGAGCCGTCGGGCAGCGCCACCTGGCGATGCTCGCCCAGGCGCGTGCTGAATTCGGCGCTGTAGGGTTTGGGATGATCCAGGCCGCTGAACAGGCCCAGCCCGAGGGCGACGGCCACCACACTCGCGGCCACCGCATAACGCAGGAGGGCACGGCGTTTGGGGCGCTCGACCGGCGCTTCGCACAGGGCCTGCAACCGGGCCTTGGGCAGCAAATCGGTGGCGCTCCACAGCCCTTGCAGCACATCGAATTCATATTGATGCGCAGGCTGCTCCGCGCGCCAGGCATCAAACCGTTGGCGCTCTTCACCGCTCAACGGGCCGTCTTGCAGGCGTACAAACCATTGCGCGGCTTCGTCGCGGGCACGGCTATCCATCATGGAAGGTCCTGTTTCAGGGCGAGCTGGGTTCATGGGGCGATCGCGTCCAGGCGGTCACGCAGATGCCGCAGGGTGCGGATCATATACTTTTCCACCATGTTCTTGGACAGGCCCAGGCGCACGGCGATTTCCTGCTGGGTGAGGCCCTCGATTTTCTGCCAAATGAAAATCTTGCGGCAGTTGAGCGGCAACTCGGCCAAGGCCCGCTCGATGGAGTCCGCCAACTGGATCGCGTGCATGAAATGCTCCGGGTCGCCGCTGTGGGGCGAACTCTGCTCTAGGGCTTCCAGCGCCAGCGTCTCGCGACGGTCTTCGCGGCGGTAGGCGTCAACGGCGATATTGCGCGCCGTCTGATGCAGATAGGCACGCGGTTGCTCAACCTCGGTCGAACGCGACTCGAGCACCCGCACAAAGGTGTCGTGGGCCAGGTCTTCGGCCTGCTGACGGTTTCTCAGGCGGCGCGTCCAGGTTCCGATCAACTCTTCGTAATGCTCGAAAAAGCCTGTTCTGCGGGGCGGCTGAGGAATCATCGCGGGTGCACTGGGAAGGCGGGGGTGTGAATAGTAATGCTTCCTATTAAGTGGAGCAATTGCTACCTGTCGCCCTACCAGAGTTCTCGTTTGGGGCCAGCTTCAGGAGGAACCGTCTGCCCGCCTGCACTCAGCCGCAGTTCATTCACCCAATGTTCCAACGCTTGATGAACTCACAAAGGCTTTCAATCCTTGCGTTCAAATCGAGCGGCGAATAGTCAGGTCGGTAAGCAGCTACATAAGTGGATGCGACCTTTACCTTGTTCGCGGACTGGCTCTTGCGAGCATTCGCTTTTTTGTAGTGAAGCCGATTTGCCCACATGCTCGCCCCACCTGTTCGTACAGCCGAAGGGTGAACGGCTCTGACAGTCGCCTCTAATTGCTGGGCATCCAAATAGTTTTCCACCTCACGCCCCTCAGTCACCCAGACAAACCGCTCCGGGTGATGACTGAATGCTGTGACTATGCGCTGCTTCGTTGCATTGATTTCTTTAAAGGGGCTATCTTTATCACTGTCGAGCAAAATGGCCGAGTGACGATTCAACCTGACCAGACTTATCAAGTCCTCGATGTTGCCATCGTCGTCCTCATCGCCCGCGAGATGGCTGAGCAATCGCCCACCGTAAAACATAATTGAATAGTGAATGCCCTCACGCAACCCGGGCGACATGCCAGTAATCCAGTGGTTCAGATAAATGCGATCCGAAGGTCCTTCGACCCAAATCACACAGTTTGCCTGCAAGATATCCGACGCCATGTATCCCATGCGATCGAGCACCTCGCTCAGGTCAGGCTTACAGTCAATGTAAGTGCCGTAGCTCTGAAAAATCTTCAACCCTTCCTTGCTCGCACTATTGATGAGTGAGGCAGAGTGAGTACTGATAAACAGTTGCTGTGATCGCTCACGGGAAACCTGGATCAGCGTTTCCATCAAATAACGCATCAGGGTCGGGTGCAGATGGATCTCAGGCTCTTCTATCAAACACACGGCACCTTCCGGGCACTTCCTCAGCCAACTCACGATCCAGGCAAAGGTCTTCCAGCCAGACGGCAGCCAATGCCCCTGGAGTTCATTGGACATGCGATGGTCATCATCGAGCCAGACGCCGATGACGCCCTCTTTACTCAGGTGAAATGAAATGTCGTTGAGCATCTCATGCCCCATTTCGTCGGCTCGCGGGACCAACGCCAAGCCACAGAGGTACTGACGGATGTTATTCAGTTCCCGGACAAAATCCGCATCAAAAATCTCTGTCTGTTGGGGCACCCCTCGATAACAAATATTGGCGCAACTGAAAAAGCGCGGCAGCGGGCTGAAGGGAGCGTCTTTATAGAGCTCACCCAACACTGTCAGTTGCCGGAGCGAGCCTCTCCCCTGAGCAGATGACTGATACCACCTGCCGCTTAACATCCGAGGGGGAGTCAAGAGTTGCCTGCAACGCACATGACGCAAAGCCTCACTGGAATGGTCAGTTGCACCTGACGCGAAGAGATAACTCCAGCGCTCGCCATTGGAGAACTCGACACTAAACGTTGGAAAACTCTGCATGGGAGGATTCTCCCGGGGAAGCGACGCTAAAACCTCCGGATACCGCAACGCCCTGATCATGTCGATGATCGTTGATTTTCCAGCCCCGTTCTCACCCAGCATGACGTTTACAGACCCAGGCTCCAACGCAGGCGTCTCAAAGAGAACGGTGAGGTATTCCTCGACGGATAACCCTTGCGGCTGATGTTGCGAAGGTGTGTTGAGGGTGCGGATGCCGGAAAACCAAATACGAGAAATATTCATACGCCAAGGATATCGAGGGATTTCCCACCGTATCGGCCTTACCGACGAACACTGAAGATCCAGAAACTCAGGCGGGATATGCCGTTTGAACCGGGCGGTGAACTTCCACGGCGCCGCACCAGTCAGCTGAAAGGACTCTCATAAAACGGTGGGTGGGCGATGCAGATTTCGTTGCAGCAACAAGTGGCCCTGGTCACCGGCGCCAGTTCCGGCATCGGCGCAGGCGCGGCCAAGGCCCTGGCCGAAGCCGGTGCGGCGGTGGTGCTCAATTACAACTCCCAGGCAGCGCCGGCAGAAGCCCTGGCGGCGCAGATCAACGCCAGCGGCGGGCGGGCAATCGCCCTTGGTGGCGACGTGTCCAAAGAGGCCGACGTCGAACGCCTGTTCGCTCAAACCCTCGATGCCTTCGGCCACCTGGATATCCTGGTGGCCAATTCCGGCCTGCAGAAAGACGCCAACCTGGTCGACATGACGCTCGACGACTGGAACACCGTGATCGGCGTCAACCTCACCGGCCAGTTCCTGTGCGCCCGCGCCGCCGTGCGAATTTTCAACCGCCAGGGTGTGCGTGACGGTGTGTCGCGGGCGGCCGGCAAGATCATCCACATGAGTTCGGTGCACCAGGTGATCCCCTGGGCCGGGCACGTGAATTACGCGGCGTCCAAAGGCGGCGTGGAAATGTTGATGCGCACCCTCGCCCAGGAAGTCAGCGAACAACGTATCCGCATCAACGGCATTGCGCCCGGGGCGATCCGTACCGCAATCAACCGCGCCGCCACCGAAGGCGCAGCCGAAAAAGAACTGCTCAAGCTGATCCCCTACGGTCGTGTGGGCGATGTCGAAGACGTCGCCAACGCGGTGGTCTGGCTGGCCAGCGATGCTTCTGATTATGTGGTGGGCAGCACCCTGTTCATCGATGGCGGCATGAGCCTGTATCCGGAGTTCCGTGGCAATGGTTGATTTCAACAACGAACCTCAGAGTGCCATCGATGCCCACGGCATCATCGGCGACATGCGCAGTGCCGCGCTGGTCAACGACAAGGGCAGCATCGACTTCTTCTGCTGGCCGGAGTTCGACAGCCCGTCGATCTTCTGTTCGCTGCTGGACACGCCCCAGGCCGGTGCCTTCCAACTCACCCCCGACCTGCCCAACGCCCGCCGCGAGCAGATCTACCTGCCCGATACCAACGTGCTGCAAACCCGTTGGCTCAGCGATGCAGCCGTGGTGGAAATCACCGACTTGCTGGTGATTAGTGAAGACATCGACGACCTGCCGCTGCTGGTGCGGCGGGTACGGGTGGTCAGCGGCAAGGCGACGATCCACCTGCGTTGCGCCGTGCGTCATGACTATGCGCGCACGCCTACCCAAGCCAGCGCCGTGGACGCCAAGGTGCTGTTCACTGCCGACAGCCAACCCGGCCTCCTCCTCGCCAGCAGCCAGCCGTTGCAGATCGAAGACGACGCAGCCGTCGCCACCTTCACCTTGGCCCAGGACGAAGGCGCCGAGTTTGTGCTCGGCGGTGAAGACGACGAACGCGTCGACAGCCGCTGCACCGACCTCGCCCTGGCGCACACCTTGAAGTTCTGGCGCGGCTGGATCGCCCAATCCAACTACCGTGGGCGTTGGCGTGAAATGGTCAACCGCTCGGCCCTGGCGCTCAAGCTGCTGACCTCGCGCAAGCACGGCGCGATCATCGCCGCTGCCACGTTCGGCCTGCCCGAGACGCCCGGCGGCGAGCGCAATTGGGACTACCGCTACACCTGGATCCGCGACGCCTCATTCACGGTGTATGCGTTCATGCGCCTGGGCTTTGTCGAGGAAGCCAACGCCTATATGCGCTGGCTCAAGGGCCGGGTCAGCGACTGCTGTGGCCAGCCGACCAAAATCAACATCCTCTACGGCATCGACGGCCGCCAGGAGCTGCCCGAAGCCACGCTTGCGCACCTGAGTGGCCACGGCGGCGCCCAGCCGGTACGCATCGGCAATGAGGCGTTCGACCAGATCCAACTCGATATCTACGGCGAGCTGATGGACGCGGTGTACCTGGTCAACAAGTACGGCGAAGCCATCTCCCACCAGGGCTGGAAACACACGGTGGAAGTCGCCGACCAGGTCTGCGAGATCTGGAACACACAGGACGTGGGCATCTGGGAAATGCGCGGCGAACAGCATCACTTCCTGCACTCGCGACTGATGTGCTGGGTGGCGCTGGACCGTGCGATCCGCCTGGCGTCCAAACGCTCGCTGCCCGCCCCTTTCGCCCGCTGGGATGAAACGCGCCAAGCCATCTATGCCGACATTTGGAGCAATTTCTGGAATGAAGAACGCGGCCACTTCGTGCAGCACATCGGCAGCACGGCGCTAGACGGTTCGATGTTGCTGATGCCGTTGGTGCGCTTTGTCGCAGCCACCGACCCGCGTTGGTTGAGCACACTGGAAGCGATCCAGAAAAGCCTGGTGCGCGACGGCATGGTCTACCGCTACCGCAACGACGACAGCCAGATCGACGGCCTGCAAGGCACCGAAGGCGCGTTTGCCGCCTGCTCGTTCTGGTACGTCGAATGCCTGGCCCGCGCCGGGCAAGTAGAAAAGGCTCACCTGGAGTTCGAGCAGTTGCTGCGCTACGCCAACCCCTTGGGCTTGTACGCCGAAGAGTTCGACAGCCAGGCCCGGCACCTGGGCAACACGCCCCAGGCCTTGAGCCATTTGGCATTGATCAGCGCGGCGACCTTTCTGGACCGCAAACTCAGCGGGGAGAAGACCACCTGGCAACCCTGAGGCGGCCTGTGCACAATGGGCAGCCCCTCGGGCCGCCCTCAGGAGCTGCAATGCGCCAGGTACTGCTGATCATCGACGTGCAACCGTCCTTCAATTCGCCCGCGTGGCTAATCGACGGCATCAACGCCCTGCTCGGCCACTTGCCGTCGGTGGCCACCGTGGAACGTCACGACGAAAGCATCACCCCCTTCGCCCGCCAACTGGGCTGGCAGCCCGCACCGGACGACCACAGCCTGATTGAGGCGGATCGCATCTTCATCAAGCACGGCTATGCACCCACGCCCGAGACGATCGCCTACCTCAAAAGCCTGGCGCCTGAACGTGTGTTGGTGTGTGGCATCCAGACCGACACCTGCGTGCTGGCGGCGGGTTTTGCGTTGTTTGATGCCGGGTTGCAGCCGACGTTGATCAGTGATTTGACGGTGGGCTCATCGCTGGATCGGTCGGGAAAATTGGGGGTGGATTTGTGGCGGCATCATTTTGGAAAGGTGGTGGATCGCGATCAGGTCATCGCAGCGATAACCCCATGAGCCCTTTTCCCACGCTTTCGACGCAACGCCTGTCTCTGCGGGAATTGGTGGCGAGCGACGCGCCAGCCTTGTTTGCCATTCACAGTGATAGCGACCACATGCGCTGGTTCGGCGCAGAGCCCATGACCCACCCTGCCCAAGCCCAGGCCCTGATCGAGACCTTTGCCCAATGGCGCACCCAGCCCAATCCAGGCACACGGTGGGGGATCGAGCATGCAGGTCATCTGATCGGCAGTTGCGGCCTCTACAAATGGAATCGCAGTTGGAACAGCTGCGCCCTCTCCTTCGAACTGGCACCTGCAACACGTAGCCAAGGGTTGATGAGCGAAGCGCTGCGGGCGATTCTCGATTGGGGCTTCTCTCACCTGCAGTTGCATCGTGTGGAAGCCCTGGTGCACCCACAAAACATAGCCTCCCTCGCCTTATTGCATGGCCTGGGCTTCGCGCTTGAAGGAACATTGCGAGAAGCCGGGTTCTGGCAAGGCCAGCGACATGACCTCATGGTGTTGGGGCTGTTGAGCGGGAATGGCTAGACAAAGAATAAGCAGCACATAAGGATAGCGATGCCATTCACCGCGCCCGGCATTCGAAGGAAAGAACATGACCGCGCGAATTCAAGTAGATGTCCACCTACCCTTCCAGCCAACGCAGGTGCTATTCGGTTGATGCCCATTATTTCTGTGCTGATCCATGTCCCTGACTGGCGTACGGCAACCGCGTGGTATGCAGGTGCCTTTCCATCGGCCAAGCGTATTTATCACGAGCCCGATGACTTTGGTCATCTGGACGTGGAAGGCGTAGCGCTCGAGATCGTCAATGCCGACAGCAAGGTGGCGTGCGGAGCGGCGGGATCGGTGGTGTATTGGCAAGTGGAAGACCTGCCCCTGGCGGTACAACGGTTACAGGACTTGGGCGCGACGCTGTATCGCGGCCCGCTTGCCATCGAGGGCGGCGATTGGATATGCCAAGTGCGCGACCCTTGGGGTAATTGCATCGGATTACGCCAAGTGGGCCTAGACAAGTAACCCCCCTGCCTTAAACCGCACCACGCGCCGTCATCGGTTTGAGCTAAAGTCTGTGCACCTTCGGCTACTGCGTTCGAGCCCACCATGAGTCCAACTGCTTCGCGGCTTTATGTCCGCACCCCGATGCTCAATGTGGCGTATGAGACCCACGGCCCCGCCAATGGCGAGCCGGTGATCCTGTTGCATGGCTTCCCCTATGACCCGCGCGGGTATGACGAGATCGCGCCAGTGCTGGCCGAGCGTGGCTACCGGGTGCTGGTGCCGTACTTGCGCGGGTATGGCCCGACGCGGTTTGTCAGTGAGCAGGTCATGCGCTCCGGGCAACAGGCGGCGCTGGCCACGGATTTGCTGGATTTCATGGATGCACTGTCGATCCCCCAAGCCACCCTTGTCGGCTTTGACTGGGGTGGGCGTGCGGCGTGCATCGTCGCGGCGCTGTGGCCGCAGCGGGTGCGCGCGCTGGTGACCGGGGACGGGTACAACATCCAGGACATTGCCAAGTCACTCAAGCCCAGGGCGCCGGAGACGGAGCATCGGCTGTGGTACCAGTTCTACTTTCATACACAGCGCGGCGTGGACGGATTGACCGCCAACCGCCGCGAGTTGTGTGAGCTGTTGTGGCGCTTGTGGTCGCCGACCTGGGCCGAGGGCCCGGGGTTGTATGCCAAGACGGCGCCGTCGTTCGATAACCCGGATTTTGTCGAGGTGGTGATTCATTCGTACCGCCACCGTTTCATGTACGCCCCGGGCGACCCGGCCTTGGAGCCCATTGAACAAGCCCTGGCGCTGAAACCGCCGATTACGGTGCCGAGCATTTCCTTGTGCGGCGCCGACGATGGCGTGGGCCCGGCGCCGATGGAAGATGACGACGTGGACCACTTCACCAGCTTTTATCGCCGCCAGGTGCTGCCGGGCGTTGGCCACAATGTGTTCCAGGAAGCGCCGCAGATCACCCTTGAAGCGCTGCAGGCATTACATGCCTATGCCACCGGTGAAAATCGCTCGCGGTAAGCCTGGGGCGTCACCGACAAGGCCCGCAGAAAGCTGCGGCGCAGGGTTTCTTCACAGCCGAAACCGCACTGCACGGCGATGCGTTTGATCGACGCGCTGCTGTCCGCCAATTGCCGGCGTGCGGTTTCCACGCGGATCAGCTCGACGGCCCGTGCCGGGGTCTGGCCGGTCTCGGCGCGGTAGTGGCGCACAAAGCTGCGCTCACTCATGCCCGCCTGGGCGGCCAGGGTGGCGATGTTGAGGTCGAGGGTGAGGTTTTCTGCCATCCAGGCGTGCAGCTGGGCAAAACGGCTGTCGCCCTTTTGCAGGGACAGCGCCACGCTGAACTGCGATTGGCCCCCCGGACGCTTGAGAAACACCACCAGGTGCCGCGCCACTTCCAGGGCGATGGCGCGTCCCATGTCCTCTTCCACCAGGGCCAGGCACAGGTCGATGCCTGCGGTGACTCCGGCCGAGGTCCAGATGGCGCCTTGCCGGATGAAGATCGGGTTGGACTCCACCGTCAGCAACGGAAACTTGCGCGCCAGTTCTTCGCAGCGCGTCCAGTGGGTGGCCACGCGGCAACCGTCGAGCAAACCACTGGCCGCCAGCAGGAACGCACCGGTGCACACCGACGCCATGCGCCGGGTATGCCGGGCCTTTTCGCGTACCCAGTCGACCAGCGCCGGGTCTTCGGCAGCGCCGTACACGCCCCAGCCACCGGCGATCACCAGGGTGTCACAAGGCTGGTCGACGGCGGGTAGCGGCTCGGCCACCAGGGCAAGGCCAGCCGAGGTTTTCACCGGCTCTGATTGAGCGGCGATCACCGACACCGCGTAGGGCAGCGGCAACCCGCGTTGGCGTGCCAGGTCATTGGTGGAGGCGAACACTTGCAGGGGCCCGGTTACGTCGAGCACCTGGGCATTGTCGAAAGCGAGTACGTGGATGAGTCGGGGCATGATTGGCGTGATTTGTGGGTTCAATGGCGTATTCGCCAAAGCCTAGGCCTCTACAGTAAAGCCGTCCACCCCTTTATCGGAGCTTCATTCATGACCTTGCAGATCGGCTTTCTGTTGTTTCCCGGTATCCAGCAACTCGACCTCACCGGCCCGTATGACGTGCTCGGCTCATTGCCCGACGTAAAGCTGCATCTGGTGTGGAAGGACCTGGCGCCGGTCACGTCCAGCACCGGGTTGGTGTTCACCCCGACAATGACCTATGCCGAGTGCCCGAACCTGGATGTGATCTGCGTGCCGGGGGGGGCCGGCGTGGGTGCGTTGATGGAAGACCCGCACACCCTGGACTTCCTCAAGGCCCAGGCACAGACCGCGCGCTACGTGACCTCAGTGTGCACCGGTTCGCTGGTGCTGGGCGCGGCGGGTCTGCTGCGCGGTCGCAAAGCCACCACTCATTGGGCTTACCACGACCTGCTCGCCCCGCTCGGCGCGATCCCGGTGCAGGCGCGTGTGGTACGTGACGGCAACCTGTTGACCGGTGGCGGCATCACCGCCGGAATCGATTTTGCCCTGACCCTGGCGGCCGAGCTGTACAGCGAAGCGGCCGCGCAACTGGTGCAATTGCAGATTGAATACGCACCGGCGCCGCCGTTCGATTCGGGCAGCCCTGAGACCGCGCCCAAGCATGTGCTGGAAGAAGCACGCAAACGCACCGCCGAATCGCGCAAGACCCGTGGCGAAATCGTCGCACGGGCCGCTGCGCGTCTGGGCTGACAACACCTGTAGGAGCCGGCTTGCCGGCGATGGCGTAACGTCAGCGAGCCTCTCTGAAACTGATATACCGCGATCGCCGGCAAGCCGGCTCCTACAGGGGGGTCGCGGCGGCCAGGTTTTGCCGGGTCAGGTTGGGCGGGACATCAACGCCAATCGCGCCGCGAGCACCATCAGCACGGTCGCCAGCCCCCATTTTTGCAGCCAGACGCTTTGGGAGCGGCTGGAAAAGAACCGGCTCAACGCGCCACCGAACATGCCCAACACGCTGTGAAACACCGTGGCAATCAACGTCAGCACCCCGCCGAGCATCAACAATTGCAGGGCAATGGGCCCCGCCTGCGGTTGCACGAACTGGGGCAGGAACACCACAAAAAACAACAACGCCTTCGGGTTGAGCAGGCTGTTGAGCGTGGCGTGCATAAACACCCGCCCAAGTGGCACAGGGTTGACCTGATCAGTACCCGGCGCAGGGCTTTTCTGCAAGGTCTTGAACACCAGCCACAGCAAGTAGACCACCCCCGCATACCGGATCAGATCAAAGGACGGCGGCCAACTTGCCACCAGCGCCGTCACGCCCGTGGCGGTCAACGCCGTCAGCAACAGGTCGGCCACGCTGATGCCCAGGGCCGCGGCCATGCCACCGCGCCAGCCGTGGGAAACACCGTGGCTGATCACAAAGGCCATGTTCGGCCCCGGCGATAACAGCAGCAACAAGACTGCACCGCAAAACACCGCCAGGGTCGCCAGGTCGATCATGCTCAAGCCCTCCACCGAGAAACCCCGGAGATTAATCCGCACACGTGGGGCAAACAAAAAATTGTGCTGGATACATTGTTCATGGCTGATTGCTCATTGCCATAAGTCACGCTTAGAATGCGAAACATTATCAATTAAGCCTGTTGTGCCAGGACCTCCATGTCGAGCGACCACCCTCTGGATCATGCCGCCATCGGCCAGCTCTACCATACCCACCACACCTGGCTGCGCGGATGGTTGAGTCGTCGCACCGGCTGCCGTGAACACGCCGCCGACCTGGCCCAGGAAACCTTCGTGCGCCTGCTTAACGCACGCAAACAACAGACGTTGCAGCAGCCGCGCGCCTACCTGAGCAGCATCGCGCGCAGCCTGATGATCGATCAGTATCGTCGTCGCGAGCTGGAACGTGCCTACCTCGAGAGCCTCGCCCACTTCCCGGAAGTCGAGGTGCCCTCGGAAGAAACCCGGTTGCTGATCCTCGACAGCCTGGAGCGCATCGACCGCCTGCTCGACCAGCTCAAGCCACGGGTGCGCGAAGCGTTTTTACTGGCGCAACTGGACGGCCTGACCTGCGCGCAAATCGCCCTGCGCCTGGGCGTGTCCAGGGCGACGGTGGAACGTGACTTGTCTAAGGCACTGCACGCCTGCTATCGGTTGCGCTATGCCGAATGCTGACCCGCGCCTGGTAGACCAGGCTATCCAGTGGATGATCACGCTGCGCTTCAACATTGCCGATGACGCCAGCACCGCCGCATTCGAACAATGGCTGCAAACCAGCGTCGAGCACCAGCGGGTGTGGCAACGCGTGGCGACAATGAATGATGATTTCAGCCGTCTGCCCGCGCAGCTTGGTCGGCACACCCTCGACGGCGCACGCCAACGCATCAGCCGCCGCGAGGGCCTGAAGCTGCTGGGCCTGTTTGCCGGTGCGACGGGGCTGGCGTGGTTCGGTCGCGACTACACGCCCCTGCCCGCCCTGATGGCCGACCATCGCACCGCAACCGGCGAGCAACGCTGGGTAGCATTAAGCGATGGCAGCAATATCCTGCTCAACAGCGCCACGGCCATCGACACGACGTTCAACGCGCAACGGCGACAGGTACACCTGCGCCAGGGCGAGATGCTGGTACACACCGGCACCGATAGCCGACCGTTCTGGGTTCAGACACGCGACGGATACCTGCGCGCCCTCAACAGTCGGTTCCTGGTGCGCGAGGAATCCAAAGGCACCCTGCTCGCCGTGCAACAGGGCGAGGTGGCGGTGTACGCCCACAGCGACAGCCCCCATGCCCGCCAACTACTCAAACCAGGCGAACACATCCTGTTCAACCCGAACGGCCTCTACGCCCCCCTCGCCAACGGCCTGGACCCTTGGGCCTGGAGCGATGGCGTGATCAGCGCACACAACATGCGCCTGGACGACTTCCTCACCGAACTGGCCCGCTACCGCAACGGCTTGGTGCGCTGCAGTGAGGCGGTCGCCGGGTTGCGGGTGTCGGGCACCTACCAACTGGCGGACACCGACCAAGTGCTGACACTGGTGGCGCAATCGCTGCCGGTGAGCCTCAACTATCGCAGCCGTTTCTGGGTCACCGTTACACCCCGGGTTTAATGTCCAAAAAATAAATGAGGTGAATTCGCATTGCCGTTCGACCTGTAAGGAAAGGCCGATTAACAGGCCGGTTCCATCCCCTTCTTTCAGGAGCACCCCGCGGTCATGCAAGCGTTCCCCTCCCCACGTTCCCCTCTCAAGCGCGCCGTGCAGGCCGCCTTGCTCGGCGCCTGCCTGGGCGCCTGCGCCCTGCCCCCGGCCGTAATGGCCCAGGCCTCGGCCACGGATAACCAGGCGCGCGATTGGCACATTGCCCCCGGCCCCTTGGCCAGCGCCCTTGACCAGTTCGCCCGCCAGGCCGGCATCAGCCTGTCGTATGACGCCACCAGCGTTGCCGGTAAAACCAGCCAGGGCCTCGACGGCAGCTTCGACCGCGAACAGGCCTTGGGCCAACTGCTGCGCGGCCAGGGGTTGCAAGCCCAGCGCCAAGGCAGCACCACCTGGCTGTTGTTGCCGCAACTGGCCGAATCCGGCGCCTTGAACCTGGGGGCCACCACCGTGACCGGCGACCGCTTGGGCGCCCTTACTGACGGCACCGGTTCCTACACCACGGGCGCCGTCACCATCGGCAAAGGCGAACACAGCCTGCGGGAAACACCGCAGTCGGTGAGTGTGATGACCCGCCAGTTGATGGACGACCAAAACGTCACCACCATCGACGACGTGATGGAGCGCACCCCGGGTATCACCACTTATGAATCGCCCATGGGAGGGAAATATTTCTACTCCCGCGGTTTCAAGATGCTCGGCCAGTACCAGTACGACGGCGTGCCGCTGGACATCGGCAAGGACTACGTCCAAGCCGACAGTTTCACCGCCAACATGGCCATCTACGACCGGGTCGAAGTCCTCAAGGGCGCAGCCGGCATGCTCAAGGGTGCAGGCACCGCCAGTGGCGCGGTGAACTTCGTGCGCAAGCGCCCCCAGGCAAAACCCACCACCAGCCTGTCCCTGTCGGCCGGCACCTGGGACAACTATCGCGCCGACGTCGACACCGGTGGCCCGCTCAATGAAAGCGGTACCGTGCGCGGCCGCGCGGCGGTGAGCCAACAGAATCGCGGCTCTTATATGGACATCCACAAGCGCCAGGACCAGGCCTTCTACGGCGCCCTGGACATGGACCTCACCCCCGACACTACCCTGGGCCTGGGCGCCAGCTATGAAGATGTCGACGCCACACCCTGCTGGGGCGGCCTGCCCCGCTACAGCGACGGCAAGAGCGCCCACCTGAGCCGCTCCACCTGCCTGGGCCAGGCCTGGAACGACTGGCAAAGCCGGCGCGCCACGTTCTTCGCCGACCTCACCCATCACTTCAACGATGACTGGAAAATCAAAGTCGCTGCGGTGCACAGCCGCAACCTGCAAGACACCAAGTATGCCGCCAGCGAAGGCACGATCGCCTACGGCAACCCGGCCCCTACCGCCAACTCGTATGCGGCATTGATGGATTACGACCACCGGGATTTCGGCCTCGATGCCTATGTGGATGGCAAGTTCGAAGCCTTTGGCCTCGAGCACGAGTTGATCATCGGCGCCAACGGCAGCCGAGGCACCCAGGACGATGTGTACGCGATCCAGAACCTGCCCACCCGCCAGAGCATCTACCAGCCCGATCACCACTTCCCGGAACCGGCCAACGACACGTTCTGGCCCAACATGTACCGCGGCGGCACGGTTAAGGAAACCGCAACCCAGTACGGTACCTATGCCACCTTGCGCCTGCGCCTGGCCGAACCGCTGATGGTGATCCTCGGCAGCCGCGTGAGCTGGTACGAGAACCGGCGCCAGTCCAATAACCTGGCCTGGGGCGAGTGGGCCGTGCAGGATGCGCGCACCCGGGAAACCGGTGAGGTCACCCCGTTCGGAGCGGTGATCTACGACCTCAACGAACACCTTTCGGTGTACGCCAGCTACGCGGATATCTTCCAGCCGCAAAGCTCCTATGCCACGGTCGATGGCGCGGCGCTCAAGCCGAAGATCGGTGACAACTATGAGCTGGGCATCAAGGGCGAATGGTTCGATGGGCGTCTCAACAGCTCCCTGGCGCTGTTCCGTGCCGTCGAGAAAAACGGCGCCGAAACCGACTACACCACCCAATGCGGCAGTTCGGCCGACGGCTTTTGCTACACCGATAAAGGCAAAGTACGTGCGCAGGGCGTCGAGGCCGAGGTCAGTGGCGAATTGCTCGATCGCCTGCAGGTTTCCGGTGGCTACACCTACACCCAGACCAAATCGCTGAAGAATATCGACAGCGCCGTGGAGGGTGGTGTGTCCAACAGCTACGTGCCACGGCACATGCTGCGGATGTGGGGCGACTACCAGCTCGACGGCGCCCTGTCGAAGTGGAGTGTCGGCACCGGTGTGAATGCCCAGAGCAGCAATTACCGCTTGCAGGGCATCAAGCTCGAACAGCCCGGCTACGCCATATGGAGTGCACGATTGGCCTACCGTGTGGACGACACTTGGACCTTGGCGTTGAATGGCAACAACCTGTTCGATAAAAATTATTACCAAACCGTGGGCACCGCTTCCTGGGGCAACTTCTACGGTGAACCGCGTAATTTCACCGTGAGTTTAAAAGGCAACTTCTGATCCCGCGAAAGCCCCAGTGGCAGGGCACTTAGTGCGCCCTGCCACCCCTTCTTTGTCCCCCTTTCCTACGTCTATTCGAAAAAGGTTTTCCGGTTAAACAGGAAAATTCTCACATTTGTTCCTACACTCAAAATCACACCCCATCACCGAGTGTCCGGACAAGGAAAGTCAATAAAATGCCGCAAAAAAGATTAATTAATGTGTCTAGCACGCCACCTCCGCACCATCGTCAATTCGTTGACTGAGCAATAAAAAGGAACACTCCTTAAGTCACTACCCCGCAGGTTTCCTCCGTCCAGGATGGAGTAATTGCGTTTTACCCAGAGTAGCCGTAGTTCGACTCGCGCTCTAAAGCAGTTCGCTGCCTTATTGAACAAACAGCCGAACAGAGAGCCTGGAGTGCAATGAGGGATGTTTTATGCGAGAGAAGTCGTCAGTCGATAGCCTGTTTTTGACGCGCGCCGGTTTTGTTGAGTTCTTTGTTGTTTTCGTCAAATTGATCCATGGCCTGACGGCCATCTTGCCACCGCTGGTCCTGGTGTATTTCCTCGACCCGATGGACCCCGAAATGCGCCCTCATTTCCTCGGTCTGCTGCTGTTTTTCGCGGTCATGACCATCATTATGTTCCAGGCCATGGGCATCTATTCCGAAGAGCTGTTCAGCAATCGCCTGCGCCTGCGCACCAAAGTGGTGGCCTGGACCGCGGCGTTTTGCATCCTGCTGTTCATGTACCAGATCCTGCAGATGTTCCCGCAACTCAACCCCCATAACCTGGCCGCCTGGTACTTCGCCAGTCTGGGTTTGCTGTGCGTTGAGCGCCTGGTGATGCTGCGCCTGTACCGCAACCTGATGCGCAAGGGCAAATACCTGCAACGCACGGTGATCCTGGGTTTCACCGACACCGCCGTGCACGTCGCCGACCACCTGCAACGCAACGGCGATATCCGCTCCGGCCTGATCGGCTTTATCGATGACCGCACCGAACGCATTCCCAAGGAGCTGAGCAACCTGCCGCTGCTGGGTAATACCCGCGACCTGGAAAAGCTGATCCGCTCCGAAGAGGTCAACCAGGTGATGATCTGCCTGCCCTGGGCCGCCGAGCAGCGCATCCATGGGCTGGTCAACCGCCTGCGGCAGATGTCGGTCAACGTGATGCTGGTGCCCGACATGGCCGCCCTGCGCTACGGCCACAGCCGCATCACCGACGTGGGCGGCATCCTGATGTTCAATACCTCGCAGTTGCCGCTGCGGGGTTGGTCGCCGTTTATCAAGCGTTGTGAAGACTTGCTGCTGGCCAGCCTGGCACTGGTGGCGCTGTCCCCGGTGATGCTGGCGACGGCGATCGCGATCAAGCTCGACTCCAAAGGCCCGGTGCTGTTCCGCCAGAACCGTTATGGCTACAACGACAACGAGATCCGCGTGTTCAAGTTCCGCTCGATGTTCACCGACCAGAGCGACTTCACCGCCGAGCAGCAGACCACCCGCCAAGACCCGCGCATCACCCGCGTGGGCCGCATCATCCGCAAGACCAGCATCGACGAGCTGCCGCAGCTGTTCAACGTGCTGCTGGGCAACATGTCCATGGTCGGCCCGCGCCCCCATGCCACGGCGACCAAGGCCGCCGGTATTCCGTTTGAAGTGGCGGTGAGCGAGTACAGCTCGCGGCATCGGGTTAAACCGGGCATCACCGGCTGGGCGCAGATCAACGGCTACCGGGGTGAGACCGATACCCTGTTCAAAATCCAGAAACGTGTCGAGTACGACCTGGAGTACATCTCCAAGTGGTCGGTGTGGTTTGACTTGTACATCGTCTTCATGACGGTCCCCGCCGTCCTGTCCACCAAGGAGGTCTATTGATGAATACCCTCAACGGATTGATTCCCTGCATTATTTCCGGTGGTTCGGGGACTCGGCTGTGGCCGGTGTCCCGGCAGAACATGCCCAAGCCGTTCATGCGCATGCGCGACGGCCAGAGCCTGCTGCAAAAGACTTTCCAGCGCGCCGCCAAGTTGCCCGGCGTGGAAAGCGTGCTCACGGTGACCAACCGCGACCTGCTGTTTCGCACTTTGGATGACTACCGTGGGGTGAACAAGGCCCACCTGCCCCTGGACCTGTTGCTGGAGCCGTTCGGCCGCAACACCGCGGCGGCCATCGCGGTCGCGGCGTTGCACGTGCAGGAACATTTTGGTGACGCCGCCCAATTGCTGGTGATGCCCGCCGACCACCTGATCCTCAATGAAGTGGCGTTCGCCCACGCCGTGACCCAGGCCCGCGACCTCGCCGAGGCTGGCTACCTGGTGACCTTCGGCATCCAGCCCGACCACCCGGAAACCGGCTTTGGCTACATCGAAAAAGGCGAAGCGCTGGGCACCGGCAACCGGGTCAAGCGCTTTGTCGAAAAGCCCGACCTGGCCACCGCCCAGGCCTACCTCGACGGCGGCAAGCACCTGTGGAACGCCGGCATGTTCTGCTTCAAGGCCAGCACCCTGGTGGATGAACTGGCCACCCATGCGCCGGACGTGCTCAGTGCCGCAAGAGCCGCGTTGGAACACAGCCAGAGCCTGCAGAGCAAGACTTCGCGCCAGCGTGAGCTGGAGGCCGAAGCCTTTGGCAGCGCACCGGACGTCTCCATCGACGTGGCACTCATGGAAAAATCCAAGCAGGTAGCGGTGGTGCCATGCGACATCGGCTGGAGCGACATCGGCTCCTGGGAAGCCCTGCGCCAACTCACCCCGAGCGACGCCCATGGCAACCAGGTCAATGGCGAGGCGATTTTGCATGATGTGCACAACTGCTACATCGACTCGCCCAAGCGCGTACTCGGCGCCGTCGGTGTGCGTGACCTGATCATCGTCGACACCCCCGACGCCCTGCTCATCGCCGATGCCAACCGCAGCCAGGATGTGCGTTACATCGTGGCCGAACTCAAACGCCAGAACCACCCGGCGTTCAGCCTGCACCGCACTGTCACCCGGCCGTGGGGCACCTACACCGTGCTGGAGGAAAGCAGCCGCTTCAAGATCAAGCGCATTGTCGTCAAGCCTCAGGCGTCGTTGTCGCTGCAGATGCATCACCACCGCAGCGAACACTGGGTAGTGGTCAGCGGCGCTGCGCAGATCACCAATGGTGAGCGCGAATTCTTGATCAACGCCAACGAGTCCACCTACATCCCGGCCGGGCACAAGCACCGCCTGACCAACCCCGGCATCATCGACCTGGTGATGATCGAGGTGCAGAGCGGCGAGTACCTGGGCGAAGACGACATCGTGCGCTTCGATGACATCTACGGGCGTGCGCCCCTCGACGTGAAAAAATAATATGCGCACCTCGTTGATCATCCCGACCCGCAATGCGTCCAGTCACCTGGCGCGGCTGCTGCCTGCGCTGCACATGCAGCGCCTGCAACCGGACGAGATGCTGGTGGTCGACAGCGCCTCCAGCGATGACACCGTGGCGCGCTTTCGCGAATTTGGCGCGCGGGTCGAAGTGATCGATGCCCGTGACTTCAACCACGGCGGCACGCGGCGCTGGGCCAGCGAGCAGGTCGATGGCGAGGCCTTGATCGTGATGACCCAGGATGCGATCCCGGCCGACCCTGACACTTTCGCCAACCTGCTCGACGAACTGCAGCAAGATCCGCTCAACGGCGTGGCCTATGGCCGTCAGCTGCCGCACCCCGGCGCCGGGGTGCTGGGCGCGCAATCGCGGCACTTCAACTACCCGGACCAGAGCCGCAGCAAAAGCCTGGCCGACGCGCCGGAACTGGGGATCAAGACCTGCTTCAGCTCTGACTCGTTTTCGGTGTACTCGCGCAGCGCCTTGCAGTCGGTGGGTGGTTTTCCTGCCGATGTGATCGGCAGCGAAGACGCCTACGTGGCCGCACGCATGCTGCTCGAAGGCTACAAGGTGCGCTACGCCGCTTCGGCGCGGGTGTACCACTCCCACGATTACCGACTCATGGATGAGTTTCACCGCTACTTCGACATTGGCGTTTTCTACGGTCGCGAGCCATGGATCCGCCAGGCCTTTGGCGACGCGGGCGGTGAAGGTAAACGCTATGTACTGGCTGAGCTCGCGGCGTTACGCGCAGCCGGTGCATTGCACCGCGTACCCGAAGTACTGGTGCGCAGCGCGTTCAAGTTGCTCGGCTACCGGCTGGGCCACCTGGAACGCCGGCTCCCCCTCGCCCTCAAGCGGCGCATCAGCATGTTCCCCGGTTATTGGAGGTGAGCATCATGACCAACAGGAAGTCCCAATTGATGAAACGAACCCTGCTCGTCCTGGCCATGATTGCCTTGGCCGCCTGCAATACCCCTGCGCGCATCGTCCGGCCGGATGGCCAGGCCGTCGAGGACGGCAAGCGCGCCCTCGAACAGTTGGCACAACTGCCCCAGGCGGTGGAACGCATCCGCGTCGGCGACCAGTTGCGCATCGTGCGTGATGCCGGGGAAATGCCGACGCTGTCGGCGTTCAACGTCAGCACCATCTACGAGCTGACGCTGTACACGGTGCAAACCGACGGCAAGATCAACTACCCGTTCCTGGGGCCGATCCAGGTTGCCGGGCGCCAGCCTTCGGAGCTGGCGGCGGAGCTGAGCAACAAGCTCGCCCCGGTCTACCGCGAACCGCGGGTGACGGTGAACATCAACCAGGCACCGGGTAACTCGGTGATCGTCGGCGGCGCGGTGAACAACCCGACGGCGGTGCAGATCGGCACGGCCAATACCCTGGAGCAAGCCATCATTGGCGCCGGTGGGGTGAACCCTGCGGGCGATGCCAGCATGGTCGCTTTGCTGCGCGAAGATGCCCAGGGCGCCTACCACGCCTATTTCCTGGACTTCAGCCAGTACCTCAGGCCCGGCCCCAACGGGCGCAAACCGGTACGCCTGCAACGGGGCGACGTGGTGTTCGTGCCTAAATCCAACGTGGGCGAACGCATCCAGGGAGTGGATACCTACTTGAACCAACTGATCCCATTCACCAAGTCCATCGGGGTTGGCTACAACTACACCAAAACCAGCGGCGGCAATAACTAAAGGAGCGACATCCCATGATCGAGATCCGTTCTTTTCGTGATCTTCTGCGCTTGTTCTTCATCTTCCGGCACGAGTTCAAGCTGGCGGCGATTGCCGCGCTGGTGATCATCCTGCTGGGGGCGTTCCTGCTGCCGGCCAAGTACGAATCCACCGCGCGCCTGCTGGTCAAGCCAGGCCGTGACTCGACCTTGCCGATCGAGATCAGCAACCGCCAGGCGCTGGTCATGCCCAGCACCCAGCGTGACCCGATTGTCGACGAAGAGCGCCTGCTGACCGGGCGCCCGATCGTGCGCGCAGTGGCCGAGCACTACCTGGAAATCATCGAAAACGCCCCACCACCCGAGGGCTTCTGGAAGCGCACCAAGTACTACGTCAAGGCCGGTATCGGTGGCGTGTTCGATGGCTTGCGCGTGGTGCTGGAAACCGTCGGCATCGTCGAGAAGACCACGCCCGTGGAACGCTTGGCCGCCAGCCTTGAGAAGAACTTCGAGGTCAGCCACGCCGCAGGCTCCACGGTGATGGACATCAGCTTCAAGTGGGGCGACCCGGAAATCGCCCAGGCCGTGGTAAAGAACTGGGTCGAAACCTACATCGCCGAACGCACCGAGGCCTTGGGCCGCAAGAGCCTGTACGCGTTCTATGAAGGCCAGGTGAACACCAGCGCCAACGAGATCAAGAGCTACAAGCAGCAGATCCTCACGCACCTCAATGAGATCGGCGCGGCGAGCATCACCGACCGCCTGGAAGACCTGTCCGAGCGCATCAACGTGCTGCGCGGCGAAACCTTCAACACCACACGATTGATCGCCTCCTCCGACAGCGCCATCGCCAGCACCCGCGAGCAGCTCAAGGGCCAGCCCAAGGAAGTGACCACGGTTCGCCAGATCGCCCTCAACCCGCAACAGCAGGACTTGCGTCGCCTGCTCAACCAGAAGTTGCTGGAAAAGGCCGACATGATGCGCACCTACACGGACAACGCGCCGCCGGTCAAAGCCCTGGATGCGTCGATCCAGGCCATGCGGGTGCAGGTTGCCAGTGAAAGCAACACCGTGCAGAGCTCGGAAAACCGTGCGCCGAACACCCTGGAAATCCACTTGCAGCGCGTGCTGCTGGATGAAACCAGCAACAACCTGGCGCTGCGCACCCAGCTGGTTCAACAACAGAAACAACTGGTGAACCTGGAAGCGCAACGCAAGGAGGCGCTGGAGATTGAACCGGAGCTGGCCCGCCTCTCCCGCGAGCTGAACACCACCGAGCGCAACTACGCGCTGTACGTGGACAACCTGGAAAAATCGCGCATCGACCGTGAGCTGGACAACAGCCAGATCAGCAACATCGCCGTGATCGAAGAAGCCACCCTGAACCCGGGCCGTATCTTCCCGAAAACCCTGGTGATGCTGGTGCTGGCGATCCCGTTTGCCATCGTCGTCGGGCTGCTGGTGATCTACCTGTGCTACCTGCTGGACCAGCGTATTCACGACGGCGGCCTGGTGGAGCGCAAATTCGGCCTGCCGCTGTGGACCACCCTGCCGGAACTGGACACCACCACCGCGCAGAGCACCAACGCGTTCAACGCCAGCATCTATCGGCTGTACAGCCTGCTGCAGCCTGATCGCATTGCCGACCATGGCCTGACACTCGGGCTGACCTCGTCGCGCCACGGCGAAGGCGTGACCTTCGTAGTGGAGCAACTGCGCCTGTTGCTGCAAGAGAACGGCATCAATGTGCGCGTTGGCGGCTCGGCACCGGCCGAACCGGGTGAGGTGGTGCTGCTGGATGCTTCAGCGTTGCTGGACAACCGCGAAGCGTTTATCACCCTGCGCCGCGCCGACCTGATCGGCCTGGTGGTGGAAGCCCAGAAAAGCACGGTGCCGGTGGTGGAACATGCGCTGTCGATCCTCAACACCGCGTTCGGCAAGGTGGACGGCATCATCATCAACCGTCGCAAATTCGAAGTACCGGCCAAGGTACTCCGGACCATCGCCAAGTACCGGGGGGCGTTCTGATGCGCATCGCCCTGCTCGCCCCTCTGCCGCCGGAAAAAAACGGGATCGCCGATTACGCGAACCATTTCAAGGCGGCCCTGGAGCAAGTGGGCGTGACGGTGGCGACACCGTTGACGGGCGTCGAAGGCAGCACCGAGGCGATCAAGCGCGCCATCGACGGGTTCGACTGGCAGAGCGTGGACCTGGTCCACGCCGAGCTAGGCGGCGGGCGGCTCGGCGAGTTCCTGGCGCTGCGCGAGCTGCGCAAGGCCTACCCCAACCTGCCGCTGACCGCCACCGTGCATGACCCGGAGCGCATTGTGTGGCGGCGCGAACACCTGCCCTTCCCGCTGAACCTGCTGGAACGTCTGCCCAGCCCGCTGCCCCAGGCGGCGGTGGTGCTGGCCGACCCGCTGACGTTGCGCGAAGAGCGCCAGGTCGCCAAAGGCCTCACGCGGCTGATCACCCTCACTCGCCTGGGCGCCGATTGCCTGAGCGAACGCATGCAACTGCCGGCCGGCAAGGTGGCGGTGATCAACCACGCCAACCTGGCGATTCCCCCGGCACCGCTGCCCTCGCTGGACACCTTGCACCTGCTGTATTTTGGTTTTATCTACCGGGGCAAAGGCATTGAAGACCTGTTGCAGGCATTGGCGGACGTCCTCAAGAGTGCCCCCGAATTGCGTGACCGTGTGCGCCTGACCCTGGCCGGGGGCACCGCCCCTGAAATGGCGTTTGGCGCGGGCGGCAACTACCTGGAGCAGCTGAACAGCCAGATCGCCGAATTGGGCCTGACGGGTGTGATCGACTGGCGCTTGAACCTGCCCGCCGATGAAATTGCCCAGACGATCCAGGCGCACCATGTGATGGTGCTGCCGTATCGCGAATCAAAAAAACTCGGTTTGCTCGGCCGCCAGCGTGGCACCAGTGGCGCGTTGTCCTGGGCCACGGCCTGCGGGCGCGGCGCGATCACCTCCAACGCCCGCGCGTTTGCCGAAGAGGTGGCAAGCGGCAACGGTGCGATCTTCCCCGAGGGCGATGTGGCGGCATTGAGCGAGCAGTTGTTGCGCCTGGCACGCACGCCGTTGCTGGCTCGGGACTGGGCGGAACGCGCCGGAGAAATCGGCCGCGAACGCCTGTGGCCCCTGACCGCGCAAAAGTTCAAGCAGCTGTTCGAGCAAGCGATTGCGGGAGTTCCCTATGGCGCGTAAACGCACCTACCTGGCCACCCTTGCCGTCATCGCCGCCCTGGGCCTGACCGCCTTCCTGTGGGGGCGCCAGGCCGACGCTGAGAACCATGTGCTCAAAGGCAGCAAGGTGGTGGTGTGGAAAGACTTCCTGGGGGTGAACGCGCAGTTCCTGTGGTTCAGCCCCACGCTCTACCAGAAGCAGATCGACCGTCTCAAGGCGCTGGGCCTGGAGTGGGTGCGCCTGGACCTGCATTGGGATCAGCTGGAACCTGCGCAGGGCCAGTACCAGATCGCCACGCTGGACCAACTGGTGGGCAACCTGCAAACCAACCAGCTCAAGTCAGTGTTCTACCTGGTGGGCTCGGCGCCCTTCGCCACCACCGCGCCGGTGGGTGCGCCCTATCAGGACCAGTACCCGCCCAAGGACCCGAACCTGTTTGCCAACCGCATGGCGTTGCTGTCCCAGCGCTACCCCAGCGTGAATGCCTGGCAGGTGTGGAACGAGCCCAACCTGCTGGGCTTCTGGCGCCCGGTGGCCGACCCGGCCGGTTACGCCACCCTGCTCACCGCCACCGCCGCCGCATTGCGCGCCGTGGACGCGAACAAACCGGTGGTGGCGGCCGGCATGGCGTTTTTCAGCGAGATGCCCAACGGCCAGACGATGCTCAGCGCCCTCGGCGCGCTCGGTGTGGCGAGCCTGAATACCACCATCTCGTATCACCCCTACACCCAACTGCCCGAAGGTAACGACCCGTCCAACCTGGATTTCATCAGCAAGACCACCACGCTCAACCAGGCGTTGCGCAACGGCGGCGTGCAAACCCTGTGGAGCACCGAATGGGGCTGGTCGACCTACCCGGGGCCCAAGGACGCCCAGGACCTGATCACCCAGCAGGGCCAGGCCGACTACATCGTGCGGCGCGTGGCGCTGATGAGTGCGATGGATTACGACAAGATCTTCCTGTTCACCCTCAGCGACCTCGACCAGCGCGCCAGCGTGCGTGATCAGTATTACGGCTTGCTGGATATCGACGCGAACCCCAAGCCGGCCTACACCGCGCTGAAGAACTTCCTCGATGTGAGTGGCCCGCAACTCACCCCCGGCGACCCACCCACCGCCGACAGCTTGCCCGACGGCCTGTTCAGCATTGGCTGGACCCGTGCCGATGGGCACAAGCTGTGGTTCTTCTGGTCGGCCGAAGGCGGCAGCGCGCACTTGCCCAACCTGACCAGCGCCACCCTCTACGACCCGTTGCGCGGCACGCAAACCCCGGTGAGTGGCACCAACGGCCTGACTGTACCAGTCAAGTCGAACCTGCAAATTCTGTTATGGGATTGAAGCCCGTCATGCGCATTTTATGGATCCTGCCCTATTCACCCTGGCCCGCCACCAGCGGTGGCAAGACGCGCCAGTTCCACCTGCTGCGCAGCCTGGCCGCCCGTGGGCATCGGATCACCTTGCTGCTGCATGACAAACATCCGGTGTCGCTCACCGACCGCCAGGTGCTGGAAGCGTTTCTCGAACAACTGATCATCCTGCCGCGCCGCCCACTGCGCAGCTTCAAGACCCTGGTGGCCGGGTTGTTTGCGCCCTACCCGCTGCTGGCCAGCGTGAACGGTTTGTCGGGCCCCTTGCAGGACACCTTCAACCAGTTGCTCAACGAGCATTGGGACGTGGTGCAGATCGAACACAGCTACACCTTCCAGCCTTATGAAGACACGCTGCTGCGCAAATCCCAGCCATTCGTGCTGACCGAACACAACGTGGAGTCGGCCCTCGGCGCCGCCACCTATGACCGTTTGCCAGGCTGGGCGTTGCCGTTCATTCGCTACGATCAATGGCGCTATACCCGCTGGGAACGCCGGGTGATGCGTCAGGCGGCGCAGGTGGTGGCAGTGACA
The DNA here is from genome assembly GCF_059419385.1 of Pseudomonas sp. GW821-FHT05H12. Taxonomy (NCBI): domain Bacteria; kingdom Pseudomonadati; phylum Pseudomonadota; class Gammaproteobacteria; order Pseudomonadales; family Pseudomonadaceae; genus Pseudomonas; species Pseudomonas sp. GW821-FHT05H12. The sequence goes on along the minus strand of NZ_JBWKRS010000010.1, from coordinate 13,428 downwards.
GACACCGACGCCCAGGTGCTGGAAAAGATCGCCGGCAAGCCGGTGCCGGTGGTGGTCAATGGCGTGGATTGCGACCACTTCGCCGCAGCCCGTCCCGACTCGTCGACGCGCCGCGTGTTGTTCCTGGGCAACTATGAATATGCGCCGAACGTGGACGCCATCGAATGGGCCCTGGACGAGATCCTGCCCAAGGTCTGGGAACGCTGCCCGGAGGCGCGCATGAGCGTGTGTGGTTTCGGCATGCCGGGCAGCTGGCGCGAACGCTGGAAAGACCCGCGCATCGAGTGGCAAGGCTTTGTGCCGAACCTGCTGAACCTGCAATCGAGCTGCTCGGTGTTCCTGGCCCCGTTGCGCCATGGCGGCGGCTCCAAATTGAAAGTGCTCGAAGCCCTGGCCGCCGGACTGCCGCTGGCGAGCACCGAGCAAGGCGTGTCGGGCCTGGACCTGGTCGAAGGCCTGGACTACCTCGGCGGCCAGAGCGCCACCAGCCTCGCGGAATCGGTGGTGCGCCTGCTGCAATTTCCCGACGCCGCCGCGCCCATGGGCGAAGCCGGGCGCGCCTATGTGCGCCGGGCCCATGACTGGAGTGTGGCGGCCAGCCAGCTGGAACAGGTGTACGCCAGCCTGTCGCCGCTCGAGCAAAAGGAGCCCGCATGCGTGTAGGTCTGGATTACCGCACCGTCGGCACGTCGCCGCAATCAGGGATCAGCCGCCAGGTGTATGCCCTGGAGGATGCCCTGCGTGCGTTGCCCGAGATCGAGCTGGCGCGGTTCACCGTGGCGCCCCTGGGCGATGAAACCCGTTTGCAGGCCCACTGCCCGGCCTGGGGCTGCGCGAAGACTGCCATGCACCAACCGCACAATCGCCTGCGTTTCGAGGCAGGCTTCCTGCCGCGTGCGTTGCGCGAGCAGCACATCGACTTGTACATCAGCACCTTCAACATGGGCCTGCCGTTGCCGCCCAAGCCCAAAGGCTTGCGCACGGTGGTGCTGTTGCATGACCTGTTCCAGATCACGTTGAACAACTACCACGCCAACCGCTTGAAGGCGTTGATCTACAAGACCAGCGATCGCCTGTCGATTGCCTACGCGGTGCACAGCGCCGACCGGGTGTGGACACCGTCGCAGTACAGCGCCGATGAAACCGCGCGGTTGTTTCCCAAGGCCGCCGGCAAGATCCGTGTGCTGCCCAATCAGGTCGATGGCTTTGTCGAATTGGCAGCCGACCTCACCGCGCGCCAACTGCCCGAACGCTATTGGTTGCTGGTGGGCACCCGTGAATTACGCAAGAACGTGCCGTTCCTGGTGGACGCCTGGCAGCAGGCGCGTCGCCAATCGCCGGCGGTACCAGAGTTGGTGCTGGTGGGCAGCCTCGACCATTTGCCCGAAGCCCAGCGCAACCTGCCGGGCATACGCGCCTTGAGCGGTGTGTCGGACGCCGAGCTGCACGCGCTCTACCGCCAGGCCTCACGCCTGTGGCAGCCCTCCTATGCCGAAGGCTTTGGCTTGCCGGTGATCGAGGCCCTCAGTGTCGGCACGCCGGTGGCGGTGGCCAGTGGCACGTCGTTGGATGAAATCACCCCACCGTCGGCGCCGCGTTTTTCGCCCACCGACGGCCCGGCCCTGGTGCAGCTGATGGTGGGTGTGTGCGAGAAGCCAGATGAACAATCGCCCGAGCAACGACGCCAATGGGCCGAGCGTTTCAACCGCCAGGCGTACCGTCGGCGCCTGGCCGAACTGATCGAGGAACTGAAGTGAGACTATCCCTGGCAAGCCTCGTCGCGATCCTGTTCGGCCTGCTGTTTGGCGCCCTCGCCTTGGCGCTGTCACCGGCCAAGGCATTCCTGGCGGTGATCGGCCTGGCGGCAGCGGTGACCATCCTGCGCTTTCCCCTGTGGGGCCTGTTGCTGTTTGCCGGGGTGGCCACGTTCATGCCGTATTCCACCGTCAACCTGGGCATTCGCAGTACGGTCAGCGAGGCGATCCTGGCGCTGACCTGGGGCGCGGTGCTGTGGCACAACTTCCTGGCGCGCCTGCCCGATACACCGAGCCTCACCCGTCGCCCCACCGACCAGATGCTGTTGTGGCTGATGCTGTTCAGTGTGTTCCCGTTTATCGTCGGCCAGGTGACCATCCACGCCGACACCAGCGGCGTGGCCAACTGGCTGCGCTGGCTGCTGAGCCTGTCGGCGGTGTTCCTCTGCGCGAAGTTGCTGACGGAGCACAAACAGCGCGAATCGCTGGTGATCGCCCTGTTGCTGGGGTCCCTGGCGATGCTGGTGCTGTCGATCGCCGTGTTCGTGCGCACGCGTTCAGGGGCGGGCATTGCGCCGATCCTGGCGGTGTTCAACTACGGCAACTTCGACATGCTCAAATTCGGCCTTGAAGCGATGTCATCGCGCATGGGCTCGCCGTGGATGCACCCGAACGCCATCGGCGGGATCATGGCGTTGCTGCTGCCGCTGGCGTTCTGCTTCGGCATGACCGAGCAGGGCTGGAAGCGCGCGCTGGGCCTGGGCGTGGCGTGCCTCGGTGCCGCCGCCTTGCTATTGGCCAGTAGTCGTGGCGCGATGGTCAGCCTGGCCTTGGTGCTGATGTGGATGGCCACGCGACGTGTGCCGTACACCGGGCGTTTGTTGATGATCGGCGCGGCGCTGACCGTGGCGCTGGTGATGGCGTATCCACCCTTGCAGGACCGGCTGGCGACGATTTTCTCCTCGAGCAACGCCAGTACCGAAGTGCGTTTTGACGAATACCGCATGTTCCCCCAAGCCATGGCGGCCTATCCGTTCGGCATTGGCTTCAAGGTCGACCCTCCGGTGCCCGGCACGCACTTTTTGGGGATCTCCAACCTCTGGCTGAACTTCATCTACAAGACCGGCATCGCCGGCATGCTGTTTTTCGTCGCGGTGACCGTGCGTTGGTGGCGTGAAGCGCGCCCGGAAAAAGGCCCGATCCGCCTGACCAAGGACAATGCGCTGTGGCTGGGCAGTACCGCAGGGATTCTGTCGGCGCTGGTCAGTGGGTTGTTCGACCACTATTTCAGTTTTGCCGTGGTGATGGTGGCGCTGTTCTGGTTGATGGTGGGCCTCAATGTGCTGGAGGCTCGCCGGTTGTTTCCGGCACGCCTGCCGCAGCTCAAGACCGTGGTGCCGGGCAAATCACTCCTTGACGGCGCGCGGCCTTAACCATGCTCGGCTCTGCCGTCTGGCTGACCCTGGCGACCCTGCTGGGCCTGTGCCTGGGGTTCGCCCGTGAATGGCTGCTGGTGGCAGCCTGGGGTGCGGGAGAGCGCAGCGATGCGTTCCTGATCGCGTTGTTCTTGCCCGAAGCGTTACGCATGTCATTGGCCGGTGGTGTGCTCAGCGCCGCCGCGTTGCCGTTGTACCTGGAACGCAAGGACGGCGAACGCCTGGATTGGCTGGCCGTGCTGTTCCCGGCGTTGATGCTGATTGCCCTGGTCACAGGCCTGCTGCTGACGGTGTTGGCGCCCTGGCTGGTGCAGTTACTCGGCCCCGGCTTGGCGGCCAGCGCCACGGCCCTGGCCAGTAGCAACCTGCAGATCGTGGCGTGGTGCGTGCCGGGGTTAATGTTGCATGCGCTGTTCAGTATTCCGTTGCAGGCCAGCGAACGCTTTGTGCTGGCGGGGTTGGGCTCGCTGCTCTTCAACCTGCCGCCGGTGACCTACCTCGCCCTGGCCGGCACCGCCACGCAACCGCACTCCCTGGCCTTGGCGTGCCTGGCCGGCAGCTTGTTGATGCCCTTGGCACTGCTGCCGTCGATCTGGCGCCAGGGCTGGCGGCCGTGGCGCTGGCAGCTGTCCTTTACACCGCTGCGGGAGTTGGGCCAACGCATCGGCCCATTACTGTTGAGCAACGGCGCCAGCCAGGGCTTGGCGTTGATCGAGCGGCTGGTGGCGTCGTTGCTCGGTGAAGGCGCGGTGACCTGGGTCAACCTGGCGCGCAAGCTGATGAACCTGCCGCTGATTGCGCTGATGAGCCTCAACCAAGTGCTGTTGGGCATGATGAGTCGACGCCAGGGCGATGAGCGCCTGGCCCTGCTCAAACGCGGCCTGGAAACCGCCAGCGTGCTGACCCTGCCGGCCGGTGTGGGCCTGGTCGCCGCAGCGCCGAGCCTGGTGGCCTTGCTGCTGCCCAAGCAATCGGCCGATTCGCCGTTGCCGTTGCTGCTGGCCTGGTTTGCCGTGCCGCTGGTGTTCGGCGCCTGGAATGCGTTGCTGGCGCGTTATGCCTATGCGGCCGGCGACACGCGCCAGCCATTGCGTTGCGAGCTGCTCGGCAGTTTGGTCAACGTGGTATTGCTGGGCGCCCTGCCTTTCGTGTTCGGCCTGGCGGGCATTCCGTTGGCGGCGCTGGCGGGGGTGATCTGCACGGCGTTGTTGCTGATGCAGCGTCAATCGCTGCTCGGCGCCCTGCCCTGGGCGCGGCAATGGGGGCTCAGTGCGCTGGCGATGGGGTTGGCGGCGCTGGCGTTGTTTCGGATTGATGGCGTGTGGCTGCAACTGGGGCTGAGCACCCTGGCGGGGGCGGTGGTGTTGCTTGGGATGGGGCTGTGGTTGAAGCCGTGGCGCAAGGCGTGAGGCGCGCTACAGGGGTTTATAGAGAGGGAGAGGTCACGTGAAGCATCGTTGGATTCAAATGGACATTGCCAAGGGCATCGGCATCTTGATGATCGTGTACGGTCACAGTTGGTTCGTGGCGAATTCGCTGGAACTGCAGTACCCGATTATTGCCTCGTTCATCTTGCCGCTGTTTTTTTTCCTGTCCGGTGTGTTCTTCAAGCCCGAGCAGCCGTTTGTGGAGATGGCGGTGCGCAAGGCCGACGGTCTGCTCAAGCCGTTTTTCTTCACCATGCTGGTGTATGTGATCGTACGCGACGTACTGCGCGGCCAACCCCTGCTGCCGGATATCGGCGGCGTTCTGTATGCCTCGGTGGACACCATTCCCTGGCAGGCACTGTGGTTTCTGCCGCACTTCTGGGTCGCGATCCTGTTCAGTTGGGTGATGCTGCGCCTGATCCAACGCCTGAAGTTGTCACTGCCGGTGAGCTGCCTGCTGATGGTGCCACAGCTGTTGATCGGCATCTGGGTACTGCCGTGGTTCTGGCAAGTACCGGTGAGCGTCGGCGGCCAGACCTGGGTGGTGCCCGGCTTGCCCTTCGGGCTTGAAATCACCCTGATCAGCAGCACCTACTTCATCTGCGGCTACCTGCTGCGCGACTGGCTGCGTCGGCACGAAGGATCGTGGCTGGGCCTGGTGATTTCGGTGGCGTTGTTTGCTGCCGTGTTCATCGGCAGCCACGCCACCATGGACCTGGCGCAGCGGCGCTATGACCACTGGCTGTGGACCAGCCTGCTAGCGGTGCTCGGCGTGTACGCGTGCTGGTCACTGGCGCGGGTGCTGATGGTGTCGACCGTCATCACACGGGCGATGACTTACATTGGCCAGAACACTTTGATCCTGCTGATCTTCCACGGTGAGATCCAGCACAAGACGGTTGACCTGCTGGAGCGGCTGGGGCTGCACGCGTTTGTCGCGGCGTGCGTGGGTTTTGTGGTGGCGGTGGTGGTGCCGTTGTTGATCGGGGAAGTGATCAAGCGGGTGGCGTTCTTGCGGTTTTTCTACTTTCCGTTTCCGGTGCGTAAACCGGCCGGGAATAAGGCGACAAGTTAAGGAACACTGGAGACCCAATGTGGGAGCCGGGCTTGCCCGCGATGGCGGTGGTTCAGCTAAGTCTTTGGTAGCTGACACGACGTCATCGCGGGCAAGCCCGGCTCCCACAGGGTGTTATGTGTTTCAGTCGTCGAGTTGTTGCGGGGCTGGTTTGCTGCCGGCTTTTTCCGGCTTGGCCGGTTTGGCAAGCTTGGCCCCTTTGGCGGGAGGCGTCGCAGCAGGCTCGGGCTCGGCCGGTGCGGCCAGGTCTTTTTCAGCCTGGGGCATCTGGTCGATGGCGCTGAAGAATTCCTTCAGGTCGAGGGTATCCGGTGGCACGGTCTTCTCGACTTTCTTCTCGCCGTCCTTGCCCACCAGAATCACCTTGGTACCACTGCCGGCACCCAGCTTGAGGGCGCGGATCAGGGCGTTGGTTTCCGGTGGCGTGAGCTTCTTGCTGTCCTTGGGGTCCTTGGCGAACTTCTCGCCTTCGGCACCGATGCTGCCGAATGACACGGTGTAGAACACCATGTTGCGCTCTTCGAAGGACTGCTTGGTGGCGGGCTCGTTCAATTGCTTCTTGAGGGTGGCCAGGGTCGGGTTGCCGGAGTCCAGCTCCACCACCACCAGCGGGCGTGATTTGCCCAAATCCTGCTTGAGCGGGTTGATATCATCAGCGGCCAACAGCGGCCCCGTAAAAGCCATCAAGGTAGCCAGGGTCAGCGACCGGATGAGCATGCGCACCTCCTTCCAATTCCATGCAGGGTTCTTGAGTTTCATGTCTGCGACAGTCAAATTCAAGGATGATTCCTACACCACTTTAAGAAAGCGTAGGTCAGGACGCCCGCTACGCAAGGGGTTGGACCGGGTCTGCGGTGATTGTTTCCACTGATTACGGAAACATCATGAGACCTTCCACTCCGGCCAATGCCGCGCAAACACGGGGGCCACGACAGGGTCGGCGTCCACCTGCGCCAGGGTTTGTGCAAAGCCCGGGGCGAGGCCGTTCAACGCCTCCCGTGATTCGTCCCAACGCGACACCGCCGCCGCCATCAGGCCCAGCGCATTCGGCTCTCCGCCTGGAGAAAACAACTGCTCGGCAAACTGGTCGGCGAACACCACCCAGGCCTGGTGCAGGTAGCGCCGGGTGCCGGTGACCAGTTGCGCCTGCACCGTTTCATTGACATTGCCCAGCCAGCGTTGCGGGTAGTCGATGATGCCGATGGCCGAGTAGCAATTGGCGGCGATGTACACCAGGCCGCGGATAACCTGGGCACGGTTGCCGCCCAGCAGGTCGGCGGCGGGAAACTCCAGGCCGAGGTGGATGAGGATCGCGGCACTTTCCGTCAGCACCTGGCCATCCGGCGTGACCAGGGTGGGCACTTGCTTGAGTGGGTTGATGCGCGCCAGTTCATCACTGCCCTCGCCCTCTGCCCACGAGGCCGCGTCGACCCGTCGCCACGGCACCGCGCAGCGCTGCAGGGCGATTTCGATCATGCAGGAGCCGGATTCGTCGATGCCATAGAGCGTGTACATGGGCCTTTCCTCCTAGCGTTGCAGTTTGGCCTGCAAACCGGCCTTCACCTGCGGCCATTCCGAGTCGATGATGCTGAAGCGCACCGAGTTGCGCTTGCGCCCGTCGGGCATGATGCGTTCGTGGCGCACGATGCCTTCCTGCACGGCGCCCAGGCGCAGGATCGCGGCGCGGGATTTTTCGTTGAGTTCATCGGTGGTGAATTGCACGCGCACGCAGTCGAGCACTTCGAAGGCGTAGGTCAGCAACAGCAGTTTGGCTTCGGTGTTGACCGCGCTTTTTTGCGTGGATTGCGCCAGCCAGGTGTGGCCGATTTCCAGCTTGCGGTTGACCCGGTCGACTTTCCAGAACCGCGTACTGCCGACCACCTGGCCGCTGTCACGGCGCACGATGGTGAACGGGATGACGGTGCCCGCGTCACGCCCAGCCAGGGCGGTGTCGATGTACTTATCAACCGTGTTCGGCCCCGGGACGTTGGTGACCTTGAGGTTCCACAGTTCGCCATCGGCGGCGGCGTCGAGCAAGGCGGCCTTGTGGTCGCGGAGCAGGGGCTGAAGTTCGACCGTGGTGCCGGTCAGGGTGATCTGGGTCATAGAGGCGCTGCCGTCTGAGGGTCGTCAGAGACAGAGAGTGCAGGCTGGCGCCCGCACGAATCAAGCGTTTTAAAACAGGCCCATCTGCCCACCCACCAAGGTGCTGAAATCGTCGTCCACGAACGGCAGGATCGCGTCGGCCACCGGTTGCAATTGCCGGGTGACGTAGTGGTCGTAGTCGATGGGCGCCTGGCGCACCTCCAGCGGTTCGGGGCCATTGACGCTGATCACGTAGCTGATCCAGCCACCGCGCTGGTACTGCCGCGGACGCCCCAGACGGTCGTTGTAGTCATCCGCCAGGCGCGCGGCACGCACATGGGGCGGCACGTTGCGCTCATAGTCGTCGAGTTTGCGGCGCAGGCGTTTGCGGTAGATCAGCAGGTCGTCCAGTTCGCCGCTCAGGGTTCGCCGCACGTAGTCGCGCACGTAGTCCTGATGGGGCTGGCGATGGAAGATGCGCTGATAAAGCTCCTGCTGGAACTGCCGCGCCAGGGGCGACCAGTCGCTGCGCACGGTTTCCAGGCCTTTGTAGACCATTTCTTCGCTGCCATCGCCACGCACCACCAGGCCGGCGTAGCGCTTTTTGCTGCCCTCCTCCGCGCCACGAATGGTCGGCATGAGGAAGCGGCTGAAATGGGTTTCGTACTGCAATTCCAAGGCGCTTTGCAGACCGAACTCACTGCGCAAGTGCTCGCGCCACCAGTCGTTGACGTGCTGCACCAACGCCTGGCCGATGCGACTGGCGTCGTCCTGGGAATGGGCACTGCCCAGCCACACAAACGTCGAGTCGGTGTCGCCGTAGATCACTTCATATCCCTGGGCTTCTACCAGCGCGCGGGTCTGGCGCATGATCTGGTGGCCGCGCATCGTGATCGAGGACGCCAGGCGTGTATCGAAGAAACGACAGCCGCTGGAACCCAGCACACCGTAGAAGGCGTTCATGATGATTTTGAGGGCCTGGGACAACGGCGCGTTGTGTTCGCGCTTGGCCACTTCGCGCCCTTCGGAAACTCGCGCAACGATGGACGGCAGGCAGTGTCGGGTGCGGGAGAAACGTGCACCGCGAAAGCCCTCTACCGACTCGCTGTCATCGGGGTGCTTGAGGCCTTCGACCAGGCCCACCGGGTCGATGAGAAAGCTGCGGATGATCGACGGGTAGAGGCTTTTGTAGTCGAGCACCAGCACCGATTCGTAGAGGCCGGGCCGCGAGTCCATGACAAAACCACCGGGGCTGGCCTGGGGCGGTTTGTCGCCCAGGTTTGGCGCGACGAAGCCCTGGCGGTGCATCAGCGGCATGTACAGGTGGGTGAACGCGGCGACGGAACCGCCGCTGCGGTCGGCCGGCAAGCCGGTGACGCTGGCCCGCTCCAGCAGGAACTTGAGCAGTTCGGTCTTCTCGAAAATCCGCGTGACCAGCTCGCAGTCCTTGAGGTTGTAGCGCGCCAGCGCGGGCTTGTCCTCGGCGAACATGCGGTTGATTTCGTCCATGCGCTGGTACGGCGTGGAGATGTCCTTGCCTTCGCCGAGCAGGGTTTGCGCGACGTTTTCCAGGCTGAAGGATTCAAAACTCCAGGTGGCCGAACGCAGGGCTTCGATGCCGTCGATGATCAGCCGCCCCGCCGCCGCCGCAAAGAAATGCGTGCGGCTGCCGTGCTCGCGCCAGGCCATGGGCTCGTCGCCCCGGCCGAGCATCAACGGCACCTTGAGGCGCTGGGCATGTTCGTGCAGCACCCGCAGGTCAAACTGTACCAGGTTCCAGCCGATGATTGCATCGGGGTCGTGCTGGGCCAGCCATTGGTTAAGGCGTTCGAGCAACTGGGCGCGGGTGTCGCAGTAATCGAGTTTGAAGTCGACCGCATCGGCCTTGTTGGGCGGGCCGAGCATGTACACCTGGCGCTCGCCGCAGCCTTCGAGGGCGATGGAATAGAGGTCGCCCTGGGCGGTGGTCTCGATGTCGAGGGACACCAGCTTGAGCGGCGGACGGTAGTCGGGGGCGGGCTTCATCTGCGCCTCGGACAGCGCACCGTTGGCGTCAGGGGTGCCGCCGAACCACACCGGGGCGGTGATGAAGCGCTCCATCATGTAGCGCTCGGGCGGGCGCACGTCGCCTTCATAGACATCGACACCGGCTGCGCGCAGGCGCTTTTCCACGTCCATGGCCTGGCGGTGCTGGCGGGTGTAGAGGCCCAACACCGGGCGATGATGAAAGTCCTGCAACTGCAGCGGGCGCAGCTCGATGTCGCGCTCGCCCTTGAGCAACCCGTCCAGCGGCTTGCGGTGGGCCTCGGGGATAAACATCACCGACGTCTGCATGGGAAGTCGGATAAACCTCGGGCCGGCGTCGGTGGCCAGCCAGAAGCTGACCTCCGTGCCCATCGGGGTATCGCGCCAATGCCGGGTCAGGACAAAACCCTGCTGTAAATCCACCGTACCGCACCTCTGGAATTGCTTTCAGGGCGTGATTCTACTCGGCATCTGTACAAACGCGGCACGTTAACGCGCACGCAGACCGCAATCCGACAAATTTGTTGCAAAACATTAATAACAATCACTATCATTTGCATCGGAGTCGTATCCGCGCAATGAGGACGCGCAACGTTGTTGCCCTATTCCTCACAGTGACGGTTCGCCGTCAGGATCGACCATGCCCACCCGTACCCGACTTTCTGTGCCGTTTCGCCCCACCCTGCTCGCCCTTTGCTGCTCCCTGAGCCTTGGCGCTCACGCTGCCGCCCCCGTCACCCCGCAGGATGCGAATAACAGTCAAGACGGCAACACCCTGGAATTGGGCGCCACCAACATCAACGCCGAAGCGCCAGCACCCGGTGCCCTGCCCCCGGTCTACGCCGGTGGCCAAGTGGCACGCGGTGGCCAGTTGGGTGTGCTGGGCAACCAGGACATCATGGACGTGCCGTTCAGCCTGTCTTCCTACACCGAAAAACTGATCCGCGACCAGCAGGCGCAAACCGTCGGCGATGTGTTGCTCAACGACTCCTCCGTGCGCCAGGCGTCGGGGTATGCCAACCAGTCCCAGGCCTTTGTGATTCGCGGCCTGCCGCTCAATGGCGACGATATCTCGTTCAACGGCCTGTACGGCATCGTGCCGCGCCAGCTCATGTCCACCGACGCGCTGGAACGGGTTGAAGTGTTCAAGGGCCCCAATGCCTTCATCAATGGCGTAACCCCAGGCGGTTCAGGCATCGGTGGCGGTGTGAACCTGCAACCCAAGCGCGCCGACGACGTGCCGCTGCGCCGCTTCAGCACCGACATCAGCAACGACGGCCGGGTGGGCGAACACCTGGACATCGGCCAGCGCTTCGGCGAAGACAACCGTTTCGGCGCGCGGGTGAACCTTTCCCAGCGCGAAGGCGATACCGGCGTGGACGACGAGAGCCAGCGTTCGAAGCTGTTCTCGGTGGGCCTGGACTACCGTGGTGATGCCCTGCGCTTGTCGGGGGACTTCGTGTACCAGAAGCAGCAGGTCAACGGCGGGCGCAACTCGGTGTTCCTCGGCAAGACACTGACCCACATTCCTGACGCGCCTTCGGCCGACACCAACTATGCGCCAAGCTGGGCGACCACCAGCCTCGAAGACACCTTCGGCATGCTGCGTGGCGAGTACGACCTCAACGACAACTGGACCGCCTACCTTGCAGCCGGCGCCAAGCACACCAACGAGATCGGGCGTTACTCCTCGACCACCGTGAACGACACGCTGGGCAACGCCACCGTGACCGGCTCGCGCATCGCCCACCAGGAAGACAACACCAGCCTGATGGCCGGCCTCAACGGCAAGTTCCAGACCGGCGCGGTCAGCCACAAGCTGAACGTCGGTTTGACCGGGATCTGGACCCAGTCTCGCAATGCCTACGACTTCGACTTCACCGAGCACGCCAGCAATATCTACAACCCGGTCGACGTGGCGCAGCCGGTCAAGGGCAGCTTCACGGGCGGCGACATGAACGACCCGGGCATCACCGCCAAGACCTTCGCCCGCAGCGCAGCGGTGTCGGACACCTTTGGTTTCCTGGATGACCGCGTGCTGTTCACCGCCGGCCTGCGCCGCCAGGAACTGGTGGTACAAGGCTATGCCTACGGCACCGGCGAACGCACGGCCAATTACAACAAGGGCATCACCACGCCGGTGTACGGCCTGGTGTTCAAGCCTTGGGACCATGTGTCGCTCTACGCCAACCACATCGAAGGCCTGGCGTCCGGGCCGACTGCACCGACGGTGTTTGGTAGCGCCAACGTGACCAATAAGAACCAGACCTTCGCACCCGCCCGCTCGAAACAGACCGAGGCCGGGGTGAAAGTGGACATGGGCAGCTATGGCGCAACGCTGGGCGTGTACCGCATCGAACAACCAACCCAGGGATACTCCGAGCTGAACGGGGATGGCAGCGCAACGTTTGTGTTCCAGGGTGAGCAGGTCAACAAGGGCGTCGAGTTGAACGTCTTCGGCGAGCCTGTTGCCGGCCTGCGCCTGCTGGGCGGCGCGACGATCATCCACACCGAAGTCAGCGGTACCGCGGGCGGCGCCAATGACGGCAACCGTGCGGTCGGCGTGCCGTCGTTCCAGCTCAACGCCGGGGTGGATTGGGATGTGCCAGGCCTGCAAGGCGTGACGGTCAACGGCCGCATGTTGCGTACCGGTGGCCAGTACGCCGACGCCGCCAACAACTTGAGCCTGCCAACGTGGAACCGCTTCGATGTGGGTGCACGCTACAGCTTCAAGGTGGAACAGCGTGACGTGACGCTGGGCGCGACCGTGGAGAACGTCGCGAACACCAAGTACTGGGAGTCGGCACTCGGGGGTTACCTGACCCAGGGCGATCCGCGCGTGGCCAAGCTGTCAGCCACGGTGGACTTCTAAACGTTTGACTGGATGGCGAGCCGGTGCAGTTGCGCATCGCTGGCTCGCCACTAGACTCAGGGCTTCACTCACAGGGAAGTCCACTCAATGAAAGCAATTCGCACGCTTCGCCAGGCCATTGCCCTGGCCACACTCCTGGCAGCTGGCAACCTTGTCTACGCCGCCGATATCCCGCTGTCCAAATCCCTTGAAGCCGATGAAGTGACCACCAAGGTGTTGTCGGTGGATGCCGCCAAGCATCAAGTGGTGCTTGCTGGCGCCCAAGGCAACCCGGTGCATGTGCAGCTCAGCGAGGATGCCAAGGACCTGGGCAATCTCAAGGTGGGGGATCAGGTAAAAGTGCTGACCACCCATTCGGTCGCCGCCGTGCTCGACACCGACGTCGACAAAAGCGCCCCGGATGCCAGCGAAAAAACCGGTGTGATCCGCGCGACCGCCGACAATCCGAACCCGGGCGGTGCGGCGTTCCGCCAGGTGCAGGTGCAGTTGAAGATCACCCATATCGATTTGAAGAAAAACCAGGTCACCCTGGAAAACCCGACGGGGGCGACCAAGGTGCTGAATGTGGAAAAACCGGAGATTCGCGCAGGGCTTAAAGACCTCAAGGTGGGGCAGAGTGTGCTGGTGACTTTCACCGATACCCTGGAAATCACCACGGCCCACGAAGGCTGACAGCTTGTAGTGGGGGGGGGGGGGGGGGGGGGGGGGGGGGGGGGGGGGGGGGGGGGGGGGGGGGGGGGGGGGGGGGGGGGGG